>JBEKJF010000179.1:0-9311 GCA_050011375.1 Candidatus Sulfotelmatobacter sp.
CAAGGCGTTCACCAAACAGGATGTGCTCGCGAGTCTCAATTCCGGCGCGATCCGCTACGTCTCGATGACCTCGACGGGTCGCCGCATCCGCCTGCCGAAAGAAGATCTAGCTATTGTTCACGGCTCGGAAGATGACGAAGTCGAACAAGATGGAAGACGTTTCACAGTTCGCTACATTTACATGGATGTGGTGGTGAAGCGGGAGGGCCGGTGGCAGATCGTGGCGTCACAGTTGGCGAAGATTTCATAGTCCTCCTTGATCGGCAGTCGTATTGCGATTTCGCAGCGATTCTTCCAATCGTCCGAACTTTGGATTGATGGGAAGGCCAAGTTCCCTCGCCAGTTTCATGCCGGCGCTGTGTGCACGCGTTCGTCGAAAAGACTCGATCGGCCAGGCGAACAGCCAGGCGTGACGAATCGCTCCCCTCCATGTGTAAACGTGAGCGGTCGCCGGCGGGCGACAATTTATAATCGCCACCTTGCGCGTGCTTTTGATGGATGACTTCAGCGCGCGCCATGAATTCGGCCAGTTCACCTCGTTCATCCGCTAGAACGGAATGCTGCGAAGCAAAAAACTGTTCCTTGATCTTGCGATGCAACCGGTAAAGGTCATGGGTCGAACGCACGTCGGCAAACCGAAAAACATGAAATCTGGGATCCGGTTCAAAAATTGGTGCGACGTGAGAATTGCTGGTCTCAAACGCGAAGCCGTCGTCGAATCGAGCTTTGAAAACCACAATATGAATTATCTGCAGGCCTGACATGATCCGCCCCAATTGCGCAGAATCTTTGTTCGCGGGATGGATGAACATCGCGAAATGCGCCAGAACATTCCTGCCTGCGGGCTCCTGCACCAACTCGCCAGCAGGTTGAAATCCCAGGCTCAACAAGGCGTCAACGCGAGGCTTGGGAAATTCCGGCCGGATCGGGTTTTCGGAAACTCGATAATCCGCCCGCAATGGCCGCCAGTTTTTTGTATACAGCAGGTATGGACCCTGCACAAAAGGCCAAAGAAAAAATGCGATACATGCTGCCGAGGCAATCTCGAAAACGTGCAGCGAGATGGCATGCCCCGTGATCGCCGCCAGGATTGCGACAAACACCCACACCGCGAAAATCTGCAGCCGGCTCACCGGCATTCTCGACCACCGCAGAGCCATGGGCGTGATCTTGTGCAGTTTTTTCGATTCTTTTTCGGGGACTTCGGGCACGTGGTCTCCGGAACAGCCGCGCGGATTATTCCACCGTCTTCATCCGATTCTGCCAGTGACTCCAAACAAACCAGGTCACAGCTGCGAGCAGCACGATTCCAATCACGGCGTCGAACTTGTGGAAGTACTTGCCTAACTCGCGCCAGTTCTCGCCCAGCTTCATTCCGAGATACGCCAAGCCCAGACACCACGGCCACGATCCCAGGAATGTGTAGAGATGAAACCGTCCACGCGGCATGCGCGCTATGCCGGCCGGCAACGCAATAAAGGTTCGAATCACGGGCAGCAGGCGACCGATGAATACGGCAAGGTATCCCCAGCGCGCAAAGAAGCGGTCGGCCCAATCGAGTTCGCGGCGCCCCATCAGAATCCAGCGGCCGTAGCGCTCGACTAAAGGACGCCCGCCATAGCACCCAATTTCATATGCAACCAGCGAACCCAGATTGCACCCAATCGCCCCCGCGGTCGCCACCCACAACAGCTTGAACGTCCCGGTGAAAACCAGATAGCCGGCAAACGGCATGATCAACTCTGAAGGCAATGGGATGCACGCCGACTCGATTGCCATCAGCAATGCGATGCCGGCATAGCCGGTCGCGCTGATCACAGAACTGATGAACATGAAGATGACGGCTAGAAGTTTTTCAGTCATTAAAAAGCAGTTCTCAGTTCTCGGTTCTCAGTTAAAACCGCGTGCTTAGACAAACTGGGAACTGGAATCGGAACTAAATCAGTGTATCGGAAAATCCCCGCGGAAAAGCTGGACGTGCAAGCATCTCTCAGCCAGCGTCTCTGCATCACGACTGAGAACTGAGAACTGACTAAAACGAGCCGTCCTGAGTAAACGTATATCCGGGCAGGGACGCGCCTTGCGGGCTCTTGGCCACCTTGATGCGCACGGTAGGGGAATCCGGAGCGGTAATCCCTGCCGGACGCAACATCGCATATTGCGTGAATACTTCGCTGTAAACCTTAGTGACCAGGTAGTCCTGGCCATCGGCATCATTGCGCCAGACCTGCCCGAGCTGAATGGAGTTTACGGCCATAAGATTCGGAAAAGATTGCTTGAACTCCAGACTACCGAGGGATATCTGTCGAGTCAATCCTGCCTCTGGTTACCGAGGTCTCTGCTAAGATGTTGCCCTCATGCCCCGTGGAAGTGCACCCCGCCAACCTGCTCGCACCGGCCGTCAAGAAGGCGTGCCGCACACTCTTCCTTCGACATCGCTCAGGCCAAAATCCCGCGCATCATCGGGTCGGAGAACAAAAGCTGCCTCGAAGGAACGAAAAACAACTGCGGCCGTTTCAAAGGCTGCGAAAGGATACAATCCTCTCGCACCCGACCGCATCGCCGAAATCCTGAAGCGCCTCGACGAGCTCTATCCCGACGTTACCTGCGCACTCACGCACACCAGCGCATGGGAGCTTCTGGTTGCGACCATCCTTTCCGCGCAATCGACCGACGTCAACGTCAACCGTGTAACTCCCGAACTCTTCCGCAAATATCCCACGGTGGAAGCATTCGCTGCGCTTGCGCCGGAACAACTCGAACCCGACGTGCGATCCACCGGCTTCTTCCGCAACAAATCGAAGTCAGTGGTCGGCGCGGCCAAGAAGGTGGTCGCCGACTTCGGCGGTCAAGTTCCTATGAACATGGAGGGTCTCCTCACCCTGCCCGGCGTCGCCCGCAAGACTGCGAACGTCGTGCTAGGAAGCTGGTTCAAAAAAGCCGAAGGCATAGTCGTCGACACCCACGTGCACCGCATCTCGCGCCGTCTCGAACTCACTACGAACAATGATCCGCAGAAAATCGAGCAGGATTTAATGCGCATCATCCCGCGCGAGAAATGGATTCTCTTCTCCCACCAGATCATCTGGCACGGACGCAAACTCTGCATCGCGCGCAAACCCAAATGCGTCGAATGTCCGCTGGAAAATCTTTGCCACGCCGCCGACAAGACCTGGAGCACGGTGGAGATGCACAAGAACGCGAAAGCGTGATCGCCGCGGGACCCTTGCCCGTTTTGATCCTGACCGAATGCTGCATAGCAAGCCTTTCCCTGGTTTCCAGTGCAATTGCAGCAAAAATAACTTAATGTCCGATGTGGCCTAAGCCGTCCGTCCGTGGCTGCGGGGTTTCATTGCACCCGACCTGCGAGTGCTCGGGGCTGAGAAGCAGTGCACAAAAGGGCCTTGACGAATGCCCCCTCTGCACGTCTAACCTAAGATTAGTGCGGTATTGGCTGGGGGTTCGCTCAACGTGTTTGCGCAACTGAATCCTGGGAAACCGACGCGGCGACGAGTGCTGGCCGTTTCGCTCGTGCTGCATGGGATGCTATTCGCTTGGCTACTGCATAGCCCGGAACCACAACTTCTGATGCCGGCGTCCGTTGCCATTGGGCATAACGGCAAGGTGGTTTCGCATCTTTACTTCCCTACGCAAAAGCCAGACGACAGTGATACGAGTTCGTCGGATAGCGCAACCGAAGCATATCGGCACCAGCGGCTGGGACACGAGAAATTGACTTGGAAACCGGCCCCTGCGCAGGCCAAGCCGGCGTTGCCTTCGGCCCCGATCATTGCTTCAGGGGCGGAAGACAGCGCGAAGACGGCGACGCTAACCAAGCTGGGACATGGCGCGCCTGCAGGACTTCCCTACGGAAGTGTGCCGGGAGGGCCGGTGTATGGCGATGAGATTCGTCCGGCGCTACCGATTGCGACTGCCGATCCGGTGATTTATCCGTGGCAGCGGCCTTTGTCGGAGGGAAAGGTCGTGATCGAGATTACGATCGACGAGACGGGGGAGATTGTCCGCAAGACGGTGCTGCAGAGCCTTGGTCCGGAGATCGATAACAAGTGCCTGGCGGCGCTGGAGAGCTGGCGTTTTCAGCCGGCTACTCGCAATGGCTCGCCTATTCCTTCCAAGCAGGATGCGATTTTTCCCTTCAAAGCGCGCGGTTAGTTGAACCTCGTCGCCCACGGCTCATCGCGCAGCGGCTATGATCGCCGCTATAATCGAGATGTGAGTGCTAATTCCCTTCAACCTGTCGCATCTGCAGACTTCCCTACGCGCTGGGGCAAGTTCCGGATTTACGGTTTCCGATCGGAAGCCGGCTCCAATAGCAATGGCCCGGTTGAGGAAGCAGTCGCGCTTGTGATGGGCGATATTCGTTCCACTCCTCCGCTAGTGCGGATTCACTCGCAATGCCTTACAGGCGACGTTTTTCATTCTCTGCGCTGCGACTGCCGACAACAGTTGGAGATGGCGCTGTCGATGATTCGCGAACTGGGCGCAGGGATATTGATTTATGAGCAGCAGGAAGGCCGCGGCATCGGCCTGATGGCAAAATTGCAGGCTTACGAACTGCAGGATTCAGGTTTGGATACGGTTGAAGCCAATGAGCGGCTCGGGTTTAAGGCCGACCATCGCGACTTTGCATTGCCCGGCCAGATGCTGAAGGCGCTGGGCGTGACCCGAGTGCGGCTGCTTTCGAATAATCCTGAGAAGGTGGAGGCTTTGCAGCGCGCTGGTATTGAGGTGGTGGAGCGAGTGCCGTGCGAAGTGAAACCCAGCCCCCACGCCGAAGAGTACCTCAAGACCAAAAAGGAAAAACTCGGGCATATTTTTACTGAGCTTGGTACTTGAGCTGAAAATATGCGGCCTCCGGCGCTCGCGACTGCATTTTTGATGGCATAACCGCGCGACTGAAGTCGTGCCCTTCCCGATCCTTGATGGGCGGAAGTTTTCCCGCAACCGCCGAAGCCGCGCCTTTCAAGACAACCCGGGAGTGATCTGCTATTGAACGCTGCGTCAACTTTGCATGAATCTTTAAGCCATGCTTTAATGCGCTAACTTCTAGCTGCCGAAATGCCCGCACCTGAATCTGGAAATCGCCGGTCTCGTTTGGCCGCTGTCGCTCTGGGCCTTGCGCTCATAGGGGCGGCCGGCATGGTCTACTACCAGTTTGGTTTGTTCATGCCGCGGGTGCAAAGAGTGCGCGAGGCGAAGCATTTGGCCGGCAAATATTCTTTTTGCAACGATTTTTATCCCATCTGGCTGACATCGCGGGAGTGGCTTGCTGAGCGACGCGATCCCTATAGCGCGGCGAACACGCGTGAGATCCAAATCGGATTGTTCGGGCGCCCGCTCGATGCAAGCATTCCAACCGACCCTCCTGCGGACTATCGAACATTCGCTTATCCCGCATTCACCGATCTTTTGTTCTGGCCGGCTAGCGAAGTTCCGTTTCTTCGTTTGCGGATTGCGTGGGCTGCGCTTCTGGCCGCGCTCACTGCTGCGGGAGTTTTCTTTTGGACGCAGGCATTGCACTGGCGCGTGAGCCGGGTATGGTTGGCAATCATCATCCTATTAACGTTGTGCAGCTATCCCGAACTTGAAGGCCTTTATGCCGGACAGTTGGGGCTGCTGGTGGGATTTCTTCTGGCCGCGTCCTTGCTCGCACTGCTGCGAGGCCGGTTGTTGCTGGCTGGAATGCTGATGGCACTGACCACGATCAAACCGCAAATGACGCTGCTCGCGATTTCGTACTTGCTCATTTGGAGCGTGCAGGATTGGCGCCGCCGTGGCCGCTTGAGCGTGGGTTTCTTTGCCACTATGTTGCTGCTGGTCGGCGCTGCTCTGGCCGTCTGGCCGCACTGGATACGGGAGTGGACGGGCGTGATGCTCGGCTACCCTCGTTATGCCATGCCGCCGCTAGCCAGCGTTCTGCTCGGGTCGAGTCTGGGATCGCTCGGCGGCACGGCTGTGCTTGTTGTGGCCTTGATAGCAGCTCTGGCGCTTGCCTGGCGCTACCGCACTGCTGCCGCCGGTTCGCACGAATTCTGGCTTGCGCTGAGCTTATTGCTCGCCATCACGGCGATTGCCGTACTGCCCGGCCAGTCCGTCTGCGATCACATCATTCTTCTGCCGGGGATTTTCTTGCTGGCCAGCCGCGAGCCGCCGCAGCGTTCGAGCCCGATCTTTCGCGCTCTTCTTGCTCTTGGGATCGCGGTTTTGTTATGGCCCTGGGTGGCATCGGTAAGCCTGATCGCGTTACGCCCATTGCTCAGCCCGGAACTATTTGACTCGAAGGCGGTATTTGTTCTGCCCCTACGCACCGCCGCTCCGTTTCCATTTGTTGTGCTGGGATTGCTGGCAATGGCATGGCGCGCGATGTCGCGGAGGAAAGCGGAACTAACTTCCGCGTCTGTTCCGCGCTGAGGATTTCAGCGCTCGCACAAGCGCACTTTTATTTTTTCCCGGCAAGTACGCCAGCGCCGCTTGGGCTAGAGACAGGTAAACATCCTGCGCGAGGGGAAACCTGCGCAAAGTGTGGAGATGGCGCTTCACAGTCTCGATGTCGCCGCGGATGATAGGTCCGCTGAACGCTTGCGCCGCTTCGAGGGCCGCGTAGTTGGCCACGGTTTGCCGAACCAGCGGGAGAATCATTTTCTTTGCCGCTTTTCGCTCGATGCCGGCCGCGGCGGCCACATGCTCGCCGGTCACCAGAAGGGCGGTCAGCAAAGGGGATGCGAAAGTTCCCCACGCGTGATAAGCGGCCTTGTCTTCCTTCTGAAGGGAATAAGCTCTGCCGCCCAGATTCTTCACGATGCGGCGTGCTACGCGCACTGCCGCGGAATCGCCTTCTATGGCAAATGGAACTCCCGCAAGCGAGGGGCGTGAACCGGGCACGAACGTCATCAACGGATGAACCGATGCGATCGTTGCTCCTCGGCTGCGCAGCGCGGCAAGTTCATCGCTGGCCAAAGCGCCGCTGGAATGAAGGGCCACTTTGCCGGACCAATCCGCTGATGCTGCGAGGAAGTTTGCTGTGGCGGCAATGGCTCGATCAGGCACGCAAAACCAAACTACTTCAGATTGAATTCGCCCTCGCGAAGTAATTGCCGCGGACGCTCCCACTTCGCGCGCCAGACGCCGGGCCCGCCGCAGGGACGCTGGCTGAAGCTGCGAAACGATTTGCTCGATCTCGTATCCCGCTTCGCGGAGGGCATGGGCCAGCGCATTCGCCAAATTCCCTGCGCCGACAATCGTGATGCGCGGCTTGGCTGATAGCTTGCGAGACATGCCCGGCAGCATAGCAGAACTAGAAGTTGGCATGCGCTTGGACGACAGCCCTGCTTTGCATTCAGACTTCTCACTTCTGATTCGGGAACGAAGAAGTATGAAGTCAGAATGAAGAAGTAAGACCGCAGTTCCGTGCTTTATATTGTTGTGATGCCCAAGTCTCCACGCTCCAAGTCGAAGGCGGTTAAACCCAAAGCTGGTTCACATCCCAAAGCGCGATTGATTTCTTCGCGCACGGTTTATCGCGGGCCGGTCTTTTGGGTGACCACGGACGAAGTTCAGGAGCCCGGCGGGGTTCGTGCCCGCCGGGACATTATTCACCACACTGGATCGGTGGTGGTGTTGGCCATCGACGAATCGCACTCGACACCGCGCGTGCTGCTGGAGCGGCAATATCGCCACGCTGCGAAGGACTATCTGTGGGAACTTCCGGCCGGGCGCATCGATCCCGGCGAAAAGGCGCTCCCGGCGGCTCAGCGCGAACTGCTTGAGGAAACAGGATACTCTGCCACGCATTGGCGGCGCATTCTCAACTTCTACGCCAGCCCCGGCTTCGTTGCCGAAACCATGTCCGTTTATCTGGCCACAGGCCTTCGACCTGGCAAGGCGCAGCCTGAAGCGGATGAGGTAATCCGCAAGCGCATGGTGCCGTTACCTGCGGCGGTTCGGATGGTATTGAAGGGCACGATTCGGGATGCCAAGACCATCTCGTCGGTGCTGTGGCTCGATCATCAGCGGCGAGGAAAATAGGCTTTTTTTGGGGCTGGAGTCAGGTGAGCCTCGCTGCGCTCGGCCGGACCCTTCGGCGCCGCTCAGGGCAAACTCGCGAAGCGGCCGTCCTACACGACCCCTGGATGTTTCGCAGCCATTTCATCTTGACACTCCCATCCTTATCGTTTCAGAATGCATCTTAAATGCGGGCACGTCTTCTGGCCCCCCAACTTAGACGTGCGAAAAAAGGGGGTTCACGTGGAACGTCTGAAAGGCACAGTAAAGTGGTTCAATAACGCGAAGGGTTACGGATTCATCGGGCGTGCGGATGGTCCCGACGTTTTTGTACATTACAGCGCGATCTCTTCCGAGGGATACAAGAGCCTGCAAGAGGGCGACCCGGTGGAGTTTGAAATCGCCGAGGGTCAAAAGGGACCCCAGGCCGCTAACGTTAGCAAGAGCGCCTGACGTGGCGAGTCGTCGCGATGTATCCGAAGCTTGATGCCGGTCCGGAAGACTTTGCGGTCGGCTGCGCGAAATCTGTTTTTGATTCGCGTCTCTTCTCTGTCGCCAGCACTGGCCGCGCGAGCCAATCTTGTTTAATCTCTAGTCTGTGGACAACAAATCCATCGCCAACATTTTGTACGAGACTGCGGACCTGCTCGAAATCGATGCGCAGGATTCTTTCCGCATCCGCTCCTATCGCAACGCCGCCCAGGCTATCGAAAACCTGACCGAGCAAATCAAAGATATTGTCGGCGACGACAAGAAGGTGCTTGCCATCCCCGGTATCGGCAAGGGGATGCTCGCCAACCTACGGCAACTATTTAAGGACGGCACGCTCAGCCTGCAGGCGGAATTGCTCAAAAAGTATCACCCGTCGATGCTGCAGTTGTTGAAGATTCAAGGACTGGGACCGAAGACCATCGCACTGATTTGGAGTGCTCATCAGGTTTGCGACGTTGACGGCGTAGAAAAGCTGGCGCGTGAAGGCAAGATTCGCGAGCTGCCGCGCATGGGTGAAAAGCACGAGCAGAAATTGCTGAAGGCGATCGAAGATTACCGGCGCATCTCAGGACGATTTCTCATTGATGCTGCTGAAGCCGAGGCGACGAAACTCACGGAATATCTCGCGAAGTATCCTGGCATCGACCGCATCACGCCGGCGGGCTCGCTTCGCCGCGGACGTGAGACCGTCGGCGATCTCGATATTCTCGTGACCGGCACAGCCTGCTGCAGCGAACTCGATCGCGCGAATGCCGTGGAGTACGTTGCCAAGTATCCGCCGCTGATGGACGTGATTG
>JBEKJF010000180.1:0-9282 GCA_050011375.1 Candidatus Sulfotelmatobacter sp.
CGAAACAACGTTCGCGCCGATGTTGACGTTCAGCGTAGCCAGCAGAATCGCGATCAGCGAGATCACCACGGCGACCGGCGAATGAAAGCGGCTGAGCAGCTGCACAGGGTCAGAGATTGCCGTCCCGTAAATCAAGACTGTTGCGGACGTTACCGCGATGCCGATGAAAGCATAGAGAGTCATCGTTGTCGGCAACGCCAGCGCCTGGCCGAGGACTTGCTCTCGCTGGTTGCGCGCGAATCGCGTGAAGTCGGGAATATTCAGCGAGACTGTGGCCCAGAAACCTACCGTGCCGTTCAGAGCTGGAATTAAAAATTTGAGGAAGTCGGCGAAGTTGGTGAAGCGCGACGGAGCGGCCAACATGGGGCCGAAGCCGCCCGCGGTGCGATACGCCCACGCCAGGAGCAACAATCCAACCGCTAAGAGAACGGGTGCGCTGATCCCCTGCAGGATGCGGATGTATTCAATTCCCATGAGAATTACGGCGAGGTTGATCAGCCAGAACAGAAGGAAGCAAACGGCGGTGGCGTGGGGGAAATTTTTCCATCCGGGAGCTAGCGTGGCCAACAGGGTGCTGATCGCCTCGCCACCGATCCAGGTCTGAATGCCGAACCATCCGCAGGCTACCAGCGCGCGGAGAACCGCAGCTATGTTCGCGCCCAGCAGTCCAAACGACGCACGCGCCAGAACTGGAAACGGAATTCCGTACTTCGCGCCGGGATGAGAGTTCAAGAGCATCGGCGCGAGGACGATCACGTTGCCGATAAAAATTGTCATCACCGCCTGTTTCCAGTTCATTCCACCTTGAATCAGGCTTGCCGCGAGCATGTAGGTGAGAATGTTGACCGACATCGAAATCCACAGCGCTGCGAAGTTGTATGTACCCCAATTACGGTGCGAGGCATCGGCGGGCGCGAGGTCGGGATTGTAGAGCGGGCTGGACTCGATTGCGGATTTTGGAGTTGTCATTCGCTTCGCATTCTTCGCTTGCATCCGGGGCGCGACGATTGTGCTTGCAGTTCCTCACTGCCTGGCAGGGCGGGCGGGACGCCCTCCCGACAGCGGCCGAGACGGCGGCGCTACTTCGCCGGGAACCACTTTCAGTCTGCTGCTGCGCTTCTCGCGCTCTGAGTCGTGATTGGGCCGTAGCTATCGGGACGGCGGTCGCGGAAGAACTGCCACACTTTGCGGACTTCCGCGATCATATCGAGATCGAGATCGGCGACCACTACTTCATCTTTATCGCGGCTGGCCTGCGCGATAATTTTGCCGCGCGGATTGCAGAAATAGCTTTTGCCATAGAACTCGCCGATGCTCCACGGCTTCTCGACGCCGACGCGATTGATTGCGCCAACGAAATAACCGTTCGCCACCGCATGCGCGGGCTGCTCGAGTTCCCATAGATATTCCGAGAGACCGGCGACTGTGGCGGAAGGATTGAAGACGATCTCCGCGCCGTTCAAGCCCAGAATGCGTGCGCCCTCGGGGAAATGACGGTCGTAGCAAATGTAAACGCCGACCCGCGCGTATTTTGTTTCGAAGACGGGATAGCCTCCGTCGCCGGGAGTGAAGTAAAACTTTTCCCAGAAGCCAGGATGGCAGTGCGGAATGTGGTGCTTGCGGTATTTGCCCAGATAGCGGCCGTCGGCATCGATCACCGCGGCGGTGTTGAAGTAGACGCCGGGCATCTGCTCTTCATAAACCGGAACCACGATTACCATGCGATGTTTGGCGGCGATCTTTTGCATCAGGCGCACGGTGGGACCGTCGGGCACGCGCTCGGTCAGTTCATACCAGCGGGCATTTTGTTCGGCGCAAAAATATGGGCCGTAGAAAAGTTCCTGCAGGCACAGGACTTGCGTTTTCTTTTTCGCCGCCTGCTCGATCAACTTGAGGTGCTTGTCGATCATCGCCTTGCGGATTTGGGCGAGAGGACGCTCAGTGCTGAGCGCATTGCTGGCTTGAATCAGGGCACAGCGCACGTTTCGGGGCATCGGTGCAACCTCCGAGGAACGCAACTATAGCAGAAAAGTTTTGCTGGAATATTCAGCGCGCATTCATGAAGCTTTGTTGGCGAGGCTGGAGAAAAGCTCTTAACGCGGAGTTCGCCGAGGAATGCCGCGGAGTTCGCTGAGAAGAACAACTTCGCGATCTTGCTCCCCATCGTTTCGGCCTCTGACGCTTCGCGTTGACACAATTGGACGCGCCGAATAGACTCGGCCTGCTTTTACACTTATTGAGAAAAAACCTTATGGCTCGGCGCCCTCGCATTGCTGTGGTTGGAAGTGCCAACATCGATCTGACGACATTCACCGATCAGTTTCCGAAACCTGGGGAAACGATCTTCGGACAGAAATTCAATCTTGGATTCGGCGGTAAGGGCGCAAATCAGGCGGCGGCTGCGCGGCTTTGCGGCGCGGATGTGTTCATGGTGGCGCGAGTTGGAAGCGATCTGTTTGGTCCGGCAACGATTGAGAACTTCAAGAACCTTGGCATCGACGCGACGCATGTGAAGCAGATTGAGGGATTATCGAGTGGCGTCGCGCCGATTTTCGTCGAGCCGAATGGGCAGAACCGCATTCTCGTCGTGAAAGGAGCGAATGACGCGCTGAAGCCTGACGATGTTGACGCCGCGACTGAGGTGTTGAAGGCGAGCGATTGCATCATTCTTCAGTTCGAAATCCCGCTCGAAACGGTTTATTACACAGTGGCATTTGCGCGGAAGCATGGAGTTCGTTGCATCCTGAATCCGGCGCCGGGGCAGGCTGTCGAAATGAGCGCGCTGGCTGGACTTGATTACTTCATTCCGAATGAGAGCGAGGCCGAAACCATCACTGGGATGGCGGTGCGGAATGTCGAAGACGCGAAGAAATGCGCGGAGACGATGGTGGCAGGCGGGATTCGGCGGGTCATCATCACGTTGGGCGCGAATGGATCTCTGCTGGCCGGCCGCGGGCTGAGCGAGCACGTGCAGCCGTTTGCCGTGAAGAGTGTTGATAGCTCGGGCGCGGGCGATGCGTTCATCGGAAGCTTTGCGGTATTTCTTGCGGAAGGAGTGCCGGAACTCGAAGCGGTGCGGCGCGCGAATCTCTATGCCGGACTTTCGACTACTGGCATTGGAACGCAAAAATCCTTTTATGATCGCGCGCGCTTCGATGCGGAATGGGCAGTTCGAGGGTGAAACTGGACCGAGTCCGCGCCGTCGCTCTCTAACGAGTCTGCAACGGCCCCCAAGGGCTGTGCAAAAGAGGGAAATAATGCGGCAGTCAATATTTCTATCCTACCGAAAATTCTTGACTTAGGACGGAGCGGGGATTTATAAGGCCGTCCTACAGTAAAAACTTCCCAGGGTAACTTTGCGGGCATGGTGCGCGCTTCATCCGATGAGGCCGCCGAAAGGTTTGCGATGCTGCATAAGAGAGCGCTGCTGGTTGTCGTTGTCTTTTTGCTTGCCTTCTCCATCACTCCACTGGTTTACGGGCAGGCGAACGGAAGTTTTTCAGGAACCGTTTCGGATAAGGCGGGCGCTGTTGTCGCTGGCGCGTCGGTGAAGGCCACATCGCAGGACACTGGCCTCACGCGCGAGGCGAAGACCGACGATTCCGGGCATTACCTGATTCCGCTGCTGCCGGTCGCGCATTACTCGATTCGCGTGGACGCTCAGGGCTTCGCGCCATCGGAGCAGAAAGACATTCGGCTGCAGGTGGATGAGCAGCGTGAAGTGGATTTCAGCCTTGTGCCCGCTTCGGTTTCGACGAACGTAGAAGTGAGCGCCACCGAAGTCGCGGTGGAGACGGCGAACCCGACCCTCGGACAGGTCATCACGTCGGAGCAGGTCGCAGATTTGCCATTGAATGGCCGCAACTTTACGCAGTTGGCCACGCTGACGCCGGGCACGACGTCCTCTACCAGCCCGACCAGCTTCTTCACCAGCGCTGCGAGCAGCGAGGCGGCCACTCGCGGGTCGTTCTCGCTTTCTTCAGGTGGTTCGCGTGAACAGGAAACCGACTGGCTGCTCGATGGCAACGATAACAATCAGCTGGATGAGGGCGGGATTGCGATTTTCTCCTCGATCGACGACATCCAGGAATTCAAGGTGTTGACCTACAACTACTCCGCTGAGTACGGCGAACGCGCGGGCCCCACAGTTTTGGTGACGACGAAATCGGGATCGAACCGGTGGCACGGTTCGTTGTTTGAATTCTTCCGTAACACCGATCTTGATGCGACACGCTACTTTTTTACGTCCAAACAGAAATTCAATTTAAATCAGTTTGGCGGTTCGGTTGGCGGGCCGATCCAGAAAGATAAGACTTTTTTCTTTTTCGATTATCAGGCCAAGATGCAGCGTGAGGGCGTGCCTTTTACGGGGTTCGTTCCGACGACAGCGATGACTACGGCGGATGGCAATGGCGATTACGTTTTTACCAACGATCCTCTCGGGGTCCCGCGTCCCGGACTTTTCAACGGCACGGCCAATGCTGACGGCTTCAAAGACTTGTCGAATCCCTTTAACGGTTATGCACCCTTCGAGTGCGACGGAGCAGGCAACGCCATCGCTCCAGTCGCCGGTGTGCAGACGGGGGGCACGGCGTGCAACGTGATTCCTGGCGCGCTGATCAATCCTATTGGCTTATCGGTAGCTCAGCTTTATCCGACTCCCACTCCCGGTCTTGCGAGCAATGCCGGCTTCAATTACGAGAACCAACCGACCAGGAAGCTCAACGAGGGTACTTGGGACGTCCGCCTCGATCACAATTTTTCCAGCAAGGATTCAGCGTTCGTTCGCTTCAGCTACGATCAAGCAACGAACTTTGTGCCGGGCGGCTCGCCGACTTGGTCGGAGGCTAACGCTTTTGGCAGCAACCAGCACATTGAAAACCACGGGCGCAATGTAGTCGTGACTGAAACCCACGTCTTTTCCCCGACTTTGATCAATCAGTTCACCGCCGGGTACAACCGAATCTTCAACCACATTCTTTCGTATGGAACGGGCACGTGCGAGGCTGCGCAACTCGGCATCCTCGGCGCTGACCTTGCGAGCCAGTGCGATCCGTTCACTGGCTATCCTGGGAGCTTGAACCAGGCGCCACAGGAATGCGAGAGTTGCGGCATGACCTCGTTCGATATGTCCGCATATTTCTCCATTGGCGATCGCGGATATGCGCCATACCAAGGCGGGACTAACGTTTATTCGCTTTCCGATACGCTGGACTGGATTCACGGCAAGCACGAAGTGCGCGCGGGACTTGGGTTTCGCGCCGAGGAAATGAACGTAAGGAATAACGCGTTTCAGGATGGCTTTGTGGTGGAAACCGGCGTCCAAAGCGGCGATGATATATCCGATTTACTTCTGGGCGGCATGGGAGTTTTTGCGGCCCACGACCAGACATTCCTGGGAGCCACCACGGGCCGCCGCTGGAAACTGTTTCGACCATTCGTGCAGGACAACTGGCGGATTACAAACAATTTGACGTTGAACCTCGGGTTCGCATGGGCTTTGGCAACGCCCGAAACCGAAGAGGCTAACCGGCAGTCGAACTTTGATGTGCAGAACCTGATGTGGTACGTCCCGTCAGGCAGCCCGGGCATAACGGGGTGCACGGTTTGCGTCCCTACCGATGGACGGGTCGGAATCCAGTTTGACAAGAAAGCCCTGGAGCCGCGAATCGGCTTCGCATGGAAGCCCATGGGGAGTGAGAAAACTGCAATACGCGGCGGCTATGGCATCGTCCACGATTCCGCCTGGAATCAAGGTGGACAAGGACTTTGGCAAAACCCGCCGTACTACGCAGAAGTGGATCCATGCACTTTCTGCTTTGCCTATGGCAGCTCCTTTGGATCTCTTTCGGATGGTTTCCTTCTGCCGATTCCTACCGCCTCCAGCACTATCGTGGATGGCGGCGCGGGTGCAGTCTATAGCTCGCCGGTAAACCCCCAGTTCTACTCGGGAACCATTCAGTCCGAGAATCGCAACTTCAAGCAGGGGATCATTCAACAATTCAACCTGAATGTTGAGCGGCAGCTACCAGGGAATGTTGTGCTGACGGTGGGTTATGGTGGCTCACGCAGCGCGCACGTCCTCGTGAGTCAACTCAACGAAAACATCGAATCGCCGAGCGCCTGCTTCCCGACTGCCACGAGCGTCTCTGGAACTCAGGTTGCGAATCCACTCTATGGCATCTACACATTGGGTTGCGGTATAAACAATTGGCCTTATGCTGCTCCTTTCCAAGCGGTCGACACCAACAATAGCATTGGCGCGGCCCGCTACGATTCTCTCCAGGTCAAGGCTGAAACCAAAAGTGCGCGGCATGGCTTGTATGCTCTGATCGGCTATACCTATTCCCGGAATTTTGACACTGGCCTGACTGATGGCTTGGGTACGAATCCTGGCGCATTGTACTACCCACTGCCCGGAACTGCGAAGCTGGATTGGGGATTGTCGCAACTGAATCTGAACAACAGCTTCACAGCAAGCATTCTTTACAATTTGCCGTTCGGCAAGGGCAAAACCTACGGCAGCAATTGGAGCGGGACCACCAATGCCATCCTCGGAAATTGGCAGGTCACTGTGATTGAAAGGGCCACTTCGGGATTTCCTCTGTTTATCGTCGATAGCAGCAACCCATCGGGCGTTTATTTCTCATACAACGGCAATACTTTTGAGAGGCCGAACGAAGTGGGCGATCCTAATAAAGCCGGCCAGGTTGCGGCTAATCCTGGTTGCGCAGCGCCGTCTCGGATTCATACTTTACAGAACTGGTTTAACCCCTGCGCCTTTACCTCAGATTCTTTCGAGTTCAACGCTGGTACGCCACAGCAGATTACGGTCGGAGGTCTCGGCACCGCACCGCGAGCTCCAGTTTATGGACCACGTTTCGTCAACACTGATTTTTCCTTGATCAAGGACTTTCCTTTGTCCTTCCGCGAGGCCATGACCCTGCAATTCCGGGCTGAATTCTTTAACCTCTTCAACCATGCCCAGTTCTACATGAATGGATATGGCGACACCGGGCAGCAGGACATCAATACTCCTTCCAGTTTTGGGGTGGTCAATAACACGGTCAATAACCCGCGTCTGATTCAGTTTGCCTTGAGGCTGAATTTCTAAGGCGGGCGGCGCTGTTACGGCTTCGGCGTGGATGTTTGGTCGCCGAGCTGAAATACAAATTGCTGGACTTGACGCCGCTGGCGCTCGGTTTCGTCTGCTCGCTCTTTTGAGACTTGCGTATAGAGCTGCAGTTCGGCTTGGGCGTTCGCGGTTTCTCCGGTTTGGCGGTAGAGCTGCGCCAGGCGATAGTGGGCCTCTTCGAGTTGGGGCGTGGCTGCTATCGCTTGCCGGTACGCGGCGATTGCGCGTGGGAAATCGCGCTGCTCTGCGTAGAGAATTCCGAGTTGGAGATAGCCGGGGCCAAGTTTGGGGTCGAGCTGAACAGCTTTCTCGAGCAGAAGTTTTATCTGAGCCAAGTCCGATATGTCGTCCGGAGACTTGCGAGCCTTCCAAAGACTGACCGCGTAGTAATAGTTCGCCAGAGCGTTCTGCGGTTGTAGCCTGACAAACCGTCGGAGCCGTTCCACAATCGCTTCGGATTGCGTGGTCTCGGCGGCTTGCATTTTTCCCATCAACAGGTAGGGGTACGGATCGTTCGGGTCGAGGTCAGAGGCCTCGCACAGGCGCTGCGCGGCGTTCTCGTAGGAACCGCGAGCGTACCAGGATGCACCCAGGCCAGCCAGCATCCGCACGGAACGCGGGAATAGACGATTGCCTTTGGCGAAGACTTCGAAGGCGGGCTCTACGGCGCGATGCTCCAGCAGTTCAGAAGCCCAATCAAAGAGATTGCTCTCGCTCGGGTTCAATTCCGCCGCGCGCTGAAACTCTTTGACGGCGTCGAGTGGGCTACCGAGTTTCTCATCGACTTCGGCGAGCAGATGATGCGCTTTGGCTTTTTCTTGGCCAGATTTGGATTGCTCGGCGAGCAGCGCTTGAATATCCTGCCTCGCGCGCTGGTAGTCACCGCTATCGGCGCGTGCCAGCGCGAGTTCGTAGGCGCTGTCGTAGTCGTGGGGATTCACGCCCGACGCGCGTTCCAGATATGGCAGCGCTTCGCGCGCTTTTCCTTCGGCGACAAGCAAGGCTCCGAGTTGGTAGTTGGGACCAAAACTTTTCGGGTCGTGCTCAACTGACTCACGCAGAGATCTTTCTGCTGCGGGATTGTTTGAAACCGGCGGAGAATTGCGGGGGGACAGTTCGCCCAGCGAAACGGTTGCCTGAACTAAAGCCTCTCGATTCCGCACGATCGCGTCGGAACCGTGGCCGCCCAGAGTCGTGGTATCAGTAACGCCGGCTACGGTAAAGTGCGGTTCATCGAAGAACTGCGGCAGGGCTGTCAAACTTTGGCGGTCGGCGGTTTTGGTTAACTCGAGAGTGAGGTCAATCGTTTTAGATTCGTTTTCTTTTAGAGTAATCGAGTCAGAAGTTGCAGTCGCATATCCAGTCATCTCCGCGCTAAGGTTATAGGTATCTGAGCGGATTGCGGAGAAGCGATAAGCTCCTGCAGAATCTGTGCGTACGATGACTGGTTGCGCGTCTTTTGCGGGCGTGCTCCGAGCCTGCAGGCAGACGGTGGCATTTGCGACTGGGCGTCCGTTCGAATCTCTGACGGATCCTTGTAATGTTGCTGCGCCCGCGTGTCCTGATTGCGAGTCGACTGATTGTCCCAGGATCGCCGCCGCTCCTAACAACATGATCAACGCCAACATGAAGGCTGCGCGGCGAAAGTGGCTTGCGGTGAAGAGGAAGCGGCCCATAGGTCAGGCGCAAGTCGCAGAGTCAATTGGAGTCAAGCTCGCGCGTTAGTTCGGCATTCTAGTCGGTCGGAAAGTGAATCCGCAATCTATGCGAGCACGATTTTGGTTCGGGAACATTGCCCTGTTTGTTTTCGAATGGACTTGAAGACTTCGCCATTTCTACGTTAGCTTGGTGGCCGATTGAAGATAGAAAGGCAATTTATGAGAGCAGATAGGGTTCGGCGCTTGGCGGCAGTAGTTTTGCTAATTTTCTGCTTTACCTGCTGGGCGCAGGAGAAACGGAAAATCATTATCGATCAAGATGCAGCCGGGCCTGCGGGAACGGACCAGCAGTCGATGCTTCTGCTGATTCAGTCGGCGCGGACGGAAGTCCTGGGCATCACGGTGGTGACGGGCGATCAGTGGCTGCATGAGGAAGTGGCGCATACCTTGCGCATGCTCGAACTCATTGGACGCACCGATATTCCAGTC
>JBEKJF010000181.1:0-9254 GCA_050011375.1 Candidatus Sulfotelmatobacter sp.
CTAGCGAGAGCAATCCCCCGACGATCGACCTATGTCGTTGGGATTATCGCCGTAGCGCAGGCTTGGTCGATGGCGATGTCACGTGATGTCGAGCGCGGATTCGGCGTCCTCGACCCCGTGCTGCATGTTTTCGTCGGAGGATTTCAGATTCCACTGTTGACCGTGCTCTCGCGGATGAGCAGCGGTCAGTATGGGGACTACGCCTCCCCAGGTGTTTCGCCCTTGCCGATCTTTGCGGTTGTGGCCGCTCTGATATTCGCTGCGTGGTCACGAGGCAGGCGTACACAGCTTGGATCTGTCCGCGAAGCCACGGAATCTTTTGTTATGGAAACTGTGAGCAGGTAGGACCTCTTCCGTGGTAGGGAAAGTCTCCGACTCTGTGGCTGCGCTTCCCGATGCCGCAGTCGACATGTTCAGTCGTCTCGCTCTGACCATACTCAAAGAGCCTTGCAAACAGGAGGCTGCAAGATGATTCAGCCACTCACGCAGGACGATGCCCAGCTCACCGTCGATGTGGTTATTCCTGTACTCAATGAGGCGCACGTTCTGAAGAAGAGCGTGGAGACCTTATTCGGCTTCTTGCGTTCGTCATTGCCATATCGGTGGCGAATCGTGATTGTCGACAACGGTTCAACTGACGGTACTCAAAACGTTGCTAAGGAATTGGCTGCCACATACCCCGAGGTGAAGATTCTCCGCCTACTCCAGAAGGGACGGGGACGCGCCCTACGCCATGCCTGGCTGCGAAGCAACGCCGACATCGTTTGCTACATGGACGTGGATCTTTCCACAAAACTAGTGCACGTTCCCGAGTTGTTGCATGCCATCGCACACGACGGTTACGACATCGGAACCGGGTCCAGATTAATGCGGGAATCGCGGACTACAAGATCACTGAAACGGGAGATAATTTCTCGAATCTACAATATTCTGGTCAAGGTGGTCCTGTTCACCCGTTTCAGCGACGCCCAGTGCGGCTTCAAAGCATTGAGCCGGAACGCAGTCGAGAAGATCGTTCCCCAGATCAAAGACCAAGCCTGGTTTTTCGATACCGAAATGCTCGTACTGGCGGAAAAACAAGGCTACCGAATCAAAGACCTTCCAGTGGAATGGATAGAGGACGACGATAGCCGCGTCAAAATAATTCAGACGGGCTGGGAAGACATTAAAGGGGTTTTTCGCCTGCGGCGGCAGTTATGGAGCGACGTACTATCTGGAGCGACTGTGGCAAAGCCTGCCCTTCCCAACGGAGGAGACGTCGCAACTACCAGAAGGGTACCGGCAACTGCCAACCATCGGGAACAGACGGCCGAAACAGAACTCAATCGCAGCGCTTAACGTCCGGGACTTAGTTCATTCTTAAAATGCTGAGGGGTTTTGCGAAATGGCAGGTTCGGTCTTCCTCACGGGAGCTAACGGCTTTCTCGGTCGCGAGTTGCTTACCCTCCACAAAGCATGTCCGGATCGACGGATCGTTTGCCTGGTGCGGAGGAAGATCGCTGGGAGCAGCACGAACAACGTTAAGTTCGTTGAGGGGGACCTTCTCGACGTCGATGCCTACGCTGACGCATTGGCCGGTTGTAGCGCCATCTTGCATCTTGCTGCCGCAACTGGGAAGCATGCACCCGAGGAGTACTTTCGAATCAACCGCGATGGCACCAGGTCTCTCACGGTTGTGGCACAGAGAATGGGCGTGCGGCGATTTCTATATGTCAGTACCATCGCCGTGAAGTTTTCGGATAAGTCTAACTACCCCTACGCTCAGTCGAAAGAACAGGCTGAGATGGTTGTTCAGCAGAGTGGGCTGCACTGGACTATTGTTCGGCCGACTATGATTTTCGGCGATGGCGCCCCCGTACTCGACGGCCTTGCACGCCTTGCTGCCTTACCTTTGATGCCAATGTTCGGAGACGGTCGGACGCCGGTGCAGCCGATTCTCGCAAGCGACGTGGCAACGTCTCTAATCGCCATGTTAGAGAATGAATCCTTGGTAGGGAAAACAGTGGAGATCGGCGGTCCGGACGTGCTCAGCATCGAGCATCTTTTGGTTCGCATTCGCTGTTCCCTCGGCAGAGGACGCGCACCAGTCCTGCATTTGCCTGCCCGCCCGATTGCGGCGTGCCTGGGCTTCTTCGAACCATGGTTGCGGGCGTTTTTGCCCTTCACCGCTGGGCAGTTGGCATCATTCACAAACCCAGGAACCATTGCTCCGGACGCTTGGGTGAAGGCGCAGCAGATTGGAATGAAGCGCGTCGATGAAATGCTCCTCATCAGCCATGAACACATCTCAGCTTGAACGCGAGTGTCTTACGTACACCCGATACTTGATCGGCCGCGTTCCCTCGCAGTATGTGGTGAATCGCTACCTGGATTTTCACCAGAAGTCAGATGCGATGTCAGGCTTGGGCTCGGACAATTTCGACCACTTCCTGGTAAGCATTTCCGCTCGGGCCCCTTTCTGGGCGAGAATGGCAGACAGTTACGCGAGCGTATTCCGCAAAGGGTCCATCGTGAGAAAGAAGTTGGTTGTCACTCTGGCATTGCTGGAATGCGTCGCGCCCAGTTGCGAAGTATTCGATAACGCCGACGGTCGCAGCCCTCTGGCAACACTGGCGTCTCTCGGTTGGCGAGCAGCCAGGTACTCGTTCCTGTTCGGGGCTTCCGTAGTGGTTTTCACTCCGGTCCGAGTCGCCATGGCGTTCTCTTGGAAACCACGTGCGGAAGCAATGTTGGAGCACTGATGGAAACCATCGTTGTAGTCGGCTCAGGCGCAAGTGGAGCGCACTTCGCTTTGACTGCGCTGGGGAAAGGCAGGCGGGTGCTGATGCTCGATGTCGGCCATACCGGACAGGAGGTAGTGCGTCCGGCTGATTCCTTGAACCAGCTGAAACACAATCTTCCCGATCCCGTGACGTATTTTCTCGGCTCGCGGTATGAATCCCTCGTGCTACCGGGAGCGGCCGGCGAATATTATGCGTTTCCTCCGACTAAGCAGCACGTATTTCGAAGCCGGCCGGAATTTCAACATCAATCGAGCGGCTTTTCCCCGCTTTACTCGTTTGCGGCCGGTGGCCTGGCTGAGACTTGGACGGGTGGGTGTTATCCATTCAGCAACCGTGATCTCAAAGAGTTTCCGTTTGGCTATGAAGAACTTGGGCCGTACTACGCCAAGGTGGCGGCGCACATCGGAATTACTGGCGCCCACGACGACCTCTCAGATGTCCTTCCATGGCATGGTGAGCTTATGGAACCGCTTGATCTGGATGAACACTCCGCGGTTCTCCTTGATTCCTACAAACGCCATCGCGGATATCTGAAAGATAAATTCGGATGTCTGATGGGCCGAGCCCGAGTCGCTGCTCTCAGCCGGGATCTTGGAAACCGCGAAGAATGTAGATACTGCGGGCGATGTCTGTGGGGATGCCCCAACCGCGCATTCTACACGCCGTCGCTGACCCTCGATGCGTGCCGGACGTACTCGACGTTCCAGTATGTCTCAGGATTGTATGTGGATCACTTTCGTCTGGAGAGCAGCAAGGTAAAGAGTGTGGTGGCGTATTCAGCCAACGGGCAGACGCACGAATTTGCAGCGAACTCACTAGTGTTGGCGGCGGGCACGCTTTGTTCTGCCAGAATTTTCCTTGAGTCCGTGTATCGCAACAGCGGAGAGACGCCCGAACTCCGGGGCGTCATGGACAATCGGCAGATTCTCATGCCGTTCGTAAATCTGCGGATGCTTGGCCGGAAGTGGAATGCCAACAGTTATCAATATCACCAGATTGCTTTTGCCGTACAAGGAGCTGCGGACGAGTACGTCCACGGACTAGTGACTACATTGAAGACTGCCTTGATCCACCCGCTGGTCCAGACGCTTCCATTTGACTTGGGCACGAGTATTTCGGTTTTCCGCAATATTCATGGCGCACTCGGCATGGTGAATATCAATCTCCCTGACCATCGGCGAGATGAGAATTACATCACGCTGGATGTCGGCGCCACACCGCACCGGCTTACCATTGAATATCGCCCTCAGCCCGACGAGCCCGACAAGTTGAAGCGCACCATCTCGACATTTCGAAGCATCCTATGGAAGTTAGGGTGTTTCGCTCCAGCACGAACTGTGCATGTCCGTCCGATGGGAGCGAGCGTGCATTACGCTGGCACCCTTCCCATGACCGACACACCTGCACCTCTTACTTGCTCGAAGTACGGCCGTAGCCACGACGTGGATAATCTGTACTTTGCCGACGGCTCGACTTTCCCAGATCTTCCAGCCAAAAACATCACTTTAACGCTGATGGCGAATGCCACAAGGATTGCTGAAGAGGCATTTTGAAGCTCTCAACAAGATGAAGTTGCGCGGAAGACTCGGTTGGTTCGGTGGCTGGTCGTGGCGAGTATTTCTCACATGCTGGTTAATCTACACGGTTTTCTGGGCTCCGTATATCGTGCGCGAACATTTTCCCGCAATTGCACTTGCCGAGCGCGGGAGCCTGAACGTGGATCGCTATCTGGGGTGGTCGCCAGATATCTTCCGGGGCCCGCGGGGTGGCGCTTACATTAACAATAACCCGGGAGCTTCGCTAACGGCGGCGGTCCCGCTGCTATTGCTCCGACCTGCACTGGCACGCGTAGACGCATGGAATCAAACATTGCCTCGGCCAAGTCGCACAGGCGACGAAGGAGATTTGTTTTGGCGGACGGTATCCGAGGGCCGCGCGCTCTATTTCTTGTTGGTCGGTTTCTTGACGGTTGCACTGGTGATGGCTCCTGCGACCGCGGGCACAGCTGCGTATTTGTGCACAAGGCTGTCACAGGCGGGGATTCCAGCGGCTCGGGCAGCGGGTGCCGCGGTGCTCTATGGTGTGGGTACGCCGGTACTGTTTCGTGCCGGACACTTGAACCACAATTTGTTGGTCGGAGACGCTGGATTCACCGCGCTGCTGCTGCTGTGGGATCCGAACGATTCCCCAATTCATCCTACGCGTGCTGCGCTGGCAGGGCTGCTCACAGGATATGCCGTGTTGTGCGATTTCAGTGGCGTGGTCGTAGTCCTGGTCGCCGCTCTCTATGTCTGGCTGCGTGCAGCCCAGCAGCCAGCTTCGGAAAGATGGTGCCTCATGGCTGCTTTCGTGGTGGGCTTGGCACCTGGCGTACTTGCTTTGGCGATCTATCAGACGTGGGCATTTGGCTCGTTTTACCGGCCCTCGCAGCACTACATGCCAGCCACCGCTCCAACATCTCACGGATACCGTGGCTTCGATTGGCCATCCCCAACTCTTTTCTGGGCGAACTTTTTCGATCCCCGGTTCGGTCTCTTCGTCTACTGCCCGGCGTTGATTCTGGCGCTGGCGGCTCCGTTCGTAAAGCGTGTGCCGTACCGGATTCCGCAGCGGGAAACAATAGTTCTGCTCACGTATTTTGCGGGGTTTGTGGTCTTCTGCGCGGCGAATCAGTACTCGTGGCTCCAGCCAACCACAGGATTTCGATATCTCGTACCAGTGGTGCCCGCGCTGGCGCTGCTTGCAATGCAAACAGCCCAAATGCTGCCGCGAGTTGTCTCCTGGGTAGTCGCAATTGCGTCCTGCCTGCAGAGTTTGGGCATGGCCGCCGCGCACCAGAACGATCTGAGGCTGGTCCTGGGGACTCTCCGGCGGAGAGGATTTGTTTTGCCCTGGATGACCCGCCTGGGAAATGCCGGCGTATCCGTAAACTGGACATTGCCCTTGATTACGTTCACGCTACTTGGGTTCACGCTGGCATTCATTTGGCTCGCGCCTGGGTTGCGAAAAGGCTATGCCACACCCGCACGAGGAGCCGCAGATTCACGCGACCCCGCCCGATTTGTAAACCTGACCTAGCTCCCTGCAAAGATGCTTAAGAAACTCTGCTTAGCGGCGACAACCTGCGTGCTCTTCTTCCTTCTTCTGGAGGGCCTATGCAGCAGCTTGATCGTTGCCTATCAACTGTGGTCTCCCCACCAACATCGGACTCTATCCGGGCCTTCGGTGCAATATGACGAGCGCTTGGGCTGGGTAAGTGTTCCAAACTTTCATGAGAGCAACTATTATGCGCCGGGCATCTACTTGCGTACCAACTCGCAAGGTTTCCGGTCGGACGAGGAATTCACACAGAAAGTTCCAGACGGAAAATTCCGGATCATCTGTTCAGGGGATTCCCAGACCTACGGCGATGGCGTCGCGAATAATCACACATGGTGCCAGGATCTGGAATCGATAGACCCTCGTATTCAATCAATCAACATGGCCGAGACCGGCTACGGGGCCGACCAGATGTATCTCTGGTACAAGCGCGAAGGCGCAAGGCTTGAGCACAGCGCACACGTTTTCGCCGTGGTCACTGACGACTTCCGCCGGATGCCCTTCAGCGTTCTCGGAGGGTATGGAAAGCCAGTGCTTAAATTGCAGAGTGACCAACTGGTGACCGACAACATCCCAGTTCCCCGGAGGTCCACGTTTCTCCATTGGTTGGCTCTGAAGCCTCACCCGCTCCGGCAATTCAGGTCTTTGGCGATGATGTCCTCGATTGTCGAATGGCTGTTTCCGCCACGAGATCCCAGCTTCGCCAATGGGCCCACCGATGAGCAGGCACGAGTCATCGACAAAATGTTCGAGGATCTGGTAGCCATTGAAAAACAACAGAACAGCGTACTCGTCTTGCTGTACATACCATCTCGAGTCTCCGATTACGAGCCGGGCGGAGCCTCTCCACCCTGGCGGCGGTTTGTGCGCGAGGAATCCATGAAGCGCGGGTTTTTCGTGGTCGACCTGATCGATGATTTTCAAAAACTGGCTGTGACCAGGAAGGATGGGTTATTTATTTGGCCGGGTTCTACCCAGTATTTTGCCGAAGCTCCCGGACACTTCGACGATCAGGGCCATGAGTGGGTTGCCAAAGAGCTCTACTCACGCCTGATCTCTATACCCCAAGTCGCTGCCAAGATAAACCAGCGTTCCGAAGATACTGTTGCCGGAAGCGCCCCCGGTGCTGGAAGAGCGAATGGTCATGCAATCCAAAACTGACGCGACGCCAGTCATCGAGCTTTCGGCGGTGGAACCTCAGGCGAAGCCGGTGCAGCCGAAAAATATCAAGAGATTCATCTTGGTAATATGCGGGTGCACCGTGTCTTTGCTTTTTTGGGAAGGTCTCTGCAGCAGCTTAGTTGCTACCTATCGCTTGGTCTCGCCTAACGAGCATTTGGCCCTGTCCGGACCATCTGTGCAGTACGATGAGCAACTGGGGTGGGTCAGCATTCCGAACTTCGACGAGAAGAACTACTATGCCCCCGGCATCAGCCTCACGACCAACTCAAAAGGCTTTCGCGCCAGCCAGGAATTCGCGCAAAGTGTGCCCGCCGGCAGACTGCGCGTAATCTGCTCCGGGGACTCATTCACATTCGGCGAAGGGGTTGGCAACGACTCTACATGGTGCCAACTTCTGGAATCGCTTAATCCCCACCTTCAAACCGTCAACATGGGGGAGAGCGGCTATGGAGCCGACCAGATGTACTTATCTTACAAACGCGACGGCGCCGCGCTCGATCATCACATCCATATCTTTGCCTTCATTACTGAGGATTTCCGGCGCATGCAGCTCAGTAGTTATGTCGGTTATGGGAAACCCATCCTAGATCTCCGTAGTGGGAATCTAGTAAAGGAGAATATTCCTGTTCCGGTGCAATCTCATGTTCTACCCTGGCTGGAACGCAAGCGGCTTCTCCTGCGCGAGTTTCAGTCGGTCAAGTTGCTCGGTTCTTTGGTTGGATGGGCACTGCCTGCGCACGATCCATTCTCAAGTGGTCCTACGGATCAGCAGGCACAAGTCATCGAGAAGATGCTCGAGGATCTTCAGGCCTTGGAGATACAGAGGAACAGCGTTCTGGTTTTAGTGTGCCTGCCTACGACTTTGCATGACTATGAACAGCGAGGCCCGACGCCAGCCTGGCGCGCGTGGATTCGCAGCGAATCCATGAAAAGGGGCATTGTGTTTGTGGACTTGGTGGAGGAATTTCATAAGCTGCCTGTAACCATGAAGGACGGCATGTTCATATGGCCCGGCTCCGTGCACTACTTTGCCGAAGCGCCCGGACATTACAACGATGAAGGAAACGAGTGGGTCGCAAGAGAGCTGTACAAAAGACTGATAGCGACACCAGAAGTCGGCGACAAACTGACGGCAGTTCGAGAAAAAGTGCGAAGTGAGCGTGGCCCGCAGTTTGCGATGGTCCCCGAACGCGGTGAAGAGCTAGATCGGGCAGTGAGTCAGAAGGGCTCATCGCGATGAGTGGAATGGCCAAAGGGTGGAGCAGGAATGTCTTCTGGGGTGCGTTCTGGGGAATGATCGCCTGGCAGGTTTACGGTGTGATCGAATATGCAGCTACAACTCTCGCCCCTCTTCTTGTGTACAGGCCAATGGTAGTGGCGACATGGCACTGGAAATTGAGCTTGCTGCTCTTTGCGTTTTATGCGCTGGCTGGAATTGTCATTGGCGGGTTCGGGGCGGGACTCTTTACTGCGTTGACGACAAATGAAAACAACAAACGGCATCTCAGAACAATCGGGACGCTCTCGCTCGTACTGGGATTTATCGCCAACCTGGTGGCTGGCAAGCCCGAACCTGCCACGTTGATGTTTAGCATAAGTGTGGCCGCCGTGTTGAGCTGGAGCCTGTCATCCGAACATCGCGTGGAAAGATTTGCATTGCTCTCGAGTCCGTGGATGGTTGCGTTTTTCTTGCTCCTGGCCGCATGGGTCAACAATGAGGCTCTCGGCGGACACTCGCTTTTGATCCGCTGCCTCAGCACCCTCCTCATTGCGGGGACATTCGTCGGTATCTCAGCGGTAGGAATTCGGGCCCGGGAGAGGCAATCTACGACAATTCTTCTGGGAAGACCACTAACGGCGGTAGGCGGAGCTTTAGCTTTCGTTTTGGGATGTGCCTTCTTCTTTGGTTCTATTATTCAGGCGCAAGGCAACAGCCGGCGCCTGACCACTCCCCATTTCTCAAAGCCGAACGTCCTGCTGTTAACTCTCGACACCGTGCGAGCGGACCACCTGTCTTTGTATGGATATAGCCGAAATACAACCCCTCACTTAGCCGAGCTCGCGCGGGCAGCGACCGTCTTTGCACACGCCACGGCAGCAGGGGATATGACGATAACATCGCACGCGGCAATTCTTACCGGCACTTATACAAGTTGGAACGGGGCACGGCCGCATCGGAATTCCAGCGGG
>JBEKJF010000182.1:0-9725 GCA_050011375.1 Candidatus Sulfotelmatobacter sp.
CCGCCAAAGGAAGTGCGCCAGCGGCAGGCCGCGGGACGCTCCGGCGAAAATCAGCCCCTAAGTCCTTTAAATGCAGGATTTTGCCCGTAAGCTATTGATTCTAAGAGATTATTTGGCGTTTTCCCTCTAACACGCTGATTCTAATATACCGGGGGGGAGGGGGGTGCCCGAGCGAGGGGTACAGACCGGGCGGCTCACCGACAAAACAGACCGGGAGCATTCCTGACAATGTCGAAAATTTAATTTTGCAAGCCTGCTGAGAAACGGCCCGACTGGAAGGCGGGCCAGTCCTCAGTCAGCGGGTTCGCAGGGTACGTCGCCGGGTTCGTAATGGGCTTGAGGTCGCTCCTCGAGCAGGCGATCCAGTTCAGCGCGGGTGTGGCTGACGAGTGCCGCGGCGAATTGCCGGGCAGAGCGCTGCCTCTCGGCTGACAGATCCTTGACTCGCATGTTCAGCAGCGGAATGTCTTCTTCAAACCAGCGCAGGGTTTTCTGCACGCGGTGGATGCGGTAATCGGTAGGAAGCATGGCAGCAGTTCTCCAGTATCCAACCAGAGTGCCACGCGCAGGCGGCAGCACAAAAGTTACAAAGTGAATACCCGGAGTATCCGGAGAACGAACTAACGAGGAGTGGAACTACTGGATCGCAGAGGGACTGGTAGCTGCTGGATTCTCCGCGCCCCCGGGAAGTTGTTCAATCCGCTCACTGAGCCATTTTTCCAGCAGCTCCTGCGAGCTCTGTGGCACTTTGAGAAAGCGCAGTCCAGCATGGCCTTTCAAATCGGCCCATGCTACTTCCGCTTCGATCTCGAGCGCCATCTTGGTCTCGGGCAACATGAACTGCAGGCGCGGATTTGCGTTCTTAGGAATGGCATGATGAAGCATGAGAGCGATTCCACGCTCGCTGATATTGGTGCTGGTGGCTTTTAATTCTTTTTCCTCCAGAACCACTTTGACCGGCATCTTGAGCGGATGGCGGAAATAACGGCGCCGCTCGCGTTCCATGAAACTCAGCGCCGCATGAAAGCAGCGCGACGCGTTCAAGCTGCTGATGGGCTTTTGCAGGACAAAGTTCACGCCCATGCCAAAAGCTTCTTGCGTTGTCGTTTTCTTGCCGTTGAGTACGGCGAAGGCGATGGAATTGCGGTTGCTGGGAGTGGCGCGCAAGCACTGCAGCACCTCCAACCCGCCTCGCAGGTCATCGCAGTCGATAATCACGGCGTCGAACTTTTCTGAGATGAGAATCTCGCTGGCCTGTTTCGCCTCCTGGCAGACTTCGACCGTAATGGATAGCTTTTCCAGCGTCGGGCGCAACACCCGGACCACTGAGGCATCCCCGCTCACGAGAAGAGACTCCAACGTCATGCTTTGATTCTAATGTTCGGAGCAACTTATCAAAAGTGACCAAGGTGTCGGGTTCCATGGGCGCGAACCGGGATGAAAAGGGCGCGAAATCTGGAGAATGCTGAGCGGGATTCGCGCACAACGGCACTCGAGATCAGACTTGAGCCAACGCTCGCGAGAAATTTCAGTGGAAAGCTGCGCAAGAAAGCATGACACTATTTCCCGTAGGATGTCCCATCTCGTCTATCTTTCTCTAGGTTCGAATGTCGGCGACCGCGAAGCTCATCTGCGGGACGCTCTGGCTCGCCTAGGCGCGGCAGGCCGAGTGGTTGCAGTGTCGTCTGCCTACGAAACCGAGCCTGTCGAATTTACAAGCCAGCCATGGTTTCTGAATTGCGCGGTCGCTTTCGAGACCAATCAGACTCCACAGGAACTCATGTCGGCACTTCTTCAAATCGAAGAAGAAATGGGCCGCAGACGCATGCAGAAGAAAGGGCCAAGATCGATCGACATCGATATTCTGTTGTTCGACGAGATCGTTATGGATTCGAAAGATCTTGTCATTCCTCATCCCGCGATGCAGGAGCGCCGTTTCGTGCTCGAGCCTCTGGCGGAAATTGCGAATGTTGTGCATCCAGTTTTCAAGAAGACGATCATCGAATTGCGTGACGCGCTTGAAGCAGGGCAAGTGGTGAGAAAGATCAAAACCTGAGCCACGGATTTCACGGATTGACACGGATCAACATCCGATCAAAGTCACGTTCTTAGCGTTGGCTATAAAGGGTTATCCGTGAAAATCCGTGAAGATCCGTGGCCAGCTTTGCTTAAGGCACGCTGATGCGGCTGCCTGCATCCTGCGGCGAGAGCACAGCCGATTGTTTCTCGGGAAATTGAGCGAGGAGGAAATCGATGAAGGCGCGCGACTTGGGCCTGCCTGACGTGCGTGCGTGGGCGAGGCGAAGCAGAAAGACCAACGCTTTGAGCACATCCGAATCGCGCAACGTAGAGTGTCCCAGTTGCCGCTGTTCGACCTCGCGAAATTGTTTCAGCATCTCTTCGACTTGGGCTGCGACCGCTTGGTGCGCGACGCTGGTCAGCGGCTGCTCGTAGTGCAGTCCGGAGTTCACGCGACGTTCATAGCTCGTACACATTGCGGAGAGAGCTGCGATCAGATCGCGATCGTTCAAGCTGCGGTCGGCTTGCACCGCTTTGGTCAGAGCATAGGTCAGCCCCATGAGAAGATGCTCACGCTCGTAAGTGAACTGCTCGGAAATCTCGATGTGCACGAACAACGCACCGGGGTCGAATTGGTCCGCTGGACGCGGCTTCTCGTGCTCCCGCGCCTGCTGCAAGTAAGGACAGTCGCTGGGGCAATCGAGCGTGACCTCGCGCTGTTCGCCGCAGCACTGCGGGCAAATGCGCCCGTGGACAGCGGGACAGAAGCGCTTCTCCTTGCGAATCTCGCAGATCGCGCAGCTCAAATTAAAATTCTCCTGAGCCATCATTATCGCATTCGATGGCGTGAGGTTGGAAAGCAGTTAGCAGCTGGCAATTAGCAATCAGCAATCAGCGTTCAGCCCCCTTGTTCTCGCGTCCGTCCCCTCTTGCTAGTTGCCAACTGCCAACGCTTTGCAGCTTAGGGGTTAACCGCTCTGGTACGCGTGTTTGGGCCATTTCGGGACCCTCATTTGCGAATTAGCATGTAAAAATGCCCTTTTTCGCGTGCTATCTGTGCGGAACCCGCGTAGAATAAGGGTGTTTTCCACAGGGCAGTGATGTAAGATCAAGCCCGCTGGAATAAATCGCAAGTCTTTCCCCAAGGAGGAAAAATGGCATCAGGTTTAACCAAGACTCAACTCGTCCGCTATCTGGCCGAGAAAACTGAACTTCCCAACAAGACGGTGGCAGGATTTCTCGAGCAGTTGGCCGACGTGGCTGTGAAAGAGACCAAGAAGAATGGCGTATTCGTTGTGCCCGGCCTGGGCCGGTTGGTGAAGGCGCACCGCAAAGCCCGCGTTGGTCGCAATCCGCAGACGGGCGAACCGATTCAGATCAAGGCTAAGACTGTGGTCAAGTTCCGCGTGGCCAAAGCTGCCAAGGATGCGATCGCTCCCAAAAAGCCGTAACGTTGATTTGGAGATCGATACCGAAGGCCGGCTTAGGCCGGCCTTTCATTTTCTGCAAGGATTTTATTTCGCCAACGTATGCTGAACTGGATCGTAGTTGGAATCGGCGATATCGCGGTGCGCCGCGTCATTCCCGCGATTCAGTCCGAGCCCAGAAGTTGCTTGTATGGCCTCGTCACACGAGATCTCGGCAAGGCGGCACCTTATAAAGTGCGATCTTGGACGAGCCTCGACAAAGCGTTCTCCGATCCCGCAATCGACGCCGTATATGTTGCGACTCCCGTGTTTCTTCACGCGCCACCGTCGATTCAAGCTCTTCGTGCGGGCAAGCACGTTTTGTGCGAGAAGCCCATGGCCATGAACGAGGCTGAGGCGCACTCGATGGTGCAGGCCGCGGAGCAAGCTGGACGCACTCTGGGCGTAGCTTACTATCGCAGGTCTTATCCCAAGGTGCAGCGCGCCCGGGAACTGATTGCCGCTGGGGCGATCGGCAAGCCCGTCCTTGCTGAACTCACTTGCCACGAATGGCGCGACGGAGAAGGCGGTGCTCGTAGTTGGCTGCTCGATCCGGCGCAGGCTGGAGGCGGTCCGCTCTACGACATCGGCTCGCACCGCATTGATGTGCTGAACTTCTTATTCGGGCAACCCCAACGCGCCTCCGGCTACTCTTCGAATGCGGTTCATCACTATGCCGTGGAAGATAACGCGACGGTGATGATCGATTACGCAGGCGGCGTGCGCGGCATTGTGGATGTTCGCTGGAATTCGAAGGTGAGTCGGGACGAATGCCGTATTCGTGGCACTGAAGGCGAGATGGATTTGAGTCCGCTGAATGGCCCCGAGTTGACTTATCCCGGCGGGCGCGAGAGTCTTCCGCCGCACGCCAACCTGCACTATCCGATGATCGAAAACTTCGTGGATGCCGTGCTCGGCAAGGCTTCGCTGCTGGCCAGCGGAGAGTCTTCCTTCTGGACGGATTGGGTCATCGAGCGAGCCCGGAACTCGCACTAGCCTCCGGGTCCATCGTTGGAGACGTACTGCTCGAGCGCGTCGAGCTCGTGGCTGAGATCTTCTACGCGCCACTCCAACAAGTTGCGGATGGAAAGAATCCCTAGAAGCTTGCCGTTGTCCTCCGCTACCGGCAGATGGCGGAAGTGACGCTCCAGCATGATGGTGAGCGCTTCGCCCGGCCCGGTGCGCCGCGTGGCCATCTCGACCGGAGTGGTCATCAGTTCGCGGATCGGGGTGGTCTTCGGGTCGGTGCGGCTGAGCGCCATCTTGCGCAGAACGTCGCGTTCGGTAAAGATTCCGGCGACGCGGTATTCGGAGTCGACCACGGCTACGGCGCCGACATGGTGATCGAGCATTTTGTTAATAGCATCCGCTACAGTGGCTTCGAGCGAAACGGCCGCAATTTCCCGGTCACAAAGTTCCAGCACGCTCATAAAACCTCCTCCGGCTTCACAACCCTTCAGCCGGGTCTCAATCCGAATCATAAGCGGGATTGATGAATTATGCTCACGGCGAAGCCGTTGTCAAGTAAATTGAGGCGGTATTGAGAAAAACTTCATCTGCGGCCAAAGAAAAAACTGAATTCTCACTCGGTGCTATCGCCCGGCTTTCGAATAGCACGGAAAAAAAGCAAAAGCAAGGTCAAAGTCAAAAGCGGTCGGACAGGAGTGTCCGACCCACACGAGCAGTGCCTCAGCTTGCTTCGAGGTAGGCTTCGGCTTCGATTTCTACCAGCATTTCGGGAGAGATTAGGGCGCTTACTTGCACCATCGAGGTTGCGGGGCGAATGTCGCCGAAGAATTCTCCGTGGGCCTTGCCGATTTTTTCCCACTCGGCGATGTTCGTCACAAACATTCGCGTGCGGACTACATCCTTCATGGTCGCGCCCGCCTTCTGCAAGGCGCTCTCAATATTTCTTAACGTCTGAACGGCCTGGGCGTAAGGGTCTCCTACGCCTACGATCTTGCCGTCTGGCCCGGTCGCGGTGGTGCCGGAGACGTGGATATAAGGCCCAACCTTCACTGCGCGGGAGTAACCGACTGTAGGTTCCCAAGGTGTACCACTGGAGATGTTCATTCTTTCCATCGGATGAGTTCCTTTTGTGAATTCGTTTCTGCCAATCATTCTATTCGCTTGCAAAGCATTGTAATTAGCAGCCGACGCGTGCATGTGCCAACAAAATTGCGCGGCAACCTTGCAAGGACTTGCATACCTCCAAGTAATTAGGAAAAGTGATGCGTTCGATAAACAAAAGTCACTTGCGTTTGCGGAGTAACTGGGATAACAAGTTACTTATCATTATTCGAAGGCCCTGCTGCAGCAGGAGCTTTCGGGGGGACCGAGAAGCATGATTCGGGAATCTCATCCGTTGCGGCAGCTGTTTCAGGAATTGGTTGGACGCCGCTATGCCGAGGAGGTCGGCATTCGCGATCCAGAACTGGTGGCCTACGTCTCGCATCTGCTGGCGGAGTTTTGCGAGAGCGATCAGTTATTTAAGATTCACGACGCGGCCGATCGTCCGCTAACCGACCTGGGCGAGATGCTGCTTGAGTCCGACCCGGTTTACGGTCCCGCTCCTTCGTTTGACCGTGAGCGCCAGGTGCGCAAGCATATTGGCGACTACGCGCTGTTCTTTGCTGGAATGTTTCCCGAGAGCATCAACCGCTTCCGGCTGCGCCGCCACCGTCTGGAGAATTTTGTGGAATGGATGAAGGCCGGGAAGGAAAGTTATTACATTGTGTCGAAGTTCGAGCACTTCGAATACGCGAAAGTGGCTCCGTTGTTTGCGCACCTTTCGCGCGAGTTCGAAGGCTGCGTTTACGGGCTTAACATGGTGAAGAACGATTTGCAGGAAATGCAGCACCCCATCGCGCGCCGCGCTGGCGAACTGCTGATGTAGGCGCGGTTTCTTATTCGTTTAAGTCCGGTGGCCCGCCGATGCGGTAGAAGCTGAGCGCCGCGTTTCCCTGGACAAGTTTGCGAACTCTCATCAAAGATTTGAATTCACTGCCCGGATCGAATTTCTTTTCGTGCTCCGCTATCACTAAAGACATGGCCCACACTAGCGACGAATCGGCCAATGCCGTAAGCGTTTCCTCATAGGCCTGCTGCATCCGGTAAGGCGGGTCGAGAAACACTACGTCGGCGGAGACATGCTCCCGCTTCAGTCGCCATAGAATTCCGGCGAGGTCATCGCGAAGAATTCTGTATCCCTGCTCGATTCCGAGGCTCTGCAAATTCTGCTCAATCACTTTAGCCGCAGCGGGTGAGGTTTCGACGAAGTAGACCTGCCTTGCGCCGCGGCTTAGCGCTTCAATGCCAACCGCACCGGTGCCGGCGAAAAGATCGAGCCACACGGTACCTTCGAGGGCTTCAGGATTTCCGGCGGTGAGCACGTTAAACAGAGTCTCGCGCAAACGGTCGGACGTGGGGCGAATGTCCTTTCCGCTCGACGAGCGCAGAGGCCGTCCTCGGTATTTACCGGCGATCACGCGCATGGCTTGTACCTTCGATTACCGGAGCCAATATATCGAACCATGTATCGAAGCATGTATCGAAGCATGTAAAATAACTGTAGCAGCCGAATTTGCAGGAGCCGGGTCGCCGTTGGCATTATGAGAAGCTGGTCCGTTCACGTTGGGCGTTTGTTTGGAGTTGAGGTTCGTCTGCACCTGACGTTTCTGGTGCTGCCGCTGTTTGTTGTGTGGACGGAGTACAACGCGAACCATCCAGCGAACGGGCCGCGGGATATGGCGCTGGTTGGAATCGTGCTGGGCTGCGTGGCGGCCCATGAGATTGGGCACATGCTGGTTGCGCGGCGGTTCGGATTGATTCCGAAGGCGGTGATTCTTCTGCCGCTGGGCGGGGTTACTGTTTTCGACGAGTCGCGGCTGGAGAAGCCGGAATCCGTCGAGGCGGCTTGGCAGCGAGAAGTTCGCATCGCGCTCACCGGACCGCTGGTGAATCTTGTTTTCGCGCTGGTCGCAGCTGGAGTGATTGTTCTCGCCGGCGTGGGAGCACATCTGCGCGAGTGGCCTTTTCTGCAATCGAGCAACCTGCCGCGCAGCCTGGTGTGGGCTAACCTTTACATCGCTGGATTGAATTTGCTGCCGGCATATCCTCTGGATGGCGGGCGCATTCTGAGAGCGTTTTTTGCACGCAGTATTGATCCCGCTGCCGCGACGCGACGCGCTGTCTCGATCAGCCACGCTCTGGCGATGGTTTTAATGGTCGCGGGTTTGTTCAGCAGTGGTCACTGGCTCACCATGGTCGGTCTGATTATCTTTTCGGCGGCGCAGCTTGAAGAACGTGCTGTCATCTTTCAGTCGGTGTTGGATAATGTACGGCTGGAAGAAGTGATGCTGACCGACTTCGCGACTCTCTCACCCGCGGACACGCTCGAAGACGCGCTGGATAAGGCAGTGCACTCGCTGCAGGACGATTTTCCCGTGGTGCGCGGCAGCGATATGGTGGGCGTGATTTCGCGGCAGAGTATTCTCGAGGCGCTGCGCCTGGAAGGCAACGGCTACGTGCAGGCCGTGATGAATAAACTTTTCGAGGTCTCGGCGCGGCAGGAGTCGCTGGCTTCTGCTTTTCGAAAACTTACTTCGCGCAATCTCAGCATCATTCCGGTGGTCGAAGATGAGCGATTGGTGGGCATTGTCACGCTGCAGAATCTGATGCACTCGATGGCTCTGCTGGCAGAGAGCCGCAAGCTGCGGCGGGATGGGGCGGAGTCGTAGACCGAACCTGGTGTCGGAAAACATTTTGGGTGCAAAGGGCATACCGAGGAATGCTGATCCACGACGGACCACACGGGAAACGGGGTTCCAAAGATGTTTTTCTTATTCCTATTCCTATATGCTTTGCTGCTCCTGCCGCTTGGATGCTTCCTTGTGGCGGCCGTAGCTGAGATCCGATCCCGGGACAGAGGACAACCTCTGTTCTTCTTCCTACGAATGGTCGAAATTGCAGCTGGAATCGTCGGCGTTTTGGCGATACCCACGAAATTTTGGAGCACCCCGGTTATTTCCCCCAGAGTGGTGCCCGAACTTAATGCCACTCTGGAACAAATAACCGCATTACGTTGGGGAACCGCGGTTATTTCGTCCGAAGCATTAAGTTGGACGATGGTGTTCCTCTCTTGTCTGTTAGGCGGCCTCTCGCTGGTTAGCAAATATGCCTCGCGAGTCGCGTTGCGCTGTGTACTCATCGGAAGCGCAACCCTCGCCTTCTGGTGGTACCACAATGGCGCCTATCACCATTGAGCGTGGAGGATCTGTCGCACTCATCCTGAACATTTCAGGTCACCAATCTCGGACACGGCGAGACGAAACGAACTCCTGAAGGTCTCTTGGCTCAGAACAGCCGCACCGCTTTCGCCTGCCGCACCGCGGGAATCTTCTCCAGTTTCTTCAGCACATCGTCCGGCACAGGTCCGTCGACGTGGACTACGGCGATGGCCTCGCGCGGCTCTGAAGATGTCTCCGCGCTGCGACGGCCCAGCGAGAAGTCTGCGATGTTGATCTCGCCTTCACCCAGAATCGTGCCTACCTTGCCGATCACTCCCGGGACGTCGCGGTTGCGCAGGTAGATCAGATCGCGTTCCAGCGGAGCTTCTATATCGATGTTGTCGATGTGCAGCAAGCGCGGCAATGTGCCGCGCAGAACCGCGCCTTTCACCATGTGCTCTTCTTTCGAGCTTTTCAAAAAGATTGAGAGCACGCTGCCTGCGCCGCCGGTAGAAGCTTTGGCTTTATGCGCCTCGTGAACGGCGAGCCCTCGTTCTTCGGCTAGGGATGCCGCATTTACCAGGTTGGCCTTCTCATCGAGTGTTTGGTTAAGGATGGATTTGATCGCTCCGTTGCGAATTAGTTCTGTTTTCCATTCCGCGATGTGTCCGCTGTAGCGCAGCGATATTTCCTCAATCGAGCCTTCGGAAATCTGCGCGAGAAAGGCTCCCATACGCTCCGCCAGTATGATGTAGGGCTGCATCTCGGCATACTCCTCGGCGGAAACCGAAGGCACGTTCACCGCGTTCTGGATAACGCCGTGCTTCAGATATTCCCGGACCTGTTGCGCGATCTGCACGCCCACGGCCTCCTGCGCCTCGAAAGTCTGGCCGCCGATGTGCGGCGTGAGAATTACGTTCTCGATCGCCTGCAGCGGCGAGTTCTTCAGCGGTTCTTCGGTGAAAACATCGAGCGCGGCAGCGGCGACGTAACCTTGTTTCAGCGCCTGCGC
>JBEKJF010000183.1:0-9192 GCA_050011375.1 Candidatus Sulfotelmatobacter sp.
GTCTCCAACGGCGGCGGCGCGTTTCCTTCGTGGAGCCTGGACGGCAAGCAACTCTACTATGTCATCGGTGAAAAATTGATGGCCGTCGCAATTCAGAACGTGGAAACCTTCGAATTCGGCGCTCCAACGGCATTACCGATTCACGTAAACGAATTCGCGGCCCTCGGTTCTGCCGCGCCCGGCGAGCGCTTTCCCGCGCTAAAGGCTCTTAGCGGAGGCCAGTCTCACCCTCAGGAAGTCATCCTCAACTGGACCGGGACTCTGAAACAATAGGCTGTGTGACTCTTAGCTTCCGTGCTCCCGCTCGGTAGTGGCTCAGTCTTCATTTTGAAAGGCCGTGCTTTCAGCCGCCCGGTAAGTGCCTCAGCGATTTTAGTTGAGAGCCATAGTACATACGCTTGAATTGGTACTCATCCGCATTACAAAAGGCTCGCACCTGCCAGGATGAATGTAATCCGCCTCATCTGTAGGATAGGGAATCCGGCAGGCTAAACCAGCCGTACCTATAGATACAGATCGAGTAGGCATCACTGCGTTTTAAAATGACCACGCGCAATCACAACGCGTCACGAAGCAAGACGACTGCGCCAGGATTCCTGGCTTTGTCGCTGCTTCTTTTCTCTGCGCTTCCTCTACTCGCGCAAGAGATCACTCTGAAAGGCCGGGTCATCGACCCCGATGGAAACGCGCTACCGAGCGCAACCGTAGAACTGATCGACCGCACTCACGTTCGAGAACGAGCGACCAGCGGCCCCGATGGGCTGTTTCATATCGAACTTCATTCCCTTGGGCAATTCGTAATCAAAGTTGACGCACCAGGATTTCGTCCCGTCGAACAGGCCGTCAACGTTGTCGCGAGCGCGAATGCAGAAATCATTGTGAAAGTGACCCAACTACTCACGCAGAATGAAAGTGTGTCGGTCACCGCTGACGTGAATGATCTCGACGTGCTTTCGCCCGATCCAGCCATCAAGGTCTTCGCGTCTGAGAATTTGCTGGACGCTAACCCCGGCCGCCCCGGCGCTCCGATTTCGATTCCCGGGTATCCAATTGAAACGGCATCGAGTGGCATCAAGGCTCCGCAATACTTTGCGCCCGGCGTGGCAGGCGACCACGGCGAACCCATCGCGCAATACATTCAGGTGGGCAGCTATCTGGTGCCTAATAATTTGTCGGCAAACGCGCACGGCAACGGTTATTCCGATCCGAATATTTATATTGCGAGCGCGATCGAGAGCGTTCAAGTAGATGGTGGCGCTTTCAATGTGCGCGAAGGCAATCATGCGCTGAACCTGGCCGCGATCTACGGGCTGCGCTCGCATCTCGATCCATTTGTCACGCTAACGGGAGACTACCGCGACATTACGGCCACGGCAGGGATGAGCCCTTCAGCGAATTCATGGCTGGCCATGGAAGGTTCGTTCGGCAACGGCTTCCTTGATCGTCTCGAGCATCGCAAACAATTCAAACTCAATGGCGGGCGGGTCTTCCGCGCGGGAGATCACACGCTGACGCTCTTCGGAATCGCATACCTCGGCTACGGCTACGTCGCGGGACTGAGGCCGATCTTCGGATTCAATTCGGTCGATGCCGCGGCTGGTTGGGTGGAGTATCCAGATACGATCGATCCCAGACAAAAGGATCAAACTCACACGTCCCTCGTGGCACTGAATGACGTGTGGAAGTTGGACGATCATCAGGAACTGCAGCTCTCAGGATTTTTCAGAACTTATAATCTTTCTCTTTTTTCCGACTTCGGATTAGGACTCATTCGACAGAGTGAGTTCCGCACCGTGACCGGCGGCAACGCGACCTATGTAAACAAACTTGCGAAGAGCTTCACGTTGCTGGCGGGGGTCGATTACGAGCGTGAGGCTCCGCGGCGCGACGACCTTGATCATTACAATTTCTACAGTCCCGCTGCGCCTTCTTATTACGGTCCCTTCATTCCTATCGACGGCAACAACGTGACCATCGCTCCGGTGACACCCTACGTCGCGGGTGAGGGTGAGTTGAGCAAATACATTCATTACTACCTGGGCTGGCGCCGCGACGAGATCGACATCAATAATCAGGATCTGATCACGCCGGCCAATTCGTGGAGCAAGTGGGCGGGAGTGAATTCGCCGAAGGCAACCATCACGATAGTTCCCGGTGAGTCATGGTACGGTCCGATGATCGCGTTCAGTTTTGGCAGGTCGTTCTTCACTGAAGACCCAAGAGAGGGAACAGCTTTGGATGGCCCGAAAACCGTTGAACCAGTGGAGACCGCACGATCGTTTCAGCTGGCCGCGAGTAAGACGTTCAACAAAACCGATCTTAAACTGACATTGGGGCATGAGACGCAAACTGCCGAGTATGGCAAGATCGATCCCGACCAGGGATTGCAATTCGACCTGGGGCCGGGCCGCATTCGTTACCTGGCAGCCACGCTGCGCCAAAGCTTTACGCACGGAGCACTGCTCGCGACCTTCGAGCAGGCCGATGCGCGTCTGGTAACCGAATCTTTTTCCGTTGTGCCTGAGGCGCCGCGGCTGATCGGCGATCTCACCGGGACATACCAGAAGTTGCCGTTCCGCTTGCAGGCGAAGGGTGAATTCGAGTACGTGGGCAGAAGGGTCGTAGGCAGCGGCTGCAGCGAGAGCAGCTACATGAGCGGCGACCCGAACGCGCTCAATTACTACTGTTTGGGCGTGCCGAACAAGGAGTTCCGCTTCGCGGTATCGCGGCCCTTTCTGGAAGGGCGGTTGAATGTCGGAGTGAACGCCATGGTTGCCTCCGGCTGGACGGGGCAGACAACGGAGAACTTCGCTTCGGCGTCTGTTTACGGACCGGGAAAAGTAGGCCTTAGCTCTGACGGATTGGTTCCCGGAAATCCTGTAAGCGAAGTTGTGGGCGTGCGCCTTCCATCGTATGCCAGCGTGAGCCTCACCTACCGTTTCGGTCACGCAGCGCCGTGAAGCGTCGCGGGTTGGACTGCTGGCATCTTCTGAGGCGTGCCTGATAAGGTTGTGACACGCAGCTAACTCTGTGGAAGGCATGATCGGTTTTCTATCCATTCTCGCGGTGGGATTTTTTCTGGGGATGCGCCACGCCACGGATCCCGATCACGTGATTGCTGTCACCACCATCGTCAGCAACCAGCGCAACAGCATGCGGGCTGCTTTGATTGGAGCTTTTTGGGGCTTGGGCCACACCCTCACCATCTTGGTGGTCGGGGCTGGGATCATTGTTTTCAATCTTGTCATTCCAGTGCGGCTCGGGCTGAGCATGGAGCTGTCGGTCGCAGTGATGCTGATCATCCTTGGAGTATGGAACGTGGCTGGGTTTGTGAGGTCGATATCTGCCGGGTCAATTCAAGATCATGAGGCAGAGAGAGTTGTCCACGCACACACGCACAGCCACGGAGGTCTCGTCCACAACCATCCGCACGCTCACCAATACGAAAGCCAATCCGACTCGACTGAACATATCCCTCTCGACTGGATGGACCGCGTGTTTGGAAAGGTGAGTCTGTATCAATACGTTCGGCCGCTTGTGGTGGGAATCGTTCACGGGCTTGCCGGTTCAGCGGCTGTGGCCTTGCTGGTCTTGACTACGATCCGAAACGTGCACTGGGCGGTCGCTTACCTGTTGATTTTTGGCGTGGGCACGATTGCCGGCATGATGGTGATTACGATGAGCATTGCATTTGCCTTCAAGCTGATGGCAAGCGGCCGGCAAAAGTTTTCGCGGCGGCTGGCGCTGGCTTCAGGTCTGCTCAGTCTTGGCTTCGGACTTTTCGTTGCTTACCAGATTTGTTTTGTGAACGGCCTGTTCACGAACCACGCCCAATGGATTCCGCGATAACCCTCGTCCGAATTCAAATTCCAAATCTTAAAGCGCGGAGGTTGCGGAGAACGGCCGCGGAGCGCGCTGAGGATTCAGATCATCTTCAATCTCTTGCGCACAAATTTTCTAAGGGCGGGCTCCGGCCAGCACGAGATCGCAAAGACGGTCGACGAAGTCGGGCGTCAACTTTCTGTGCCGGATGAGGAATCGCATGTAGATAGGTCCGTAGAGTGAATCCAGAAGCAGGTCCATATCCACGTTCTTGCGCAGTTCGCCGCGTTGAATTCCACGTTGAAGGGTCGCGTAGGCTTCGTGGCGGCGCGGCTTCATGAAACGGTCGCGGAAAGCGGCGATGACGTCTCTGTCGCTCTGGCCGGCGGCCAGAATCGCAGAAACAATACGGCCACGGCGGCTAAGAAAAATCTTAACGAGCTGCCGCATCTGCTGGCTCATGTCCGTGTGAACGGAGCCGGTGTCGGGGAAGTGGAGCTTCTGTCCCGTACTGCTGGCGAACGCGTCGGTGATAAGAGCGGCCTTATCGGGCCACCAACGATAAACTGTCGCCTTGCCGACGCCGGCGTCTGCAGCCACAGCTTCAATGCTCAGATCGGAAAAGCCGTTCTCTCCTAAGAGTTGCAACGTGCTGCGCAGGATGGCCAGGCGGGCCTGTTCGCTGCGAGGGCGCCCGGGAGGGCGCTTCCGGCGGGCTCCGCCGTGGTTACCGGGAGCCAGATACTTTTGGCGCATAACCATCACTCTACACTATAATCAATTCGGATTCGGAATCCAATACGGTTAGTATCGAATCTAAAATCAGGTCTGCGGATTCTTGTTCGCATCCGCGCAACGCATTCGTTCAAAGTCTGGAGTCGTGCCTAGCCGATGTGGATCGTAGCGTTAGCCCTCAGGCGTCCCTACACCTTTGTTGTGATGGCGATTGTCATCATAATTCTGTTCGTCGTTACGGTCTTCCGCACGCCCACAGATATTTTCCCCGACATCAACATTCCGGTCGTTTCGGTGGTTTGGTCCTACATCGGCATGTCGCCGCAGGATATGGCCGACCGTATCGTGCTCAATTCCGAACGTGGCATCAATATCACGGTCAACGACATCGAGCACATGGAATCTCAGTCGGTGAACGGGTTGGGCGTCATCAAAGTATTTTTTCGTCCGGGCACGAATGTACAAGGCTCGATTGCAGAAATTACGGCAATCTGCCAAACCGCGTTGCGCGGCCTTCCGCCGGGCACGGTACCGCCGCTGGTCATCTCTTATAGCGCTTCGACTACGCCAATTGTTCAGCTTGGATTGAGCAGCAAGACCCTGCCGGAGCAACAACTGTTCGATCTCGGCCAGAACTTTCTACGGAACTATCTGGCGACTGTGCCGGGGGCGGCTACGCCTTATCCCTATGGGGGCAAGATTCGGCAGATTCAGGTGGATCTCGATCTACCGAAGTTGCAGGAGTTCGGGCTGTCACCGAACGACATTGTCAACGCCGTGAATGCGCAGAATTTGATTTTGCCGAGCGGCACGATCAAGCTCGGCACGGTGGAATACAACGTTGAGATGAACGGAACGCCGGCGACGATTGCAGAGTTGAACGACTTGCCGGTGAAGACCGTCAACGGGGCGACGCTCTATATGCGCGATGTTGCCCACATACGCGACGGATTCTCACCGCAGACGAATATCGTGCGCCAGGACGGAAACCGCGGAGCGCTGATGTCGATCTACAAGATAGGAAACGCATCCACGCTGCAAATCGTCGATGGGATCAAGAAAATTGTGGTGCAGGCGGCGCAAACTCTGCCTCCGGAACTGAAAGTCACGGCTTTGTTTGACCAGTCTCTATTTGTGCGCGCCTCGATTCAGGGCGTGCTGCGCGAGGGTTTGATCGCGGCGGCTCTTACCGCCGTAATGATTCTGCTTTTCCTCGGCGATTGGCGCCCAACTATCGTCATTTCCGTTTCCATTCCGCTCTCCATCTTTTGTTCCATCATTCTGCTGGGCGCTATGGGCGAGACCATTAACATCATGACCCTGGGAGGATTGGCGCTTGCGGTCGGCATCCTGGTGGATGACGCTACCGTAGAAATCGAAAACATCGAGCGCAATCTTGCCATGGGCAAGGAGATGAGGCAGGCGATTCTTGACGGTGCGCAGCAGATCGCCGTGCCCGCACTGGTTTCCACGCTCAGCATCTGCATCGTGTTTGTGCCCATGTTTTTTCTGGCGGGCGTGGCAAAATTTTTGTTCGTACCGCTGGCGGAGGCGGTGAGCTTCGCCATGCTGGCCAGCTATCTGCTGTCGCGTACTCTGATTCCGACGCTTGTGATGTTCATCATGCGTGGTCACGAGCATCGCAACGAAGCGCCCAAGTCGTTCCTGGGCCGCTTTCAGCGCGGCTTCGAGCGCAAGTTTGAAGACTTCCGGCGTGGCTATGAGCAGTTGCTCGAAACTACGCTGGAGCATCGGGGCGCGTTTGTGATTTGTTTCCTGATCTTTTGCGTGCTCTCGCTTGGGATATTTATGTTTCTCGGGCAGGATTTTTTTCCGCAGGTGGATGCGGGCCAACTGCGCCTGCATGTGCGCGGGCGTCCCGGGTTGCGCGTAGAGGAGACGGCAAGACTCTGCGACGAAGTCGAAGCGGTCTTGCGGCAAGAGATCCCCAAGAATGAACTGCAGACGATTCTCGACAACATTGGTCTGCCGAACTCCGGCATCAACCAATCCTATAGCTCGAATGGAACGATTGGCACCAGCGATGCGGAGATTTTGATCGCTCTCGATCCGGAGCATCACCATCCGACGGCGGGGTACGTCCGGCATCTGCGGGAGCTGTTGCCGCAACGTTTTCCGGGAGTAGAGTTTTTCTTTCAGCCCGCCGACATCGTTTCACAGATTCTGAATTTCGGCCTGCCTGCGCCGATTGATGTGCAAGTCGTCGGGGCAGACATGGCAAGCAATTACTCAATTGCGCAGCAGATTGCGAACAAAATGCGGCACATTCCCGGTGCTGCCGATGTGCACGTGCAGCAATTGCTGTCTCTGCCCACGCTGCACATGGATATTGAGCGCACGCGGGTCACTCAAGTAGGGTTGACGGCGCGGGACGTGGCGCAGAGCGTGCTGGTTTCGCTGAGTGGCAGTTTTCAGACTGCTCCTAATTTCTGGCTGAACCCGCGCAACGATGTGACCTACCAGGTGGCGGTGCAGTCGCCGCAATACCGTATGACCACCATGCAAGACCTGATGACGATACCGGTAACTTCGCCGCAAGGTACGGAGCTGTTGAGTAATCTGGTGCAGGTATCTCCGGTGGCGCGGCCGGCTACGGTGAACCACTACAACGTGCAGCCCGTCATCGACGTTTACGCCAGCACGCAGGATCGCGATCTGGGTGCGGTTGCTTCAGCCACGGATAAAGTACTGAAGACGTTCGAAGGACACCTGCCGCGCGGTACTAACATTGTGGTGCGCGGGCAGGTGGTTACCATGCGATCTTCGTTCATTGGGCTGGGCGTGGGATTGATTGGAGCCATCCTGCTGGTTTACTTATTGATTGTCATTAACTTTCAATCGTGGCTTGATCCATTCATTATTATTGCGGCTTTGCCGGGGGCGCTGGCGGGAATTTGCTGGTTCCTTCTGCTGACGCGCACAACATTGAGCGTGCCATCGCTGACGGGCGCGGTGATGTGTATGGGCGTGGCGACGGCGAATTCGATTCTGATGGTGAGCTTCGCGCGCGAACAGATGGATGAAGGCATTCCCGCGCTGCAGGCCGCCGTTGCTGCCGGATACACACGTATACGCCCGGTGCTGATGACGGCTCTGGCCATGATCATCGGCATGGTGCCCATGGCGCTGGGCTTTGGCGAAGGCGGTGAGCAGAACGCTCCGCTGGGCCGCGCGGTTATTGGCGGATTGCTGTTTGCCACGGTCGCGACTTTGTTTTTTGTGCCGAGCGTGTTCGCCATTGTTCATGGCCGCCTGGAGGCCAAGCGTTCGCGCCAAGAAATGTAATTACGAGCAGAGATCAGAGATGGAGTTTCGCAGGAATTGGAGTTGAGCATGAGCGCAGAAGACGAGTCGAAATTGACCCCGGGGACCACACAGCGGCCGGCGCAAGGGTCGGACGCGAACCAGTCGCAGCCCGGACAGCCTGAGGAGCATCATGCGCGGAGCGCGCAGGCGCAGCGGGATGAGGAGATTGAAGCGATCCAGCAGCACTCCAAGCATCAGCCTGCGGCGATCCAGAAACCGCCCGAGGTTCCCCCCGCGCCTCCGCGCCGCGCGCTGATGATTGTTGGCGTGCTGTTGCTGGTGCTGTTGATTGCCGGTGGGCTCACGCTTTGGAGCCACATGAGCCACGAACGCGCGCTGGCCAAGGAAACGGAACGCGAAACCGTGCCGACGGTCGCGGTGGTTTATCCGCTGTCGGAAAAACCTGATGAGGATCTGGTGCTGCCCGGTTCTTTGCAGGCCTATGAGGAGTCTCCGATTTACGCGCGCACCAGCGGCTATCTTGTGCGCTGGTACAAAGACATTGGAAGCAAAGTGACCAAGGGCGAGTTGCTGGCGAAGATTGATACGCCCGAGGTAGATCAGGAGTTGAACCAGACGCGAGCGGCGCGCCAGCAGATTGTGGCGCAAATGGACTTGGCCAAGATTAGCGCGGACCGATGGGAAAATCTGCGCAAGACGGATTCCGTCTCCGCGCAGGAAGCTGACCAGTACGAGAGCGGATACAAGCAGAGCCAGGCCAATTTGGCCGCGGCTGACGCCAATGTGCGCCGTCTGGAACAGCTTGAGGGGTTCAAAGATGTTTACGCGCCGTTCTCTGGGGTGCTCACTAAGCGCAATGTCGATCCCGGGGCACTGATCAATGCTGGCGCCGGGGCTGCGGGACGCGAGCTGTTTGACCTTGCGCGCGTCGATCCATTGCGGGTTTATACCAGCGTTCCGCAGGCCTACGCGCCATATATAAAGGTGGGTGCCAAGACCACCGTTACCTTGCAGGAATTTCCCGGGCAAAAATTTGTTGCCACAGTCGCACGCACCGCGGAGGCCATTGATCCTACTACGCGAACTCTGCTGACCGAGGTTGACGTGCCCAACAAAGATGGACGTTTGCTGCCGGGCTCGTTTGGGGAAGTGCACTTCGCCGTGGGCTCCGGCGTGAACAAGGTTACGATCCCGGTGAATGCGATGCTATTTCGTGCCGAGGGACCGCGGGTCGCGGTGATCGGTCCCGGCGGCAAAGTGCAGTTGCGTCCCATCAACATCGGACGCGACTACGGCGCCACGCTGGAAGTTCTCGGCGGCGTCTCGACCACCGACCAGATCGTCATT
>JBEKJF010000184.1:0-9183 GCA_050011375.1 Candidatus Sulfotelmatobacter sp.
CTGCGAACGCCGGAGCAACCACCCTCCGCGCAGCAATCTGCCTGGCCGTACTCGCCGGAGCCGGTTGCGGCGCGCGCTACATGCGTGAAAGTTGGCAGACGCGCAGCCGCATTCAAAACCCGATCATGCCTCCCGACAACATGAACGGCGAAGGCGACGGCCCGAAGGCTCGTTCTTCCCCAGTTCCGCGCAGGTTTACGGCAAGCAGAAAATTCCCAGCAAGTTCTTCATGGAGTCCGATTCCTGCAAGCGTTGTCACGAAGATATCTACAATCAGTGGTTCAGCTCGGCGCACCATTTTTCGTCGTTCAACAATCAGTGGTATCGCAAGTCGATCGAGTACATGCAGGATACGGTTGGCACCAAGCCCTCGAAATGGTGCGGCGGATGCCACGACCCGGCCGTGCTCTACAGCGGCTTGATGGATACGCCGATCAAACAGATCGTGCATCGCCCCGAATCGCAGGCAGGCCTGGGCTGCATGATGTGCCACTCCATCGCCGACGTGAAGAGCACCATGGGACAGGCCGACTTTTATTTGGAGTATCCGAAGCTGCATGAATTGGCCGCCGAGAAGAATCCGGTTGCCCGCGCGCTGCATGATTTCCTGATCCGGCTGAACCCCGAGCCGCACCGCCGCGTGTTCCTCAAGCCGTTCATGAAAACGCAGACGGCGGAGTTTTGCTCCACCTGTCACAAAGTTCATCTCGACGTTCCAGTGAACCATTACCGCTGGTTCCGCGGCTTCAACGAGTACGACAACTGGCAGGCCAGCGGAGTTTCCGGGCAAGGCGCGCGCTCATTCTACTATCCGCCCAAGCCGCAGCAGTGCGCCGATTGCCACATGCCGGCAGAGTCTTCGCAAGACGCGGGCAACATCAACGGAGTCGTGCACTCGCATCGCTTCCCCGGCGCGAACACCGCGGTGCCCACAGCGAATGAAGACGCGGCGCAATTGAAACTGACCGAAGGATTCTTAAAGAGCGGCGCTCTTACGGTGGATATTTTTGCAATGTCTCCAGCGCAGGCGCCGGTGAAGTCGGGTGCCACCGGTCAATCGGATCTGGCAACAACGTTTGCCGTGGGTGAAGAAGCGGAAACCAAAATTACTCCGAGTTCGGAGGCAGGCGCTGGAGGAGAGGCTGCGCCGGTCACGGCTCCGTTGAACCGTGTACAGCCTGCATTGCGACGCGGCGACACTGTGCGCGTAGATGTAGTCGTGCGAACGAAGAAGGTTGGACACTTTTTCCCCGGCGGCACTGTCGACGCTTATGACACGTGGCTCGAACTGAAAGCCACTGACGACAAGGGCCAGACCCTCTTCTGGAGCGGCATGGTCGAGGATGGTGGCAAAGGTCCGGTCGAAAAGGGCGCGCACTTCTACCGCTCGTTGCAGATCGACGCCCATGGTAATCCCATCAACAAGCGCAACGCATGGGCGACGCGCGCGGTGGTGTATGTGCGGCTGATTCCTCCGGGTGCGGCCGACACGGTGCATTACCGCATGTCAATTCCAGAAAACGCCGGCGACAAGATCACTCTCCATGCGCGCCTGTGCTATCGCAAGTTTTCGTGGTATGGCACACATGAAGCTTTTGCCGGGCAACCTGATCCGGCATCCCCGAACTCGGTCTCTCCTGACTTCGACGATCGCCCGACAGTATTCACGGCATCGCTGAACGGAGTTTCGGCGAAGCAGGAAACAATTCCTGACCTGCCCATCGAGACTGTAGCCGAGAATGAAGTGACGTTGCCGGTAATCGCTCACAACGCGCCTGCGCCTGGGCCGAAGACCATTGTGAAAAAAGAAGAGTGGCAGCGATGGAACGACTACGGTATCGGCTTGTTCCTTCAAGGCGACCTGAAAGCTGCGGCGGCAGCGTTCCAAAAAGTGACCGAGGCCGATCCGAATAATCCCGATGGCTGGGTGAATATTGGCCGCTGTGCCGTGCAGGAAGGCGATATGGAGCGCGCGCGCACCGTGCTCGAAAAAGCATTGGCTCTTTCTCCGAATCTCGCGCGGGCCAACTTTTTCTATGCTCGCGTGCTGCGTGCGGACGGCAACTATGAGGGTGCTGTCGCGCGCTTGCGCATTGTGCTGGCGCAGTATCCGCGCGACCGCGTTGCGCTCAACGACTTGGGGCGCGTTCTTTTCCTGCAACGCAAGTATGCCGACGCGGTGAATGTTCTGCAATCCGTGTTCGCCATCGACCCTGAAGATCTGCAGGCACACTATAACTTGATGCTATGTTACAGCGGACTGGGAAATGAAAAGCTGGCGAAAGAGCATCAGGCGCGGTACCTGCGATTCAAAGCCGATGAATCTTCGCAGGCGATTACTGGACCGTATCGCCGACTGCATCCCGAGGACAACAATGAAAGGCAGTCGATTCACGAGCATGTGTCGGTGCCGCTGCCGGGGCTGACGCCAAATCTCAGTCGGAGCGCCGCCCGCGCCACCAAGCATGCAGGGACGGCCGACGCGGCTGTCCAGCCCGGCAAAGCCCGGCTGGCATCCAGCGCCGCGACTGGTGGATCAAGATGAAGCTCTTAAGTTTCCTCCGTGGCTCAGTGTCTCCGTGGTGGATTCTCGTGTTCGCGATTCCAGCCTCAGCCCAGCAGATTCACTTTCGCGACATCACCTCGCAAGCAGGAATTCACTTCACCCACAACAACGGCGCCTTCGGCAAAAAGTGGCTCCCGGAGACCATGGGTCCTGGCTGCGCTTTCATCGATTACGACAACGATGGATATCCCGACATTCTTCTGGTGAACGGCGAAGACTGGCCCGGGCACAATCACGCCGGACCGACAACTCCGAAGCTATACCACAACAATCATGACGGAACCTTTACTGACGTAACTCGCAAGGCCGGGTTGGCCGTGCCGATGTTCGGACTCGGAGTGGCCGTCGCAGATTATGACAATGACGGCTTCGATGACATCTTCATCACCGCGTTAGGGCAGAGTCATCTTTTTCACAACAACGGCAACGGCACGTTTACCGAAGTCACCAAGGCAGCGGGCATGTGGGGTCCGAATGAGTTTTCGACCAGCGCCGCCTGGGTGGACTATGACCGCGACGGCAAACTCGATCTCGTCGTCGCGAACTACGTGCAGTGGAGCGAACCGGGTGATCTTTATTGCACGCTCGATGGTGCGCACAAGTCTTATTGCACGCCGGAGTCGTACAAGGGGAAGGCAGTACGTCTGTGGCACAACCTCGGCGGAGGAAAGTTTGAAGACGCCACGCAGAAGGCTGGGCTCGCGGATCCAACATCGAAAAGTCTCGGCGTCGCGATTCTGGATTACAACGCGGACGGCTGGCCCGACATCCTGATCGCAAACGATACCCAACCCAACAAACTCTACTTGAACAAAAAGGACGGAACGTTTGAGGAGCGCGGCGTAACGTCTGGTATTGCGTTCAGCGAAGACGGAATTGCGCGCGCCGGCATGGGCGTCGACGCTGCCGACTATGATCGCAGCGGGCAGCCCAGCGTGATCATCAGCAACTTTGCCAATCAGATGGTCTCGCTCTATCACAACGAGGGCAACGGCTTGTTCGTGGACGAAGCGCCGCAATCCGAAGTAGGACGCGCTACGCTGGTCACGCTCGGATTCGGATGCTTCTTTTTCGACTATGACAACGACGGCTGGCCAGATATTTTCGTCGCCGACGGCCACATCGAAGACCAGATCGAGCACGTGCAGAAGCGCGTAAGCTATGCCGAGCCGGCCCATCTTTTTCACAACCTTGGCGGAGGCAAGTTCCAGGAAGTAACGGCTCAGATGGGGCAGGCCTTCGCCGCGCCAAGAGTGGCGCGGGGCGCGGCTTACGCAGATATCGACAACGACGGCTTTCTCGATGTGCTCGTCACCACCAATGCCGGCCCCGCGTACTTATTTCACAACGAGGGCGGCAGCAATCACAGCCTGCGGCTCAAACTGGTGGGAACAAAGTCGAACCGCGATGGCATCGGCGCAGTAGTGCGCGTGACCTCAGGGAACAACAGTAAAGATAAACAGTCGAAGATGCTACGCTCCGGATCGAGCTATCTTTCGCAGAGCGAACTCGTTCTCACCTTCGGCTTAGGAGCGGAAACGAAAGCCGACAGCGTAGAGATTCAATGGCCCAGCGGCGCGGTCGATAAGCTCTCCAACGTGAACGCATCACAAACCGTAACCGTCGAAGAGGGAAAGGGAATCGTCAACGCCCGGGCGTACGGTGCGTCACTGAAATCCCCCAAGCAATGATTTACCCTGTGCTTCCAGTGTCCTCTGTGTTTAAATCTTTGCATAAATGACTCCCCGAATTTCAGCGGCTCTGGCAGGCATTCTCCTGGCCGCGTTCGGCCTGTTCGCAACCGAGCCGCAAACTCAACTGAAAACGAATCCAGCCGAGGCCGCGTGCCTGAACAATCTTGGCGCCGCCTACATGAACCAGCAGCTTTTCGAAAAAGGACTCAAGTCCTTTCAGCAGGCCGCGGAACTCGATCCCAAGCTGACGATAGCGCGCCTGAACGAGGGCATCGCCTTCTTGAACCTGCAGAAGATCGACGAAGCCAAAGCTGCGCTGGAAGCCGCTCTCAAGCAGGATCTGAAGAGCCCGTATGCGTGGTACAACATTGGCCTGCTCGCGAAGAACACCGGCGACGCGCAAGCGGCGATCGACGCCTTTCATCACGTGATCGAACTCGATGCGAACGATGCCGACGCCTGGTATTTTCTGGGAGCGTCGTATGTGCAAGCCAAACAGTTTCCGCAGGCGATCGAAGCTTTTCAGCATGCACTGCAATTAAATCCGCTGCACGCCTCGGCCGAATTTGGATTGTCACGTGCCTACCAGCAATCCGCTGATCTCGATCACGCCCGCGAGCATCTGAAAAAATTCCAATACATCACAGAGAAAAAAATCGGCGCGCCCATGAGCCTCGCCTACGGCGAGCAGGGCCAGTACTCGCGAGCAGTCGAATCGCCGTCGGCGGTGTTGAAAGCGCCCGCGCAGATCAGGGTGCAGTTTGTGGATGCGACGAAGGATGCGGGACTGCCATACCAGCCATCTGCATGGCGCGGCGTGGGGGAGTTCGGCACCTCCGGTGCGTGCTTCCTCGATTATGACAATGACGGCAAGATAGATGTCTTTCTCGCGAATACTGGCTGGCACGGGCGCGCGGCGCTTTACCACAACTTAGGCAACGGAAGGTTTGAAGACGTAACTTCCATGGCAGGCCTTGATGAGCAGGCGGTGACCGCGTGTACGTCAGGCGACTATGACAATGACGGTTACGCAGACCTCGCCCTGATTGCAAAATACGGGCTTAAGCTGTTTCACAACCAGCAGAACGGTACATTCAAAGATGTTACCGGAACTGCGGTTCCTGGAGCTGCAGTGAGGGGCATGGGTGTGACGTTTGTCGATTATGACCACGATGGTGACCTAGACTTATTTATCGGAGGGATGCCCCCAATCTGCGAAAAGAACTTCAAGGGCGTCTGCATCGTAGCCGCGCTGCTGCGCAATAACGGAAATGGAACGTTTACAGATGTCAGCGGAGCCACCGGCGTTAACCGCAGGGACGCAGCCGGAACTGCGATCGGGAGCGACTATAACAATGATCGTGCAGTTGATCTCATTGTTACAAGCCCTTCGCCTTTTGTCTTCGAGAATCCAAGGGAAGGCAACTTCATCATTCGCTCTCTTTGGAAGGGCCCAGGGGCAACCAATACCGGGGCAGGAGCCGTTCTCGATTTCGACCACGACGGCTGGATGGATCTGGCTTTTACCCACTGGTGGCCCGGCAAGGACGAAGCCGCAGTAACCCTCTGGCGCAATGATCATGGAAAGAGCTTCGATCGCGTCAAACTCCCCGAGACGAATTGGGTTCGCGCCTTCGGTGTCGCTGCCATCGATTACGACAACGACGGCTGGGTCGATCTGGTCGCGGTTGGCGAAACCAAAGATGGCAAAGGCGAGGTGCGGCTGTTCCGTAATCTCGGGGCTGATGGTTTCAAAGACGTCACCGCCGATGTTGGCTTCGACAAGATTCAACTCAAAGAGCCGCGGGCTATCATTACTGGAGACTACGATGGCGACGGCGCAACCGATTTGCTGATCACGCAGAATCACGGTCCTGCGGTGCTGTTGCGCAATGAAGGCGGCAATCAGAATCACTGGCTGCGCCTTTCGCTCAAGGGATTGAACGACAACAAGAGTGCCATCGGAACCAAGGTCGAAGTATTCGCGGGCGGAAACCGGCAGAAGTTTGAGATCGCCGGTTCGAACGGATACTTGGGACAGAATTCCAGCGACATCGTCGTCGGCCTCGGCGATGCCAAAGAGGCGGACGTCGTTCGCATGCTTTGGCCCACAGGCGTGCTGCAAGATGAAATCAACGTTGCCGGAGACAAGCAGCAGAACATCACCGAGATCGACCGCCGGGGTAGTTCATGCCCCACGCTGTTTGTGTGGAATGGCGAGCGCTATGAATTCGTTGCTGACATGCTGGGCGCGGGTGTGGTGGGGCACTGGGTTGGTCCCGGTCAGCGCGATGTTCCGCGTCCAGTCGAGTACATCAAGATTGATCGCAACATGATTCGAGAAAAGATTTCGCCAACGGCCAAAGACCAACGACCGCCGACGACTCTCAGCTTCCGCTTTATGGAGCCGCTGGAGGAAGCCGTCTATCTCGATCAGGTGCGAGTGCTGGCGGTCGATCATCCCGCCGGCCTCGAGGTTTATCCCAACGAATATTTCGCGTCGAACCCGCCGTATCCTGCGTTCAAAGTGGTGGTGAGCGAAAGCAAAGATTCACGTCCGCCCGCTGGCGCGTGGGATGAACATGGACACAATGTATTGCCTGATCTGCTGGCGCACCGCTACTTCGGCGATTTTGCGTTGACACAATTCCAGGGCTTTGCGCAGCCGCACAGTCTCGTCCTCGACCTGGGCGAGCCTTATCGCGGCGGCCCGTTGTGGTTGCTGCTGCATGGCGAGGTCGAATACTTTTCGGCGAACAGTATGTACGCGGCGTCGCAAGCCGGCGTGCGGGCGATCTCTCCTTATGTGGAAGCGCTGGTGGGAAACGATAAAAACGCGAAGTGGACGCGCGTCATCGACGACATGGGATTTCCTGCCGGCGGGCCGCGCACGATGACTGCCGATCTCACAGGCAAGCTCCCGCGCGGAACACAGAAGATTCGCATTACTACCAATCTGCAGGTTTATTGGGACAGCATTCTGATTGACCGTACGGAGCAAGACGTAGCGCCGCCGTCTCGGCGGCAGTCCGGCGGGCGTCTCGCCCGCCGCGCCGAGGGCGAGACGCCCTCGGGACAGCCGGCAGGATGCCGGCGCTACTTTTGCGTGGCGTCCGTTCCGCTCTTCCGCGCCGATCTCGGTTTCCACGGATTCCCGCTGAAGATCGAAGGCACGCCGCCGGGCAACGTGAATTACATCTATGAAAAAATTAGCACGACCGGACCGTACACGCGTCCCGCGGGAACCTACACACGCTACGGCGATGTTTTGCCGCTGTTGACCGCGCTGGACGATCAGTTGGTCGTCTTTGGTTCGGGGGACGAAATGCGCCTCGACTTTGATCCGTCGAACTTGCCTGAGCTACCCGAAGGCTGGGTGCGCGATTACTTCTTCGCGGCCGATGGTTACGAGAAAGATATGGATTTCTACGCCGCCGAAGGTAACTTCGTAGCGCCGCTGCCATTTCTGAAGATGGACGATTATCCATACGCGCCGGGCAAGTCGTTCCCGCTCGACGACGCTCACCTGAATTATCTTCTGGAATACAACACGCGGCACATGTCAGGGAATGAGCAGCGCGGGTATTGGTTCGACTATGGTTCTTCGAAGTAGTTCGGCGAAGTCTCGCCGTCGATGGCGCTACGCCAGCTTGCGGCCATTGCTTTTACCTTGCTGTGGCCAATCACTTGGCCTAAGTCAGCCTCGGCGATACCGGCCCGGATTTCCCGTAGTTGCCATTGCTCAACTTCATGAGAGCTGATCGTTTGCTTTTTCATATGAAGGAATAATACGGCGCGTGGTAGTGATAGACTGCAACTTTCTTGGGCGCGAGCCGAGAACACGTCTATAGAATCGTTTTAATATTGACATTTTCGCCCTCCCCATAATCCAATAGGCGGACTCATGGAAACCATCCCGGCTGTCTCTGTGTCCGCGCCGCGGCTTCGCCGCACGCTCACGCTTTGGGATCTCATCCTTTACGGCATCATCGTCATCCAGCCCACCGCGCCCATGCCCGCCTACGGAGTTTTCAGCAATGCCGGGCAAGGGCACGTGGTCACGTCGATCCTGATCGCGATGGTTGCCATGGTCTTTACCGCGATGAGTTACGGACGAATGGCGCGCGTCTATCCGAGCGCCGGTTCGGCTTATACCTATGTGGGGCGCGAGCTGCATCCCTCGCTCGGCTACGTCACCGGATGGAGCATGACCATGGATTACATTCTCAATCCATTGATCTGCACGATCTGGTGCGCGAAGGCGATGGCCGATCTACTCGCCGGAACGCGATATCAGATCCCTTACCCTGGGCTGTTGTGGCCGCTGATTTTTGCTGGACTCTTTACGGCGCTGAACCTGCGCGGGGTGCAGACTTCCGCCCGCATTAATAAAACTCTTTGCGCGATTATGGGCGCGGTGATTCTCGCCTTCTTCTGGTACACCGTGCGTTACATTTTTCACCTGCCGCAGTATCCCGAGGCATATTTTCTTCGGCCGTTTTACAATCCGCAGACTTTTACGATCAGCCGCGTGTTTCATGGAACCTCGGTCGCGGTGCTCACCTATATCGGATTCGACGGCATCTCGACCTTGTCGGAAGAAGTGGAGAATCCTAAGCGCAACATTTTTCTGGCGACGGTGCTGGTCTGCGTGATTACCGGGTTCCTGGCGGCGGCTGAGGTCTACGGCGCGCAGTTATTGAGCTACGCGCATTTCGGCAGAGACTTCGGCGTCTTCTCGGAATTTGGTGATGAGAACGTGTTCAGCCATGTTGCCGGCATTGCAGGCGGCCTTCTCATGACGAAGGCCATCAGCATCACGCTGCTGATTGCGACCGTCGGTTCCGGCATGGGATCGCAGTTGGGCGCGGCGCGCCTGCTTTATGGGATGGGACGCAGCGGCGCGATTCCGAAAAAATTCTT
>JBEKJF010000185.1:0-9168 GCA_050011375.1 Candidatus Sulfotelmatobacter sp.
GAAATACTCTCTCGGGGGAGTGACGAAAAGCGGCTAAAATGACAGCCCCCGCATAGTACCGCACCTTACCCTGAACAGACAACAAACTTTATGAAAACTGACAAATAAACTGCCCCATCGGTCGAGCATTCACCGCGCCGGTGCCAGGTCTGTGCCGACCCACTTATCGTGAATCCTCCTATAATCTGACACCGTGTTGGTTTCCGACTTCAACTTCCATCTTCCCGACGACCTTATCGCGCAGGAACCGCTGGCGGAGCGCGACGGCGCCCGCATGCTGCACCTGAAACGAGCCGGAGGCTATGCCGACCGGGTGTTCCGCGACCTTCCGGACCTGTTACAACCCAACGATTTGCTGGTCTTCAATAACACGCGTGTCTTTCCGGCGCGGCTGTACGGACGACGCGAAGGCGCTCGCGCGCAGCCGGTGATTCCTCAGAACTCTGCCGCGCGGGATTTTCTTCACGGGCGGATTGAGGTCTTGCTCACGCGGCAGATCTCCACCGAGCCGAACGATTGGGAATGCCTGGTGCGGCCGGGCCGCAAGATCGGCGTGGGCGAACGGCTGTTCTTCGGCGAGCGGGATGAACTACAAGCTCAAGTGATGGCTCGTGGAGAATTTGGCGAGCGCCAAATTCGCTTCGCGACAACCTTGCAGAGCTCCGACGATTTCTTCACCGCGCTTGAGCGGATTGGGCATGTTCCGCTTCCGCCTTATGTCGCGCGTGCTGATTCCGTTCACGACCGAGAACGCTATCAAACGGTTTATGCCCAGCAGCGCGGATCAGTAGCAGCGCCCACGGCCGGCCTTCATTTCACACGAGAAATTCTCGATCGGATTCGCTCGCGCGGAGTTGAGACTGTGGAAATTACCTTGCACGTCGGGTTGGGAACTTTTCAGCCCGTTCGAGTGGAGCGCGTCGAGGATCACCAGATCCATTCCGAGCCTTACTCGATTTCGGCTGAGGCCGCTTCCGCCATCAACCAGGCTTTGCGTGCGTCGCGGCGGATCGTCGCGGTCGGGACTACTACGGTTCGAACTCTGGAGCACGCTGTGCGGTTAGGCGCGGGAACTATCACGGCAGGCGCGGCTTCGGCCGACATCTTTATTCATCCAGCGGTCGAACGAGGGTTTGAATTCAAAGTGGTCAAAGCGATGCTGACCAATTTCCATTTGCCGCAATCCACGTTGCTCATGCTGGTCAGCGCCTTCGCCGGACGCGAGAACATACTTCGCGCCTACGAACATGCAGTCTCGGAGCGGTACCGTTTTTATTCCTATGGAGACTGCATGTTCATAGAATGATTTGGATTCACCCGTGATCCGGAGCTTGGCTAAGCGATGCTGAAGAGTGTTGGTTGCGGAGAAGATTTTTTCCAGGTGGGTTATACTTTTCCGGGAGCAGACGATGTCCACTGCGGTTAACCAGGTTCCAATCGATGATTTCGTAGCCGAGCTTCGCAAATTTTCCGAGGCGGCCTTCGATCAGACGGAGCAACTCCGCAGATTCCTTCAGGAAACCCCGGTCGACTCCAAGTCGCTTGCGCCCTATCTCACCTGGGATCGCCAGCACTACACGCGCAATCTGATCGACAAGACGTCGTTGTATGAGTTAATAGCTGTCTGCTGGGAAGTCGGGCAGGCCAGTTCGGTCCACAATCATCGCGATCAGAACTGCTGGATGGCCGTGCCTATCGGACGATTGCTGGTGGAAAATTTTCACGTGGTGCATCAAGACATCGCGCTCGGCAAAGCCACAATCAAGACCGCCGAGACGGTCGAAATGAATGCGTCCCAGCCTTGCGCCGTCGACCCGCTCGAACCGGTTCACCGCGTCGTCAATCCGCGCGAGTTTAACCAGCGCGCCGTCAGCCTGCACGTCTATTCGCGGCCGTTCGATAGCTGCGTGGTTTACTCCGCAGAGCAGGGCACGTGCGGCGAAATCCAACTGCACTACACGACCGAGTACGGCAAACCGAAGTAACTCCGCAGCCGCAAAGATTATTGGCCGCACTAACTGCTCACGGTAAGTTATAGAGCGGGGAGGACCGCCAATGTTAAAAGGAATTGCCTGCCTGCTGATGGGTGCCGCTTTGGTAGGCGGCTACTATTTTTTCCAGAATCGCGCGGCCACAACGTCGGCATTGGCCGACGTGCAGGGTCAGCCAACTGATGCCAAGCCCGAGGGGAAAGAAGCCAGTAAGACGGAGGCGGCTGTTGGAGCGCTGGCGCAGTGGATGGAGCACCAGACGCAGAGTCAGGCTCCCGAAGAACGCCGGGAAGCAAAGCCGCATCCGAGCGACCACATTGCAGAATCTCCGGTCGGCACCAGCAGCGCCATTGTGAAAAAAACGTTCGCCGTGTCAGCGGCCGCAAAGTTTCCCTTTGAAATTCCAGCGCACGCCGCCAGCCCTCGACTGCATGGAACGTTTCATTCGTTTGTGCGACAGGCGGGAAGTCAATCGGGCGATGAAGACGCGGATGTCGATCTTCTTTTATTGAACGGCGAGCAGTATGCCGACTTTCTTCGGGGTCAGCCCGCGGAAACGGTTTACTCGGTGGGCTCTTCTCACGATCAGGATGTAAGCTTTGGACTTCCGGCCACGCTGGATCATCCCGTGCTGTACTATCTGGTTTTTCGCAACGGTTCGAGCGGCGCGGCGAAGAAGATCGTTCAAGCTGACTTCCAGGTGGATTTCTAACTGGGTTGCTTGCGTGGGGACGGGCGCCTTCGCGGGCTTGCCCTGAGCGGGGTAGAAGGGTCCATCCGCACGCAGCGGCGCCTTCGGTGAACGTGTCTGAGGCAGTAGATTTCTCCTGTCCGCTCTGGCTGTTAAACTACTGGCTTGCCCCCGCGAAAAAAAAATCCCGCACCTGAACCCAGCAAACCGAACCTTCCGGCAGCCTTCGACCCCAACCGCATCTTCCTCATCGATACCATGTCGTTCATCTTCCGCGCTTACCACGCAATGGCGCGGCAACGCTCGGGGATGTCCACCAAGTCCGGCATTCCCACCGCAGCGGTCCTCGTTTTCGTCAACATGCTGCGTAAACTGCGTGACGATTTCTCGCCCGGCTATCTCGCTGCTGTCTTCGACGTTGCCGCGAAAACTTTTCGCGCTACGCAGGCGGAAGCGATCACTACGGTGCGCAAATTCGACATTAAGACGCAGACTTTTACCGAAGTCGAATATAAAGGCTACAAAGCCAATCGTGCCGCCATGCCGGAAGATTTGGCGCAACAGATTCCTTACATTCGCCGCGCGCTTGAAGCGTATCGCATACCCATTCTCGAACTCGCCGGGTTCGAGGCTGACGATGTTATCGGCACTCTGGCGCGGAAGGCGGCGGCCGCGAAGCATCATGTCTACGTCGTCTCCAGCGACAAGGATATGATGCAGCTCGTTAATGACGATGTGCAGATTCTGAATCCTCCCAAGGATAATTTGATCTGCGATGCCGCCATGGTCGAGGAAATTCTCGGCGTGCCTCCTGAGCGAGTTGTCGACATCATGGCCCTGCGCGGAGATTCTATTGACAACATTCCTGGGGCGCCCGGGATTGGCGATAAAGGCTCGGTTGAAATCATCAAGCGCTTTGGCACCGTCGAGCAGGCTCTTAATCGCGCCAACGAAGTAGAAAAGAAAACTTATCGAGAATCGCTGCAAAACAATCGCGACACGATTCTCTTCAGCAAGAGCATGGCTACCATTGATACCAACGTCCCCGTTGAGTTGAAGGTGGATGCCATGCGCGCGGGCGAGCCTGATCTCGACTTGCTTCGCCAGCTTTTTACTGAACTGGAATTTACTTCTCTGTTGAAGGAATTGCTGCCGGAGGCTCAGGTCACCGAAACTCACTATGGGGAAGCGCAGTCGGCCGAGGATGTGGAGCAGGTTCTCAGCTCAGTGGCGCCGGAAGGTGCGCTAGCCGTCGCGGTGGAGCTGGAAAAGACAGAACCATTTTCCGACAACGGAGAAGAAGTAATCGACGAGGTGCCACAGTCAGGGATGCTTGCGCTGACGGACGCGTCGTCTCCGGCGGTTGTGGCTAAACCTGATGCTCGCCGTGTCGCGATCTCTGGGGCTGCGGGATCGGCTCTCACAGTCAAGCTGGATTCGAGCGGCGCCGCCGCGAAGCTCAAAGCTGTCTTGGCCGACCCGCGCATGCCGAAATCAATTCACGATTACAAATCCGCGATTCACGCGCTGGATGGCCTCGGCATTCATTTGCAGGGCGTGCAGCATGATTCCATGCTCTATTCTTACCTGCTCGATCCGACGTACTCCTCGCATCGCCTGGCCGACGTGGCTCTGCGGCGTTTCAATTTCAAAGTAAGCGGCGATTTGGCGGAAGCCGCGGCCGTTTCTGGAAGGCTTGCGGCCGCTTTGCGCGATGACGTAAAGCAGGCGGGGCTAACCGACCTCTACGCAGAAATCGATTTGCCGCTGGTCCCCGTTCTAGCTCGCATGGAGCAGGCTGGAGTGAAGATCGACACTGGAGCTCTCGCGAAAATGTCGTCGGAACTCGAACGCGAAATTGCCGTGAAAGAGAAAGAGATTCATGAGATCGCTGGCGTCGCATTCAACGTGGGGTCTCCGCGCCAGCTCGGCGACGTTCTCTTCAACAAGCTGAACTTGCCCAAGCCGGTGAAGTACGGCAAGGGGCGCACCATCTCAACCGCCGTCGACGTTCTGGAAACTCTGGCCGAGGATCACCCCATCGCGCGCATGGTGCTCGACTACCGCCAGCTTACCAAGCTGAAATCTACTTACGTTGACACGCTTCCGGCCTTGATCAATTCCTCCACCGGCCGCGTGCACACCACGTTCGGCCAAACGGGAACGGCAACGGGACGCCTCTCATCAACGAATCCGAATCTGCAAAACATTCCCATCCGCACTGAGCTCGGACGCGGCATTCGCGCTGCATTCATTGCCGAGCCCGGCCACGTCCTGCTTACCGCCGACTATTCACAGATCGAGCTTCGCCTGCTCGCTCACTTCTCTCACGACCCGCTGCTGGTCGAAGCCTACCGCCGCGGCGACGACATCCACACGCTCACCGCCTCGCAAGTCTTCGGAGTGCCGCCGTTAATGGTTACGCCCGACCACCGCCGCCAGGCTAAAGTCGTCAACTTCGGCATCGTTTATGGGCTGTCTCCTTTCGGACTCTCGCAAAATCTGGGCATTGAGCCCGCCGAGGCGAAGTTATTTATCGCCAATTATTTCGAAAGGTACAAAGGCGTCCGCGCCTTCATTGACAAAACCTTGGAAGAAGCTCGCCGCGAACTGAAAGTAAAAACGCTCCACGGGCGCATCCGCCCCATCCCCGACATCAACAGCAAAAATTTCACTCAGCGCGGCTTCGCTGAGCGCACCGCGGTCAATACGCCGCTGCAAGGCACCGCGGCTGACTTGATCAAAGTGGCAATGATTCGCATTGACGCGGCGTTGCGGGAGCGGGGTCTGAAGTCAAGAATGACTTTGCAGGTGCACGACGAATTGGTCTTTGAAGTACCGGAGAAAGAAGTGGATGCGATGCAGTCGCTGGTCCGCGAGCACATGGAGAAAGTTCACGCGCTGGCGGTGCCGCTGTTAGTAGAAATGGGGGTCGGGGCGAACTGGCGGGATTTGGATTAACTGCCTAGATTGCCGCTATGTTATACTAGAGTATAACTTGGAGAAAGCGCCATGCACACAACCAATCTGCGCAAGGTGGGCGGCTCGGTCATGTTGGCCGTCCCGCCGGCGCTACTAAACGTCCTGCAACTGCAGTCCGGCGCCAAAGTCGGCATCGCGGTGGAGAGTGGACGTCTCGTTGTGGAACCGCGTCAGCGCCCACGCTATTCGCTGGACGAATTGCTAGCTCAATGCGATCCCAAGGCGCGTCGCTCGAAACGGACCTTGAAACAAGGCTCGAAACAAGAACGCGAATGGCTGAACAGCAAGCCTCTTGGCGGCGAGCTGATCTGATGCTAGGAATGAAGCGCGGCGAAATCTGGCTGGTCAATCTCGACCCGACCTTGGGCCACGAACAAAAGGGCCGCCGCCCAGTGCTGATTGTGTCGCCCGAGCCCTTCAACCGAATCACCAAAGTGCCCGTAGTTCTGCCCATCACGAGCGGCGGAAATTTCGCGCGCACGGCAGGTTTCGCCATAACTTTGACGGGATCCGGCTGCAAAACGACAGGGATTATCCGGTGCGATCAGCCCCGCGTTCTCGATCTCGTCGCCCGCGGCGGGAGGAGGCTGGAAAGCATCCCTGACGCTATCATGATTGACGTGCTGGCGAGAGTTGCCCCGATATTCGAGTGAGCGTTTCTTAAACTCCCAACGCCTTCTGAATCTCCCCTGCGATCCCCGCCGTAAGCGCCTGCATCTTCTCTTCTGACTCCGCCTCCACCATCACTCGAGCCAAAGCCTCGGTCCCCGAATACCGCACAACGACGCGACCGTTTCCATCCAGTTCGCGCTCGGCGGCTTCAATCGCGCGCTGCACCTCCGGGATCTGCGCAAACGGAATCTTTTCCCGCACTCGCACATTCTGAATTTTCTGCGGGAACACTTTCAGATCGCTGACCAACTCCGCCAGCGTCTTTTGCGAACGCACAATCACGTCCATCACCCGCAACGCGGTTAGCAGGCCATCGCCGGTGGTGGCATCGCCGTCGCGAAAAATTATGTGACCAGATTGCTCCCCACCAAGAGTGGCGCCCGTCTTCAGCATTTCTTCGAGAACGTATTTATCGCCCACATTCGCTCGCAACATGAGGATGCCTGACTTCTTCAGCGCGATCTCCACTCCCATATTCGACATCGTCGTTGCCACGACTGTCGATCCGGATAATTTCCCGCGTGCCTGCAAATCCCGCGCCACGAGCAGAAGCACGCCATCGCCATTCACCACGCGACCCTCGCCGTCGCAAAACAGAGCGCGGTCGGCATCGCCATCGAAAGTTACACCCAGGTCAAACTGCCCGCCTGACGCGGCCACAGCCTTGCCTAGGGTCTCAGGATGCAGCGCGCCGCATCCGTCATTAATATTCTTTCCATCGGGCGTCACGTGAGTGAAGGTCGCGGGGATTCGCAAGCTGCGAAATAATTCTGGAGCCTCGGCGGTAGCCGCTCCATTGGCGCAATCCACCAGCACGCGCACGCGGCTCAAGTCCGACGACACACTGGCTGCCAACGACTCGATGTAAGACTTGCGCAGCCCAGCTTCTCCCGGCAGCGACGGACGGGCAACTTTCATCGCGGTATCGTCAGCCGCACCGGGCCTAGCCAACAGCGCGAAAATTTCTTTTTCGATCGCCAGCTCACGCGCATCCGTCAGCTTGAATCCGTCCGCAGAGAAGACTTTGATACCGTTATCCGTCCAGGGATTGTGTGACGCCGAAATTACTACTCCTGCCGCAAACCCGCGCGACCGCGCCAGATAAGCGACTCCGGGCGTCGTGATCACGCCCGCACTGTGCACGTCCACGCCCACAGCGGCCAGCCCCGCCGCCACGCGATCGGCGATCCAGGCGCTGGATTCGCGCGTGTCTTGCCCCATGACAGCCTGCGCCTTCTGCTGCCCGCGCATCAAATCGTGCCCCAGCGCGCGCCCGATGAGATATGTACTTTCTTCCGTAAGAGGAAATTCGCCGGCTACGCCGCGTATTCCGTCCGTGCCAAACAACTGTCTACCCTGATCGTTCATAGATTGCGCGAATTGCTAAAGAAGCCGCCGGGGGAAGCTCGAAATGTCTAGCCCGAGGATGATAACTGAGAAACTGGAAATGAGAACTATGAAAGCGGCAGATCAATGAGAACGAAGGTGAGGTCGTTCAATGTCCGCTCTCCGCGGGCGCACTCTTTTCCATGACCACCGTGACTCGCACAGGCGTCGGCTGCACCACCTGCACGAGCGCATCCGCGACATACACATTGGTCACGAAGGTCGCTGTCGTCGTCGTTCCCGAGGCATCCACTGGATCAGTGGTGGCTGCGCTTACCAGTTCCACGTGATGCTGCGGCCCGGTAATCTTGATTTTCTCAGGATCCACTAGTATCTTTCCGACCTGCTCTCCTGCCGCGAAGTTTCCCGTCACTCGCGGATGAATCTCGACCTCGCGCGTGAGGCGCGTGTCGAAGCTGAGATGCACCTGCCCCGGCACCACTTGCACCACGGTCAAATTCCGCTGTAGCCGAACCTGCTGCGCGGTCAAATCAAAGGTGCGTTCGCCAGGCTTGGCATCTGCCAGCTGAAGTTCTGCATGAATGTCAGTCGACCGCAATTCCCGGATCATGCGCTCCGGGCCGCGCACGCGGATTTGCGCTTCAGGTATGGTTGCTGAACTTATCTCCAACTCCGCAGGAACATTCCGAAATTCGATTGGCACCCGCATTGCGACTTCCGCCGGCTCCTGATCTGGCGAAATCGCCAGCCACAACCCCGTCGCCAATACCAGTGACAAAATCTTCAGCCAGAAATTATGCAGAACCCAGCGCCGCAGGAAGTTCCTCATAGCGGGCGCTCCGTTTCCGGCGTAGATTCCTCTTCGTCACTCATCTGCACTCCAGCCCGCAACGGCGATTCCTGGTTCGCATCCGATTCATCGGGGGGCGCCCCGACCGTCGGCAACGCTACCGGCGACATATACCGCCGGAGTTCGCTGCTCAGCCGCTCGCGCAGTTGTTCAACGGTGAGATCGCGTTCGATTTTGCCGCCCACGGCCATGCTGATCGCGCCCGTCTCTTCCGAAACGATCACCGCGATCGCGTCCGTTTCTTCTGTGATGCCGATGCCCGCGCGGTGCCTTGTTCCCATTTGCGTGGAGAGCACTGGATTCATTGAAAGGGGCAGGAAACAGGCGGCGGCCGCGAGGCGATTTTTCTGAATGATCACCGCGCCATCGTGCAAAGGCGCGCTCGGCCGGAAGATCGTGGCCAGCAGATCGTAGGAGAGCCGCGCGTCCATGGCGACTCCGCTCTCGATATAGGTGCGCAATCCGATCTCGCGCTCGATGACCATCAACGCGCCGGTCTGATGCTGCGAAAACAGATTCGCCGCCAGCACAATGTCGTCGTACGCATCTCCGTCGGTGGAGGATCCGCGGAGAAAGCTTACCCGGCGCCCAACATCCGACAACACGTGCCGGATCTCCGATTGAAACACCACGAT
>JBEKJF010000186.1:0-9167 GCA_050011375.1 Candidatus Sulfotelmatobacter sp.
AGCGGCAGACAGGAGTACGCGCCGCGGTCCCAGCAAACCTCCAATGTAGACAGTAAACGGGCCGATAAACATGAGCGATGCATTGAAGGCACTGTCGAGCCATGCGCCGTCGTCCAGGCTTATGCCAACATGGCCCTTCATATCAGCGATACCGAGGCTGAGCATACGACCGGCGAGAGTGACGAGGCCGGCGCCGGTAACGACTCCAAGGATACCGACAAGAGGGCGCGTCGAGACTTCTGACGGCATAGCCGCGGCGGCCGCATGGGCGATCTCTAGTGCTGACGGGCGAATTGTAATGGTCGAGGCTGCCATGTAACGGTTATCGCCTGGTGCGGACAGTTGCTACAACGGAAAGTCCCGGGCGGAGCGTGGCTGCGACCGCTGGATCATCGAGCGCAATCTTGACGGGAATACGCTGCACGACTTTTGTGAAATTGCCAGTCGCGTTGTCGGGCGGCAAAAGGGCAAATTGCGATCCGCTGGCCGGCGCGATCTCGACTACTTTGCCGCGAATGAGTCGCCCGGGATATTCGTCGATACGCAAGTCGGCAACGTCTCCAATTTTCACGTTGGTCAACTGCGTTTCGCGATAGTTCGCTTGCACCCATTTTGTGAGAGCAACAAAAGAAATGATCTGAGTGCCGGGAGAAACGAGTTGCCCCGGCCGAACTTGCCGTTCGCCCACCGTGCCCTCGCCGGGAGCGTAGATTTTGGTGTAGCCAAGGTCTACCTCAACTGCGGCCAGGTTCGCCTGCTTGGCGTGAAGGTCGGCTTGAAGTTGCGTCCCCTGCGATTCGAGAACGACTTTGCCGCGCCGCTCGGCCTCGGCTGCGAGTTCACTGCTGCGCAGCATGGTCTGCGCCTGGTTGAGGTCGGCGTCACGGCTGGCCAATTGCGCGGAGAGGTTTCCTTCGGACGCGACCGCGGCCTCAAGGTTCTGCTCGGTCGTCGAGTGAGTCTGGTAAAGCCCCTCTTGACGTTTGCGTTCCGAGCGCGCTCGAACCAGTTCGGCCTGGACGGCATCTTTTCCGGCCGCGGCAGCTGCAATCTGCGCCTTTGCCTGATCGATACCTGCCAGCGCTTTCGCGATCCGCGTATCCTGCAATTCGCGTTGGCGAAGATTCTCCTCAATGCCGGCACGCCCCGCCTCAACTGCCGCTTTTGCCTGATTTACTTCGGCTTGATAGTCATCATCCTGCAACTCGACCAGAAGGTCGCCCTTGTGTACCTGCTGGTAATCCACCACGTCGACGGCGCGCACAATTCCCGCCACCTTAGTGCTGAGCGGAGTAAGGTCGCCACGAACGTATGCATCATCCGTCTCCTGCTCTATCTTTCCGCCTTCCCACGCATTCCAGTTACGCGTAATGGTGATCAAAACGGCCAGCGCGAGAAGCAACACAAGAACGGGAGTTATATAGTTTCGCCACCCGGCACCTCGGCGCGGAGCTAGCGGATCTGCATCAGTCTTGGGCGGCGCTGGTTTATCGACCGGCACCGCGGATCCCGCGGAAACTGGCGAGGTAGACATTGAAGGTTGCTCCTTGATCTCGCTGAGATCTCGATCGCCGGAGTTCTCACACGTGGGTTAAAGCAAGTACAGTTCCACTTACAAGGACGAACACGAACGGATGCAGATCGCAGTTTTCGCCTTCGCAAGCGGAGCAAGTTCGTTCTTTTCTTGTGTAAGTCGATGCCTCGCTTATTCTCATGACCCGCCATGTCAGTGACACGTGACACTTGACGTCGTATACCACTGGATCTGCATTTCGACCCATCCTCTCGGAGTTTCGGCTCAGCATGAGTGTCTTGATGTGTGGGAACGAGGCGGACGTGGATCTTAGCGGAATCGAGGGCGCTCAGCGGGACCAAGTGGCACAGTAGCTAAGATGATCCATTCGACAGGGATCACTCTATTCTCCATGCTTGCGCCAATACTCCATCTCATTTTTGTCTGAGCCTCGCTTACGTGTAAGGAGCGGAAGGATAAGTCTTCGTGCGGCGAGGCGCATGGCGAAGGTGAGCACAACCACGCCTGCTAGCGCGATCCAGTCAACCAGGTGAGAACCGAAGGCGTAGTTTCTGAGCCAGTGCATAAAACCCGTCGAAGTGCGCCATTCGCAGTGCCCTGCCGCGTTCATTTCGTGTTGGGCGCTTCAACTTGCGCGCGGCGCTCCACCCAGCCCGCGGACAACGGAGTTACTAGTTTTTCAATCGCTCGTTGCATGGTGCGGTTCATTTCCGAGACCACAGCTGGCACATCGCGCCGGTCGACGTCTTCTATCTCTGAAACCGCGTTGCTCCAGGCGATCGCTCCTGTTGCGATGCTGGTCATCTCGGCAGAGATCGCAACCTGGACTTTGACGCCGCCCTGATGGTCGAGTTCCTCGAGTTTTTCCAGACGTCCACTGAGCACGTAGTCGGCATTACGGCTGCCGTCGTAAACCTTCACTCCGGCAAAGACTCCGCTCGCACGCAGGCGTTCGACCACGGCGTTTGTCACGAAGTCACGAGGGTCCATCGCCCAGCGGTGATACGCATACAAGCCGATCTGTTCCGGAGATGTTCTATAAACAATCGCTCCCTGACGCAGATAGGTGGGAGCGCGGAATTCACGAACCGCGAGGCTGGCGTGCGCGTTCTGCGCGGCAGGCGGGTCCGGTGGCGCAGGCAGATTGAGGGTGTAGTAGGTTGGGTGCCTCACGCTTCCACAGCCCGTCAGGATCACAAAAGCTGCCAGACAGAACAAACTTTTCGTCGCAGCCTTTCTCATGATCGCCCTCCGGCCATCGACCTTGGGACAGACTCGATCCCTTGTTTTCTTTCGATTCTCTTCATTTCGGAACCTTCCGATCCTCAGGCTGTTGGATCCGAATCAGGCTCCACGGGCGTTGTTTCACCGATTCGGTCAAGTCATCCAGGTTTTCGGTTGCTGTGCGCAGGTTTTCGATTGTGTCGTCAATCTTGTAATCATTTGCTTTCACCAACACCTGCATGTCAGCAAGTAAATGCTTGGCTTCGAGCAAAGTATTCTGCAACTCCACCACGTCTTTGCGGATGGGCTCGCGCACTTCGCTGACAGTGCCATTCACATTTTGGATGGTTTCGTCGGCGTGCTCGCTCAGCCCATTCAACTGATCGATAAGGTGATCAACCTTGGGCCGCTCCGTCGCAAGCATCGCGTCGACGTTATCGAGCACGTCCCGTATTTTTCGTTGATTGGGTGCGCCCGTCACGCTATTCAGGTTTGCGAGCAGGGTGCGGGCGTCCCCGCTGATTTCATGCAGTTCTCCTCGCACTTCGGTGATCAATCCGTTTGCATTGTCGGCAACAACTGCCATCTTCCCGGTGATCTCGTCAAGGCTCGCGGCCTCCTGCGATGTGATCGTGGACCCTGGGGCTAGCCGCTTGGCATCGTCGCTGCCGGTAGTGATGGATAATGCCGCACCGCTCATGACACTAACCAGCCCCAGTTTCGCTATGGATTTTTCATTCAATGGCGTGTGTTCTTTCACGTCCAGCAGAATCTCAATCCTGGTGGGGTCGGAAGTGGCGGGCCGTACCGCCGTCACCTTTCCCACATTGATCCCACCGAACAACACAGACGTCCCAGGTTCCAGCCCTCCGGCGTAGCGAAGATAGGTGCGGTAAGGAACCATGTGTCCACCGAGTTGCGCGTTGATTAGGTATATAAGCGTTAATGCCAGGACCGAGAAGCATCCCAGGACGAACGCGCCGACTTTCGCTTCTGTGGTCACTGGTACACCTCCTCGGACTGCATGTATTTTTCGAAGTACGCCGTCACCGCCGGGGTCTTCGCAATGTTTTCAGGAATTCGATCGAGAAATTTCCGGACCCGCGGATTCTGGCTTGCCTTGATTTCGTCTTTCGTGCCGACTGAACTGAACGAACCCTGGTAGAGCATCGCGATGCGGTCCGCGATGCGGAAGGCGCTCGGCAGTTCGTGGGTAACGACGATGACCGTCATCTGCATTGCTTCCTTGACGAGCAAGATTAGTTCGTCGAGTTCCGCGGCGACGATGGGATCAAGCCCGGCCGATGGCTCATCAAGCACAAGAATCTCAGGGCCCAGCGCAAGCGCCCGAGCCACAGCCGCACGTTTCTTCATCCCTCCGGAGAGCTCCTGAGGAAGCAACTTGCCAAAGTCGGCCAGACCAACTGCGGCCAGCTTCATCCAGACCATAAGGTCGACGATCGAAGATGCGAGCCGCGTATGCTCACGTATTGGTAAGGCAATGTTGTCTTCCACCGTCAACGAGTTGAACAATGCCGCGCTTTGGAAAGCCACACCAATCGAGCGCAGAACCTTCTTGACCTCAGCCTTGGAGCAAGTCGTAATATCCGTTCCCTTCACGTGGATGCTGCCCGACTTAGGGCGCTCGAGCCCGATAATCTGTCGAAGCAGGGTGCTCTTTCCGGAACCGCTTCCACCGAGCAATACCATCGTCTCTCCGTGCTCGATGTCGAGATTCAGCCCATTCAGAACGCGACGGCCGTCGTATTCAACCACAAGATCGCGGACGGAGATGATGGGCATCAATTTTTCACCGTGAAATAAAAAATCGCGGTAAATACCGCATCGGCAACGATGACCAGGAAAGTCGACTTCACCACCGCACTCGTTGTGGAGCGACCTACAGAATCGGGCCCTCCGTGAACGCGGAAGCCTTCCAGGGATCCGACGTGAGCGATGATGGTTGCGAACACCACACTCTTGATGAGTCCCGTGATTACGTCGCGCAAAGTAATGGAGGTGAGCACATAATGGCCGTACAGCAGTGGCGAAAGGCGAGTGCTAAAAAACATGAACAGCCCACCAGCCAATATCCCGAAGAGATTCGCAATGATGCTGAGACAAGGAACGGAAAGTAAGGCGGCCAGATACTTGGGCGCGAGGACAAACTCGATTGGATCGAGGGCCATGACGCGGAGAGAATCGATCTCTTCAGTCACCTTCATCGTCCCGATCTCAGCGGCGAACGCCGATCCGGAGCGGCCACTCATGGCAATGGCGGTGAGCAGCGGTCCGAGTTCGCGCGTGAAACCAACCGCAACCAATTCAATGACGTAGTGCACAGCCCCGAAACGTCGCAGTTCCGAAGCTCCCTGCATGGCCAGAATGAATCCCGAGCAGATCGCCATCAGCGAAACCATTGGCATTGCGTCTACGCCGATTTCCAACATTTGCTTCACCGTGGACTGCCAGCGGTAACGATTCCCTACAAAAGGCAGCGCCTGTACCATTGCTCGTAGCGTGGCCCACCATTGAATGTTCAGGCTCCCGACATAGTCGAGATGTTCGATGGTTCTTTCGCCGACATTTTCGAGCACATTCGCCATCACGACACCTTTTGCCCCGAGCTGTTCTGTCCGGATTCGTTCCTATTGAACAGGGCCAGCACTCCAGTGACCTCAAATAGCCGGAGCGCAGCCCCACCTAGACCCTGCAGTCTGAAATCGATCCGGTGATGACGAGCGGTCCTCAAAGCTTCAATCACAGTGGCGATCCCGGAGGTCTCAATGTAGGAAACATCGGCTAAGTCCACTGTGATGCTCTCGGGCAATCCTTCTGTCGACAAGAGCGTCCGCAGGGCCTCGCGAAGATCGGGCGAGGAGTCGACATCGACCCGTCCGCTCAGCCGGACCACAGCATCGCTTCCCGCTCGATCGACTGAGATCGTGAGGTTGCTGCTCGATGGAGTTGCAATCCGTGTCACCGCGAATTCCAGTCCCTTGCCTGCATTTTGAGCTCACGATCCTGATTCACGACTGTGCCATTCACGCTGAGATGCTTGCATGCAGGCTTCCAAAATAATGACTGCCCACCGGCGGATTGAAATCCAACTTTTCGGATGCCAGAACTTTTGGTTCCGAAAAGAGCGTCCTGGAGGTGGCATGACAGGTCCGCTGAAAGTCGAGACCGCAATGTCATTCCGTTGACTTTGGCTTTCCTGTCACGGCATTGACACCAGCCATTCGCCGCCCACACGATTCGTTCAGGTCTTTGCCGAAGCGATTGCCTCGTAAATCCTAGTTTCAGTGCTCGCTTTCATGCCCCTAGCAGCTCAGATATCGCGCTTCACGATGGCACTGAGGTTGCTTAGCTCAGCGTGGCACGCTGGACTATCCGTTGTCTCCCGGCTGATTCAAGTTTTCGCTAACAAAACATTCGATATGGGGATCTGAAATGCTAAAAGGCTTTAATTATCCGCTCACTCCAAAAGGCAAATCGACCCTGAACCCGGCTCCGCCCTGGTATTACTCTTCCGACTTTCTTAGTGTCGAATTCTGGTCGGAGCCTTCTGCCGTGGCGGCTGTCTTGCCTTCTGGGCTCGATCCCGATCGCTCCGCGAATGGGCATGCCAATGCTCTCTTCTACGATTGGCAGTTCAGTGGGAACGACGAAGAATATCTTGACCCCCAGCGTTATCAATACCGCGAATTTTTCATCCTCGTAGATGCGTTGTTTCAAGGCAAGCCGGTGGCTTACTGTCCGTATATTTTTGTGGATAACGATGCAGCACTTGCCCGCGGTTGGACGCAGGGCTACCCGAAGCGTTTCGGCGAGGTTTTTCAGACCAGATATCACGCCGCGACAGGAAAGGCTGGTCCAGCCCTCGCTGCGGGATCGAAGTTCGCCGGATCCCTGACATCAGCCGGACAAAGACTCGCCGAGGCGGTGGTAACGCTCAGGGAGCAGGTAACCGACATGTCGCTGCTGAAGCAGAAGCCCGTCGTGAATCTCCTTCATACTCCGCGTCTCGCCGCTGATAGGCAGGATAAGCCAGCAGTTCACGAACTGGTCGAGAATATCCCGCGCGATGTGAAGCTCGAACAAGCTTGGGTCGGAGAGGGTTCTCTGACACTTCCGATCTGTAAGAACGAAGAACTCTCCGACCTCGCGCCTACTCGTTGTGGCAAGGGTATGAGAGCTTCCATGGCATATGTCGTCGATGATCTAAAAACGCTGAGAGACTTGCGAAGGTAACGCGGCGCAAGGCGGAAATCATCTTGCTGCCTTCTGAATTTTCAATCTTAACGAGGAGAACTTCATGGCAAAAACAGCAGCAGATCAGGTCGCCGAAATGATGATCGATGCCGGCATTCAGCGCGTCTATGGAGTGGTCGGTGACTCGATCAATCCCATCGTCGACGCAATTCGCAAGTCCGATGGAAAACTACGCTGGGTGCACTGTCGAAATGAGGAAGTTGGCGCGTTCGCGGCCGGTGCGGATGCTCTTCTAACCGGGCAGATCGCGGCGTGTGCCGGATCGTGCGGTCCCGGCAACCTCCATCTGATCCAAGGACTCTACAATTCGCATCGCAACCGCGCGCCAGTGTTTGCCATCGCGGGGCAGGTGCCGACCCGTTTCCTTGGAACCGAATACTTTCAGGAGACCCATCCTGAGAGAATCTTCCGCGACTGCACCCATTATTGCGAAGCGGCCTATACCGCGGTCCAGGCCGCCACTATGAGCCGGCTCGCGATTCAATCTGCAATCACCAAGCGCGGCGTTGGCATGGTTTGCATTCCCGGGGATACGTTGGCGCAGCCCGCCGCAGTCGATTTGCCAGCGCATCCATTTTTTACTAATCCCCCGCGCATTCGTCCGACGGATGACGATCTCGAGAAACTCGCCGAAATCATAAACTCCGCGCAGCGGCCTTTGATTTTCGGAGGGGAAGGATGCCGAGGCAGCCGCGATCAGGTTTTGGCGCTTTCAAAAAAACTCAATGCCCCAATCGGCTTTTCTTATCGCGGGAAAGACATACTGGAGGCAGACAATCCCAACGCCGTCGGAATGACTGGCCTTCTGGGCTGGGGCGGCTTACAGAAAGGGTTCGATCAGTGCGACGTTTTGATCATGTTGGGAACGGATTTCCCTTATGTTGATTTCATTCCCACGCAGCCGAAAATCGTTCAGATCGACAGCGATCCCACGCACCTCGGCCGCCGCATCCCAATCGAACTAGGTCTTTGTGGCCACGTCGCCGAGACGCTCGACGCGCTGCTTCCACTTATCGAATCGCGCGGCGACGACCGGGGGTTTCTAGATGACGTACTCACAGCCCACCAAACCGCCACGAAACACATGCAGGCCTATGTGGAGAACGGTGGGTCTGACGGTAAACTTCGTCCCGAGCACGTAGGGGATGCGGTGAGCCACCTGTGCTCGCCCGATTCAATCATCATCGCCGATACCGGTATGTGCGTCGTGTGGGCCGCACAATTCCTGAAGCTCCGTCCCGGTCAAAGAGTAATGACTTCGTTTAATCACGGAACGATGGCGAATGCCATGCCTGACGCCATCGGCGCGCAAATGGCATTTCCCAACCGGCAGGTTATTACCTTTTGCGGCGACGGCGGACTCTCCATGCTACTGGGGGATCTTCTGACAATCGTCACCCAAAAATTGCCAATCAAAATCATTGTCTTCAACAACTCAACGTTGGGCATGGTTCGCCTGGAGCAGATGGTTGGGGGCTACCCTTTCTGGGGAACCGAAATGCACAATCCGGACTTCAGCGCCGTCGCACGGGCTATCGGGTTCCATGCGGAACGGGTAGAGAAAAAGGCGGACGTTGTTGCCGCAATCGAGCGTGCATTTGCGCACCCCGGACCGGCTCTCCTGGACATGACCACCGATCCGAATGCTATGTCCGCTCCGCCGAAAGCGACCTATCAGGAAGCCCGCGGATTCGCATTGGCGATGACTAAAATGGTTTTGGACCATCGTGGCGACCAGGTGCTCGAACTGGTTAAGGACAACATTCGCGGCATGGTGTAAGCCCACGTCAAGTGCGGATGTTCATGCCGGAAGCCGGCAAGGTCCACCCTGCCGGCTTCCGAGTCTGGGTTACATGGGATCGTGCAGCTGCAGTTTCTGTGGATATGAACCTAGTGGGAATCAACACACAAGCGCCAGTTTGACTAAAGGTGAGCAATTACCAGCGGCGCGGTTAATTCATCGCGAGAGTCTCGACAAATAATCCATCTCCAACTCGCCTTCATAAGTTTCGGCGCCGGCCTTCAAGACTTCCGTCACGCGCGCTTGCGTCACCTCACTCGCGACACTCAAATCGGACTCATGGGCTTCCACCAGGAGCCCCTCTGCCATAGAACTAAATGCTCCAGTATCCAC
>JBEKJF010000187.1:0-9145 GCA_050011375.1 Candidatus Sulfotelmatobacter sp.
CCTTGGCCATGAGGATTTGGGGCCCTCCCGGCGGATCTGCTAAATATCAACACTGCGCTGAAACGATTCGCGCACTCGCCGCACTATTCCAAACAGGTGGGAAGGATCGTGCCGTAGGGCGGCGATTGCACCGCACTTAGGGTCACAACTTGGCAACCACCGGGTTGGGATCCCATTAGAGCGCCGGAGTCGACAGGGGAAGCGGCTCCGGCACTTCGTGCAGCTTTCTCATCAACGTCTGGACGTTCCTGTTCGAGGTTTTTAATGGGCTCCGCTATTCCCGTAAGTACTCCTCGCTCGAACCCGCCTATCGGCCACATGCATAGCCGATGCACTACCTCCAAGCGCGCATTCCTGCCTGCACTCAGCCCGGAAAATAGCCGCAGTTTGCCTCCGGTGCTACACTGTTCCCCAATCCTGGGTCCGCGGGGCAGGTCTTTGCAATTCCAATCCTTCGACCAGTCCTATCTCGAGCGTCTCCGAGCCGGCGACTTCCGCGCTCAAGAGCATTTCGGCGCGTATTTTGGAGCTCTGATCCAGATTAAGCTGCGTTCCCGCCTGAAGTCTCCCGAGGCAATCGAGGATGTCCGGCAGGAAACTTTCACCCGTTTTTTTATGGCTCTGCGCGACGGACGAGTGCTGCAACCCGAGAGCCTGGGCTCGTACGTAAACTCCATCTGCAACAACGTCTTGCTGGAGCATTACCGGGCCGGATCGCGCCTCGATTCGCTTGATGACGAGGAGAAGCCGAGGGAGTTTCCGGCTAAAGGGACTGACCTTCTCACCATCCTCGCCGCGAAAGAAATGGAAAAGAAAGTCCGCGAGATATTGGAACGGCTTTCAGAACGGGACCGCCGATTGCTACGCGAGGTTTTCCTCGAGGAACGCGATAAAGATGAAGTATGCCGCGACTTCGGCGTAGATCGCGATTATTTGCGCGTACTGCTGCACCGCGCCAAGCAAGCGTTTAAGTCTTTGTATGTAAAAGATACGGGGAATGATAGGCCGGAATTTACTTCGACCTAGCAGCGATGAAACGCTGGGGCGTTGCGCGTCACTATACTTTTAGGGGGCATTCAATCAATGGACCACGAAGGGGTGGTTCGTCAAAAACTGACGGAGCGTTATCTGCTGGGCGAACTCGACGACCAGACCCGTCAGGAATTTGAGGAACACTATTTCGATTGCCCGGATTGCGCCGTTGACGTCCGCGCTGGAGCTTTATTCGTAGAGCAGACCAAGGTGGTATTAGCGGAACCGCCTCAGCCGGTTCCCGCTTCCCCACCCGCGACAACTCCGGCGAAACCGGGATGGCTTGCGTGGTTTCGTCCGGCATTTGCAGCGCCAGTGATGGCCTTGTTGCTGGTAGTGACCGGATATCAGAATCTGGTTATGTATCCGCGTTTGCAGCATGCGTTGAACAGTCCTCGAGTCTTACCTTTTGCTGTGTTGAATGTCGGCACCTGGGGATCGGCTGAAAAAGTAATTTCAATTCGTGCGGGCGAGGGCTTTCTGCTTTTTGCGAGAATTGAGCCGGATGCCAGTTACTCCAAATACATAGCGGAGTTGTATAATCCCGCCGGAAAGCTGGAATGGACGCTCGCGATTCCCGCGTCAACCACACAGGACCACTATCCGGTGGAGGTGCCCCCGGCTGCGCGAGAAGCAGGCAACTACATTCTGGCTGTACGCGGCATCACCGCCGCGGGAGAAAGTAAAGAAGTTGGTCGGGCCCCGTTTGAACTTCAAATTCATTGAGCAGCAAGAGGAGACTTATGGCAGCTCTGGCAAACGAATTACCCATGCTCGATACGGGTCACGTCTACGACGCGACTGCCTATGTTTTCAGCGCCGAACTTCAACAGCCGATTCAGCGGACGGTCGGCAAGCAATCGTTCGTCGATTTGCCCGCAGCAGGCGGATACAGATTCGAGCGGGCAGAGCCTTTTCGTTTGGAGGGCATCGTTTCGCACGAGGGCGGCTACAGCCAAGTCGCGGGCTTTCAGGGTTCCGACGGTCTTGGTGCAATCACGCTGGCTACTTCCGTGTTGGAAGGCGTGAACATTCTTGACGTTCTCACTGCCGACCGCGTTGTGGCGCAGATTACGAGTGAGCATGCCGTTGGCGCCAGCGTGCCTTCGGTAAGTTTTCTCGGCACACGCTTCGAAAATCTTCGCATCGCCGGCCAGAAAATTGAGATCGATCCGCAGCTCGACATTCTTGGTCCCAAGCCGAAGGGCGACGAATCCTACTTCAACGATGGCGGCGTCTTCAGCCGCATCGCTCACCAATACGCCAACATCAAGCGCATGACCGGACTTCCGCAGTGGGCCAGCGATCAGTTCAACTGGGATCCTGCCGAGGCCCAGAGCCAGAACGAGATGAATTGCTCCCTCGTCAACGGCGTGTCCGGAGCTCCGGGCAAATCGTACGGCCACGTAATCGACATCCCATTCTTCGGCAAAATCTTCCTCGCCGAATTAAGTGTAAAGCGCACCCCGGTAAACGCGGGGCCGAGGCTTGAACCCGCGACGACCGAGGAGTACAAATACAGGTTCACGCTGAAGATGATCCGCGCAGAGTTACACGGCGGCGGAGCGCGGGGGACCATCCGTTGCTTGTACACCGACCCGAACGGCACCGGGCAGATACCGCCTCCGAGCACACCCATACCGCTGCCTGGCCAAACGCCGCCAGGCAAGAAGCCGCCCAAGGAGAAGTCCTAGGGTAGTCGGCGCGAACCGGGGGGACTTCTCTGCCCGAGGCAGGGGAGTCCTCCAATCGCCATGAGCGTTTATCTGCATAAACGGATTGATCTGCTACGCGTCATCCAACTGAATTGCCCTTGCCGAACAGACTCGCCGCATCGCACTCGGACACCCTCACTTTCGGCGATTCAATCCCCTCCAGATATTCGTTTCAGTTAGAATCCTGCGACGGTCGAAATCGCCATGCCCGAAGCGCGGCGGCACCATCACAACGCGAGACGGAGGTCGCTGAGACGCGCCGAGGGCGGAGCCTCGCGGTTGGCCGTGCTGATCTTCATGATCTCTGCATTAGCGACCTGCGCTCGGCTCCGCGACCCTCAAGCCGCATACGATCACGCGCTGCAGATTTTTCAGCACGGCGACGTGAAAGGCGCACTCGCAGATGCCAGCAAAGGATATGACGAGTTTCACACCCGATCCTCCGAATGGAGATGGAAGTTCACGATTCTCGAGGCGAACGCCCTTCTGGCGCAGCGAAGAGGCGACGAGGTCCTGACGCTTCTTTCCTCCGAGTCAGTACCGCCATCCACTGGCGATCTAGCAGTGCAGTTGCAAAGAGTGGAGGCCGTCGCCTATGCCCTTACGCGCAATTTTCCGGAGGCCGAGAACAGGCTTACAAATGCGGAACGGCTCTGCGTTGCATCGGATAGTCCCGCCTGCACGAGTGTGCCTTTGGCGCGCGGATGGGTCGATATGCTGCTAGGGGATTTTTTGTCAGCTCACAGGCTCTTTGAAGACGGGCGCATTTCTGCTCGTAAAAACGGCAACCGATTCTTGGAAGCTTCGGCGTTAGTTAACGTCAGCTGGTCCGCGCTCCAACCAGCCCATCTTGATGAGGCGCTCGACTCAGCCAATGATGCCCTTCAAATTGCTGTGCCTGAGGACTACGCAGGCATCGCCGAAAAGGCGCTCGGAAACATGGGATGGGCCTACTACAGGCTCGGTGACCGCGAGAAAGCAGCAGAGAAGTTTTTAGGGGCTAAAGCACGGGCTGAGGAGATGGGGGACATTTCGGACGAGATGAAGTGGATTTTGGATAACGGTTACGTTCATCTTGACAATCGCGACTACGCCGCCGCGGAGCAATCCTTCCGGCAGTCCCTTGATCTCGCAGAGAAGCTCCCAAGCCGAGAAGACACCGTCAATGCCTTGCAATCGCTGGCCTTCCTCTGCGAGCAAACCGAAAGGCTCGATGAGGCAAAACGCTACGCAGACAAGGCGCTCAACATGGCCGAAGTCGACAAAAATGGGCGCGACATCGTTTATGCGCGACTGGTGCAAGGGCGAGTTTCTGCACGACTGCATGACACTGAGCTTGCCAAGAGTAACTTTACTTTCGTGGCGGAATCCACAGACACTCCTGTCTTTCTGAAGTGGGAGGCCGAGCGTTCCCTCGCTCGGCTCTATGAAGACGAAAATCAGCGCGCCTCTGCCGAAAGCGAATATCGCGCTGCGCTCAACACGTTCGAAGCTGCGCGCTCGGAACTGAAGCACGAGGATTCGCGGCTGCCATTTCTTAGCAATGCTTCGCGCATCTATGACGACTACGTTCACTTCCTCGTCGTTCAAGGCAAGACAAACGAGGCCTTGCAGGTGGCCGACTACAGCCGCGGACGCACCCTCGCCGAGGGCTTGGGCTTCCTGCAGAAAGATGAAACTTCGTTCAAGCCCGCCGTTCTCAATGCGCCGGCGGTTGCGCGGCGAGCAGGCGGCGTCATCCTTTTCTACTGGCTGGGCGAGAAGCAGTCGTATTTGTGGGCGATCACGCCGCAGAAGTCCAGCTTGTTTACACTTCCTCCCGGAGCGGAAATTGATGCGACCGTCGCGCGCTATCGCGAGGCTCTCGCCGGTCCGCAGGATGTTCTCGCTTCAGCCGATACAGACGGCCAGTCTCTATATCGCACGTTGGTTGCGCCAGCCCAAGCCTTGCTGAAAAAAGACGCGAAGGTCTTCATCATTCCTGACGGCAGCCTGAACAATCTTAATTTCGAAACTCTTCTCGTTCCTGAAGCAAAGCCGTCCGAAGCAAAGCCGCCCGAAGCAAAGCTGCACTATTGGATCGAAGACGTGACCATTACGAACGCCAGCTCGTTGCGTGTACTCGCCGCGGCGCGTCCGAATAAAGAAAAGCGCGAACGCAATCTGCTGCTCGTTGGTAACAGTGTCGCGCCCAACGACAAATATCCCCAGCTCCCACGCGCCGAAGATCAAATGAAAAGTGTTGCCCTCCGTTTTCCGGCCGCGGAGGAGAAAATTCTTACCCAACAAGCCGCCACGCCGCCAGCCTACCTGGCCAGCAATCCCGAGCGATTTTCTTATATCCATTTTGTCGCGCATGGAATGGCAAGCCGCCTGAGCCCGCTCGACTCGGCGATTGTTCTCTCGAAGAGCAGCGCCGAAGACGATTCTTTCAAGCTTTACGCTCGCGACATCATCGGCCATCCGTTGCGGGCTGAACTAGTCACGATCTCGGCGTGCTATAGCTCTGGCGAGCGTGCGTACTCGGGCGAGGGCCTGGTCGGGCTGTCGTGGGCATTCCTCCGCGCCGGTGCCCACAATGTAATCGCTGCACTATGGGAGGCGACAGATAATTCTACCGAGCAGCTCATGGATAAGTTTTACGAGGAACTGCAAAAGGGCAAGACCCCGGATGTCGCCTTGCGCGACGCCAAATTGTCCCTGCTTCACAACAGCGCGTTCTACAATCCCCACTACTGGGCGCCTTTTCAACTCTACGCGCGGTTGGGCTGAGAGTTGCCGCTCCTCCGCCGATAACACGGCACCCGCACGTCGACAACCCGTTGAAACGTTTCCTCACGATGTCACACTATTTAGAAGCAGGCCCGCAAAATGATGACCCTACGTGTAGGCGGGCGCGCGCTGTTCCGCGAGAAAAGAGAAACGTATGGCCGCGAATGCGAATGTAAACTTCGAACTGAAGGTCCAAACGCAGGACAAATCGAATGAAAGTTGCGCGCCTCTCACTCCGAAACAGCGGCTAGAAAAACTGGCGCACGAGGTGTTTGAAGGACGCGAAGAATACCTCGGGCTGACGCCGGACTAGACTGATCGTGATCCCAAACAAAACGAGGTTCGCAGACCGCAGCACTCCATAACCACAGTCCCAGTCAATTCAATGGCATCGCGTTTTCCGGTAGACTGGCTATCCAGCGAGGGATGGCCATTTGCAGAAACCTAAGTCTTACTTCCGCGAGACTCTTACTGCGCTTTTTTTTCTCTTACTCACGAGTGCCACAATTGCCCAGTCTATTCCTCCCGAACTGACGAGCGGACTGAAATGGCGCCTCATCGGTCCGTTCCGGGGCGGTCGGGTGGTTGCCATTGCGGGCGTGCCCGGTGACTCGACCACTTTTTATTTCGGCGCAGTCAATGGCGGCATCTGGAAAACCTCCGATGCAGGAACTGTCTGGACTCCGATTTTTGACGGCCAGCCTGTAGGTTCGATTGGCGCTATTGCCGTGGCGCCTTCCGACAGCAACACAATCTACGTCGGAACCGGCGAGTCAGACATTCGATCCGATTTGTCTTCCGGCAAGGGCGTCTACAAATCCACCAATGCCGGAGCCACCTGGACGCACATCGGCCTGGAAGAGACGCGCCAAATCAGTCGCATCGTAATCGATCCGCGAGATGCGAATGTGGTCTACGTCGGCGCGCTCGGTCACGCTTACGGAGCCAATGAACAGCGTGGCGTTTACAAATCTGTCGATGGCGGAATGCACTGGAGCAAGATTCTGGATCAAGGCCCCGAAATCGGCATCTCGGATCTGGCGATCTCTTCAGGCAACCCACAACTCTTGTTTGCCGGAGCGTGGAATACGCATCGACCTCCGTGGAGCACTTACGCTCCTATCGATGGGCCGGGCGGTGGTCTCTACCGCTCTCAAGATGCAGGCAAGACTTGGTCGCGACTCAGCGGCAACGGATTGCCCGACGGTGATTGGGGACGCGTTGGAGTTGACGTTGCGCCCGACGGCAAGCGCGTCTACGCGCTAATTCAAGCGAAAAAAGCGGGCCTATATCGCTCCGATGACGGAGGCGATAGCTGGACTCTTGAAAACGCCGACCCGCGTCTCACTGGCCGCGCTTGGTATTTCAATAGCATCACTATCGACCAGCATGATCGCGACGTAATCTATATTCCGAATGTTGCTCTGTACCGATCCGAAGATGGAGGGAAAACGATTTCGATTGTACGGGGCGCGCCGGGAGGCGACGACTACCATCAGATTTGGATCGACCCCAAAAATCCGGCCAGCATGGTTCTTGGAACTGACCAGGGCACTACCGTCAGCCTCGACCGCGGCAAGACCTGGAGCACATGGTACAACCAGCCCACTGCGCAGCTCTATCACGTAATTGCCGACAACGAATTTCCTTACGTCGTTTATGGCGCGCAGCAAGACAGCGGCAGCGCAGCCGTTCCCAGCCGCACCGATCATGGCCAAATCACTGCTCGCGATTGGTTTCCCGCGGGCGGAAGTGAAAGCGGATACATGGCCCCAGACCCAAAGGACCCGAACATTATTTATCTGAGCGGGACCTATGGCTCAGTTGACCGTTACAACCGGCGAACTGGCTTCAGTCAAGACGTAACCCCTTGGCCTGTTCCGGCGTTTAGTTCTGAAATCAATCAACGAAAATATAGAGATCCTTGGACTCCTGTTCTCGTTTTCTCTCCCGCCGATTCCACCACGCTCTACCTCGGAACGCAGTATGTGATGAAAACTGTTGATGGCGGATTGCACTGGCAGACCATCAGTCCCGATCTCACCGGGTCGACGCAACAGCCGGGCGAAAAAACCGAAGGGCCACCGACCATTCAGAACGCGAAACAGCGAGGCTATGGCGTAGTTTTTACGATCGCGCCGTCAGCGTTGAACCGCGATACGATCTGGGCGGGAAGCGATACGGGATTGATTCATCTCACCCGCGATGGCGGAAAAACCTGGAAAGATGTGACGCCCCCGGGCCTGAGCGCATGGAGCAAAATTTCTTTGATCGAGGCTTCGCATTTCGATCCCGCCGTAGCGTATGCGGCGGTGGATCGCAGCCGACTCGACGATCAAACACCCTACCTCTATCGAACTCGCGACTTTGGTGCGACCTGGCAACTAATCAGCAATGGTATTGCTGCCGACTCTTTCGCGCGCGCCGTTCGCGAAGATACAGAGAGAAAGGGTTTGCTCTTTGCCGGAACCGAGCTCGGGGTTTACGTCTCCTTCGACGACGGCGACCACTGGCAACCGCTGCAACTGAATCTTCCGGTCACATCGGTTCGCGATCTCGCGATTCACGGCGAGGATCTGATCGTGGCCACGCACGGCCGCTCTTTCTGGATTCTCGACAACATCACTCCGCTGCGGCAGGCTGCAGATGCCGCAAAGGCGAATGCATTCTGGCTTTACCATCCTGCTCCAGCCGTTCGCATCGATAACGACTCCTTCGCCGGTACTCCAATTCCTCCAGAGGAGCCAACCGCCGAGAACCCTCCTGCCGGCGCCGTCATCGATTATTTTCTTAAGTCCCCGGCCAGCGCGGTTTCGCTGGAGATTATCGACGCTCACCAGAAGGTCGTGCACCGATTTTCTTCAGAAGACAAGCGTCCGGAAAAACATCCACCACTCCCCATCGCCGAGCGATGGTTTCCCCAGCCCGAAGTCCTCCAAACCAATCCAGGAATGCATCGCTTTGTCTGGAATCTTACCTGGAGCAGTTCTGGAGGAGCCGGTGTAGATGAAGAATCTGAATACCGCACACCGAGCGGTCCCAAAGCTGTGCCGGGAATGTACACGGTCAAACTTACTGTGGACGGAAAACCGCAGACTCAGCTTCTGACCGTTGTCATGGATCCCCGCTCCTCTGCCACTTCCGAAACCCTGGAGCAGCAGTTGCAACTTGGCCAGCAAATATTTGCCGATACCATGGAAGCGCGACGAACCCTCGCCGAAATCGATTCGGTGCGCAAGAAACTTGCTGCTTTGGAGCAAGAGATTGGAGAAAAAGATTCGTCGATTAAGTCCGCGCTCGCGGATGCCCAAAGCGAGATTTCCACGATTACAGCGAAGCAGGCCGGGCAGAGTGCAAGCCTGCAGGACGCCTTCGTCAACATGGTCTCGGCGCTGCACGTCGTAGAAAGTGGAGATCGCGCCGCGCCTTCGCAGGCCATCACCGTTTATAACGAGTCCAGCCAGCGCGTCAAAGCCGCCATTGCACAGTGGAGCGACTTCAAGAAAACCAGACTTCCTGCGCTTAATCGGAAATTAATCGAACGCAAGCTGACTCCCATCGCTATCTCGGAAATCGAACAGGAAGTCCAGGGTCTAATGTCGCTTCTCCTTGTGCCGCGCGGTGCG
>JBEKJF010000188.1:0-9128 GCA_050011375.1 Candidatus Sulfotelmatobacter sp.
GATTATGTCATCGCTTTTTCGAGCTCGCCGGATGTGCGAATCGAATTCGGTGAGCCGGTCTATCGGCCTAAGGGGTTCTTGAGCAATGAGAGTATGTCTCCGTTGTTCGAAGCTGTGATCGAGGCGACGGAAGAGGCGATTTATAATTCGATGTTCCGGGCGCATGATGTGACTGGGAACGGGCATACGATTAAGGCTTTGCCGTTGCAGGAAACTGTTGAGTTGTTGAAGAAGCACAATGCTATTGCGGCGAAATGAACAGCCACCGTGTGACATCTGACCTTGCGCCGCAATCCAACCTCGTCCGATAATCAAACCAAATACCTACACGCTCTTTTACAATCGAAAAAGCCCAGCTAAGCCCAATCGATCCAGGATTTTGCAGTCAAGTTCTTTAGAATCAGGAATTTGAGCGGACCAAAAGTGGATCGAGGTCCGTAACCAGCTGATTCAAAAGAATTAAGCGGATTACGTCCTAAATTTTTTACACCGGATCTGGATGCCAAAGGCGCACAGACCACAAACCCGAGCCAACTATATTTTGCGTCGAGAATTGTGATTCGAACCTCAAGCAATACGCCCACGATTTGCGTTTCTCCTAATATTCGCCTGAGCCTATACTCTTTTTCATGGATGCGGAATCCGATCTGCTGACGCCTTTGCGGCGGTACTGGGGGTACAGCACGTTTCGTCCGCTGCAGGAGCGGATTGTGCGCAGCCTGCTGGCTGGGCACGATACGTGCGTGGTGATGCCGACCGGTGGGGGCAAGTCGCTGTGCTATCAGTTGCCGGCGGTGGTGTCGGATGGGACAGCGGTGGTGATCTCTCCGTTGATCGCGCTGATGCAGGATCAGGCGGCGCAGCTGGCGCAGATGGGGATTCCGGCGGCGGTGTTGAACAGCACTCTGAGCGAAGGCGAGCAGGCGCACGTGATGAAGCGCGCGCGGGACGGCGCTTACCGGTTGCTCTATGTTTCGCCGGAGCGGATCGCTCGGGCCGATACCGCGGGATGGTTGCAACAGGTGCCGGTCGCATTTTTTGCGATCGATGAGGCGCATTGCATCTCGGAGTGGGGGCATGAGTTTCGTCCGGAATACCGGCAGTTGAATAAGTTGCGGGCGAAGTTTCCGGATCGTCCCATCGCGGCTTTTACGGCGAGTGCAACGCGGCATGTACGGCACGACATTCTGGCGCAGCTTCAATTGCGCGACCCCGATAAATATATAGCCAGCTTTTACCGGCCTAACTTGCGCTACCTGGTGCGTGAGTGTTCAGGGCTGGAACAGATGGAACTGCTGGTCAGCGCTCTGCGCAGCTATGCTGGCAGCAACGTGATTGTTTATTCTCCGACGATTAATCGCGTGGAAGAGACTGTGGATTTTCTCGGAGATCACGATATCGCTGCTGTGGGATATCACGGAAAGATGGGAAGCGAGGAGCGGCGGCGGAATCAGGAACGGTGGATGTCGGATGAAGTGCGGGTGCTGGTGGGGACGATTGCTTTCGGTTTGGGCATTAACAAAGCTGCGGTGCGGGCGGTGATTCATCTGTCTTTGCCGAAGTCGATTGAGCAGTACTACCAGGAAGCGGGACGAGCGGGGCGCGACGGCTTGAGCGCGGATTGCGTTTTGCTATGGCAGAAGAAAGACGCGGGGCTGCTGGGATTTTTTGCGAATCAGATTACGGATTCGGCCGAGCGCGAGCGGGCATGGGAGCGGTACCGAATCATTCGGGAGTTTGTGGAGTCGCGGCGTTGCCGGCATCGGCAGATTTGCGGGCATTTTGGCGAAGCTGCCAAGTGGGAGAACTGTGGTGCTTGCGATGTTTGTGGAAGCGCCGCGGAGTGGATGGCTGCGCCAGTGCGGAGTGTGAGTTATGCCGGGAAAGAATCGCGGGCGCCGAGGATCTCGCCAGCGGCTGGGCTCACGGCTTCCGATGCGGAGTTGAGCGAGTATCTACGAGAGTGGCGGCGAACTACGGCGAAAGAACAGAACACACCCGCGTTCGTGGTGTTGCACGACACGACACTTGAGGAGATTTGCCGGCGCAGGCCCAGGTCGATGGCCGAGCTGAGGAACATCACCGGGATCGGTGAACGAAAGGCCGAGCTGTACGGCAAGGGACTTCTGGCGGCACTGGAGCGCTACGGAAGCGGAGCTCGCGCTTCCGCAGTCCCTGAAAAGAAGACTGCACCTGCACTTGAGACTCTGCGCCTGCTCAGTGCGGGGAACAGTTTCGAGGACATTGCGAAGATCCGCGGACGGCAGTTGTCGACTGTGGTGAACGCCGTTGCGAATCTTGTGGAACGGGGAGACTTGGAGTTTGATCCGGCTTGGGTTGATCGAAACAAGTTGGCTGTGATCGAGGCAGCTTGCGCGAAGCTTGGGGTCAACGGGCTTAAGCCTTTGAAGGATGCATTGCCTCCGGAGATTACTTATGACGAGATCCGGCTGGTAGTCGCGCGGGTGCGGCGGGAGCAGAGGGTGAGTAAGGTGGATGTGCCAGCGTAGTGCAACAAGCGTGGGGCTGGGGCGGCGCAAAGCAGAGTGCGGAGGTCCTTCGCTTCGCTGAGGATGACAAAGCTTCTAAGTTTTAGCTTCGAGGCCCCGCGGAGCCAGGACTTGCTTGGCTGCTTCCTGGCCGGAGCGGACGCAGTCGGGAATCCCGATGCCGCGGTAGCCGTTACCGGCTAGGGCTAGGCCGGGCAGTTGCTGCCGGAGGCGTTCGATCCGGTCGAGGCGCTCGAGATGGCCAACGCCGTACTGGGCCATAGCGGATTTCCATTTGTAAACGCGGGCGAAAAGTGGCGCGGCACGGAGGCGGAGAATCTGCTGTAGCTCATTGCGGACTATGGCGATGATGGCGTCGTCGGAGAGCTGCCAGATATTTTCGGCGTTGGAGCCGGCGAAAAAACAGCGCAGGAGGGCGCGGTCATCGGGTGCGCGGTGAGAGAATTTATTGTGAACGAATGTTGCGGCCAACAGGCGTTTGCCCTCGTTGCGCGGGACGAGAAATCCGAAACCGGGTGGCAGTGATTGTCGTACATCGCGATCGTAGCCGAGGCCGACTGTGATGGACGAGCTGTAGCCGATGGCGGCTAGTTCGGTGGAGAGTTCAGGGTTGCAGACGGACAGAACATGCGCGGCGGCGCGCGCGGGTAGGGCGAGGATGATGGCATTGAAGTGATCGGATTTCAAGCCTGCCGATACGCTCCAGCCTCCGGTGCGAGGTTGAATGGACTGCACCGGAGTGTTGGTGAGCAAGGACGCTTGGTTCAGCCGCGGCACGATAGTTTCAACGAGCTGCTGCATGCCCTTCTTGAGAGAAGTAAAAAGTGGCGGGGTGGGGTTATTCGACGGGCGCTGCATTTTTTTTCTACCGGCGAGCATGGCGCGGCCGAGACTGCCGTGAGTGCGCTCCATTTCGGCGAAGCGGGGAAGCACGGCGCGGACGCTGAGGCTGTTGGCTTCGCCTCCGTAGACGCCGGAAAGGAGCGGATCGGCCAGGCGGTCGACCATTTCGCTTCCGTAGTGGCGCTCGACTAGCGAAGCTACGCTTTCGTCGGCTCCTAGAGGGCGTGGCGGATGGAGTAGCTCACGGGCCATGCGGAGTTTGGTGGTCCAGGAAAAGAGCGGCGAGAGTCCGGTGGGCAGGATTTTCGTCGGGACCATGAACATGAGTCCGTCGGGGATGGGGATGAGTTGGCCGCGGACCAGAATGTAGGTTTTGCGGTCGGCATCGTTCGAGCCGAATAGCTGATCGCCGAGGCCGAGCGTGCGGCAGAGATCGGCGGCCCATGGCTTTTCACTGATGAAGGAGTCGGGTCCAGCTTCGACTATGCAGCCCTGGATGTGTTCAGTGCGGAGGACGCCGCCAAGCTGTGGCGAGGATTCGTAAAGGACGTATTCGACCGCGCCAGCTCGGCGAGGTTCTTCGAGAGCGAAAGCAGCGGCGAGTCCAGAGATGCCGCCGCCGATGATCGCGATGCGAGTCATGAGCGCGGGCTTCGGGCTTCGGGCTTCGGCTTTCGGCCTGCGGCTTGAAGTTCACGAGTGTTGGCGGCAGCGAGAGCCGCGGAATATTCTTGCACCAGCCGAGCTAAGTTCTTCACGTTTTCCACCGGCGTTTCAGGCAGGATGCCGTGGCCTAGATTGAAGATGTGGCCGGGACGTGCAGCGGCGAGTTTAAGAATATGTTCGGCGCGAGTCTTGAGTTCCTTCCAATCCGCAAACAGCAGGATGGGGTCGAGATTGCCTTGCACGGCGCAACGATGTTCCAGGTTGCGCCAGCCGATGTCGAGCGGGATGCGCCAATCGAGGCCGATCACTTCGGCTCCGGTTTCATTCATAGCGGGCAGAAGCGTGGCACTGTCGGTGCCGAAATAAATGATGGGCGCGCCGGTCTTCTGCAAACTCCGGACGAGGCTGGTTACATGCGGCAAGACGTAGCGGCGGTAGTCTTCCACACTTAGGCAGCCGACCCAGCTATCGAAAATCTGAATTGCGTCCGCACCGGCTTGCACCTGAGCGGCAGAATACTCAGCGGTAACGGCGACCAGCTTCCGCATTAGCTCGTCCCAATCAGCGGGCGAGTTGTACATCATCTTTTTCGCGTGGAGGTAATGGCGGGAGCCGCCGCCTTCAATCATGTAGCTGGCGAGTGTGAAGGGAGCACCACAAAATCCGATGACGGGAATTTTTCCGGCAAAATGTTTTGCGACTTGGCTCACGGCTTCGGATACATAGCCTAAGTCGGCGGCATGGTCGGTTCGGAGTTGGGCTACGTCTTCGTGGCTGCGGACAGGCCTTTCGATGACGGGGCCTTCGCCAGCCGAGAAATGAAAGGGCAAGCCCATAACCTCGAGCGGAAGCAGCAGGTCGGCGAAAATGATAGCTGCGTCAACGCCGAGAAACTCAGCCGCAGTTATGGTGACTTCAGCGGCGAGTTCGGGTTTCTTGCAGATTTCGAGTAGCGAATGCTGCTTGCGAACAGCGCGGTACTCGGGCATGTAACGTCCGGCCTGGCGCATGAACCAGACTGGAGTGCGCTCGACGGGTTGAGACTTGCAGGCGCGGACAAAGAGTGAATTAGGCGCAGACATGGACCAAATCACTCTAGCATTTTTGCTGGGGACGTGCGCGCTCGGGGGCCGCTGTATGCGAGACTAGTACGGATGAAATCTTGACCAACGGCGCCGACTTGCGCCGAGCAGAAAATCGACAAGACTGGAAATGAATGAGCGAAAGAGCAATCGTCAAAGAGAAAGTGGAACTTGCGGTAGCGGATGGAACTCGGATGGCGGCCTACGTGGCTCGTCAGGGGCACGGCGGGCCGCATCCCGGACTGCTTGTGTTTCAGGAAGCGTTTGGAGTTAACCATCATATCCGGAATGTGTGTGACCGGTTCGGTGCTGAGGGGTACGTCGCGATCGCTCCGGAGCTTTTTCACCGCACGGCGCCGGGGTTTGAGGGCAACTATGCGGATTTTGATTCAGTGAGGCCGCACGTGCAAGCGGTGACAGTTGAGAACGCGGAGTTGGACGTACGGTCGGCCTACGAATGGCTGCGTTCGAATGCGGAAGTAAACGCGAACGAGATTTCGAGCGTGGGATTCTGCATGGGTGGTCGTGTTTCATTTATTGCCAATAGCGTGGTCGCGCTGCGCGCAGCAGTTTCGTTTTATGGAGGAGGAATCGCTCCTGGCTTGCTGGATCGCGTGTCGAGGCTGCAAGCGCCGTCGCTTTTTATCTGGGGCGGATTGGATAAGCACATTACGCCTGAGCATCGGAAGGCCGTGACTGACGCCTTGACAGCACAGCAGAAAAGTTATGTGAATGTCGAGTTCTCTCGCGCCGATCATGGATTCTTCTGCGACGAACGTGCGGCGTATGAACCGCACTCGGCGCGGCAGGCGTGGGCCTTGACCCTGGAGTTTCTGCGGTCGTGATAAACGTCGGGGCACTCCTCACGACGGTAGTTACTCTTCTTGTAGTGGGAGTGATGCCGCAAGAATCGGACGTTAGCACGCGGAGTGAAAAAACGTCGGCACCGACCTTCTATAAGGAAATCGTTCCGATTCTGCAGAATAAATGCCAGAGCTGCCACAGGGTTGGAGAAGCTGCGCCGATGCCGCTGGTGACTTACGAGCAAACGCGGCCATGGGCGGGGAAGATTGCGGCTGCCGTTGAAATGAGAATGATGCCTCCTTGGTTTGCGGATTCGAGGTACGGGCATTTTGCGAATGACCCATCATTGAGTGAGCAGCAGATTGCGACGATTGCGGCGTGGGCAAAGGATGGAGCGCCGGCGGGAAATGCGCATGACTCACCTCTGCCACGCGCGTGGAATGAAGGCTGGAATATTCCGCAGCCGGACTTTGTGGTGAAGATGCCAAAGCCGGTTGAGATTCCTGCGCGCGGGGAAGTGGAATATACGTACGAGATTGTCCCTACGCATTTTACCGAGGATAAGTGGGTGCAGATGGTGGAAGTGCGGCCGTCGAGCGCCGCGCATGTGCACCATGCGGTGGTGTACATCCGGCCTCCGGATTCGCTGTGGTTGCGGCATGCCCCGGTGGGCGAGCCTTTCACCGCGTCGATGTTGACGGATCCCGAAGAACGGCGGGAGGCGCACGAGACTACCAGCGATCTGCTGCTGGTGTATGCGCCGGGGAGTGCGCCCGACCGGTGGGCGGATGGGATGGCGAAGTTTGTGCCGGCAGGATCGGATCTGGTGTTTCAGATGCATTACACGACGAATGGGGAAGCGGCGAGCGATGAGACTAGCGTGGGGATGGTGTTTGCGAAGAGTGCACCGAAGCAGCGTGTTATTACACTGCAGTTGAACAATCACGCGCTGATTATTCCGCCGGGGGCGGAGGACTTTCGCGTGGAGGTGCAGGGAACGTTGCCGAACGATGCGACTTTGCTGAGCCTGTTTCCACATATGCACCTGCGTGGAAAGCGGTTTGAATACGACATTGTGCATGATGACGGAAGCGTGGAGACGCTGCTGCGGGTGAATTATCACTTTCACTGGCAGTTGAGTTACAAGCTGGCTGAGCCGCGGGAGTTGAAGGCTGGGACAAAGCTGCGGGCCGTGGCGTGGTATGACAATTCGAAGAACAATCCGCACAATCCCGATCCGGAGAAGACGGTGACTTGGGGTGATCAGACTTCGCAGGAAATGATGGTGGGATTTTTTGATGTGGCGGTGCCGGCGGGGATGGATAAGTGGAAGTTTTTTATCCGGCGCGGCGAAAATTGAGAAGCAATTGAGTGATTTGGTGATCGGGTCATTTTGCAATTGAAAAACCCTCGACAGAACAGTGCTGGTTCCGGAGCCGCGTGCTGGGCTGTGGCCGCTGTGTTTCTGGCGGTTTATGTGGGATCGATGTTCACTCCGGGGTTGCTGGATGATGCCGACAGCACCCACGCGGAAGCGGCGCGCGAGATGGTCGCGACGGGAGACTACGTCACACTGCACGTGAATGGCGTGCGGTATTTGGAGAAGGCTCCGCTGCCTTACTGGCTGGTGGCGTTCAGTTACAAAGTTTTGGGAGTGAACGAATTCAGCACGCGGTTGCCGATGGTGTTGTCGGTGATGCTGCTGGGAGTGTTGGGATTTTTGTGGGGGCGTCGCGCGTTTGGAGAACGAACAGGGGTTTATGCGGGACTGTTTGTTTACGCCTGCGCCGGGGTTTTCTTGTTCACGCGGGTGCTGATCCCGGAAGTGTTGTTGAGCGTGCTGATCGCCGCGGCACTTTATTTTTTCCTGACTGCGCTGGAGCCGGGTGCCGAGGTCTGGAGATGGTACGCGGGATACGCGATGATGGCGTTGGGCGTACTGACCAAGGGACTGATCGCATTGGCGTTTCCGTGTGGAGCGGCGTTTTTCTTCCTGCTGATTACGGGAGAATGGCGACGGTGGCGGGAGTTCCGGCTGATTTCAGGGCTGGCGCTTTTTCTAGCGATTGCCGCGCCCTGGCACATTCTGGCGGGTTTGCGGAATCCGGGTACGGCCGAGCATCATGGCTTTTTCTGGTTTTATTTTGTGAATGAACATTTCCTGCGATTCCTGGGGAAAAGGTATCCGCGGGATTACAACAAGCTTCCGGCGGTGCTTTATTGGTCGCTGCATCTGGTGTGGCTGTTCCCGTGGAGTTTATATTTGCCGGCGGCGGTGAAGATCGCAGTCGAGGAGTGGCGTACTCGACGCGGCAGTGCTGGCTCGAGTGGAGACGTGCGGAAGGGAAGCGATTTTGCTTCGCGGACTCGGTTGTTGTGCTGGATTTGGGCGGGAGTGGTGCTGATATTTTTTGCCATCTCGACCAATCAGGAGTACTACACGTTTCCGGCGTACTTGCCGATCTTGCTTCTGTTGGCTGACGGCGTGGCGCGATGCGAGCGAGTGGAGTGTGAAGAAGGAGTTCGCGCTGGTTGGCTGAGGACCTCCGCGGGATTGCTGGCTGTGATTGGAGTTGTGGCCAGCGCCGCGCTGGTTGTTGGATTGTGGCAGTCGCGGAACCTGCCGTTCGAACCAGATATTGGTCGTTTGCTAAGCGAGCAAGATACAAGCGCGTATACGCTTTCGACCTCGCACATGCTGGATTTAAGTTACGCATCGTTCGCGGCGCTGCGATTGCCGGCGATGTTGGCGGGGTTGGTGCTGCTCGTGGCTCCGTTGACGTCGTTCATTCTGCGCTGGCGGCGGCGACATTATTCCGCGACCTGGGCGCTGGCGGCGGGATTTGCCTTGTTTTTGGTGGCGGCGCACATTGCGTTGGCAAGATTTGGTCCATATCTTTCGTCGAAGCAGTTGGCGCAGGAGATCGCGTCGCGGGCGCGACCCGAAGACAAAGTGATGATTTACGGCGATCAGGCTTTTGGATCGTCATTGCTGTTTTATTTGCGTCGACCGATCGATCTGGTTGAGGGGCGGACGACTTCGATGTGGTTTGGTTCGACGTTTGCGGACGCGCCTAAAATTTATCTAAGCGATGCGGATTTGCAGCGAGACTGGGCCGGGAGCGGGCGGGTATTCTTGTTTGTGCCTTCGTACGAAAAGGCAAAAGTAGATGGGCTCTTGCCGGAAAAGTTTGTCGTCGCAGAAGTCTCGGGGAAGTATGTG
>JBEKJF010000189.1:0-9096 GCA_050011375.1 Candidatus Sulfotelmatobacter sp.
TTCTCCGAAGAAGAAGTCGAGGGCGACGCGTCCACCACCGCCGGAACCCCCGCGAGCTGAATTGTTTTCAGTCTTGGCGATACAAGAAACGTTCATGCGTGCGAGCGGCTGGGAATCTTCGGCGAACGTTCCATCAGAAGCCACGACAAGAACATTTCGCAGTTCGTCAGAATAGCTGGCGCGAACTTCCTGAATGCGCGGGTCATACGCACGCGCCGCTTTATCGGCCCGCATCACCAGCTCAACCTTGGCCGTGATTTCGGCATCGACCGAGGGCAACGTCACGGGATACAAGCTGCGCGCCGCCGTCTGCCGGAAGCCAGCCACGGGAGTTTTCGCCGGGGCGCTGGCGATCAATGCCGCGGTGCGCGCCGCGTGCAGAATGCGGCTGGCAGAAAGATCGTCGGTATAGGCGTAGCCGGTGCGCTCGCCTGAAACCACGCGCACGCCGCATCCGGCTGAAATGCCCTGCGACGCCGATTTCACCATCGACTCATCGACCATCAGCGAGGTGGAAGACAGATATTCAAAATAAAGGTCGGCATAGTCGCCACCGGCAGAAAGCGCGGCCGCGAGGTAATGCTCGAGGTCGTTTTCAGTGACGCCGTAGTGATCGAAGAAGAAGCGCTGCTTGTCTTTATCCAGAAAGTGCCTGTCTTTATTCAGAAGAGGGGGATTATTCAAGCTTTTACTCATAGGGATTAGATGCCGCCGCGGTAGAGCAGACTCAGTTGGCGGATTTGTTCATTATCCCACAGGAGCAAGAAAGGGATGGGCGAAACAATCGCGAACGAACTGTGACTATGGTCACATGTCACAGACATGGGGGTGACACTGATCGGATAATCCTGCGGGAGATTCTCATGCCGACCGTAACGCCGCAAGCCTTAACTCGAACCGTGCAGGATTTTCTCAGCGAATCCGCGGGCGCGGTGGTGCTGGAAAACGGCACTCTCGCGTTCGATCTGTCGCAATCCAAGTATTCCATTTCTGGCGAGTACAACCGGTGCCTTCTGCACATGTGGTCGGCGGAGCGAAACGCCGTGCGGCGTGTGCTTGATGCCGAAGTCAAGAACGGTACTTTGCGCCTGGCGGTTCAGAAACTGGGGCAGGCACGGCCTTCGAAGTTGGAAATTTGCCGCGAACGCGACCGGCGTTCCCCTACGGCTCGGCGTGCGGCTCGCGTTGCGTACGAGCAAAAGCTGCGCCGAACGTTGGAGCGTCACTTCCCCGATTTCAAGATCATGAGACTGACGACCGGTACGGATCTGGAAAAATCCTTTGGGCCGGTCTATACGCGAGGGCTGGTAAAGCAGGGGCGCTCGGCCTTTGCGGTACTCGGGGTTAACGCTAAAGAAACGCAATCCTCTATTGACGCGGCTTTGACCTTTGGCATTCTCTGGCTGGATGTGTGCCGGCAGGCGCAGACGGCGAACGTGCTGGTGGAGGGCCTGAAGTTGTTTGTTCCAGCAGGAACATCCGCGCTCGTGCAGGAGCGAATGGCGAACTTGAACCGCGATGCCGCCAAGTGGTCGCTCTTTGAGCTGGAAGAACGAGACGACGCGCTGGTGGAAATCGACTGCGGTGATCGCGGCAACGTGGCAACGCGGCTGGTGCATGCCGCGGACGATGATGCGGCGCGCGAGCGCTTCAAAGATTCGGTTTCGAGAATTCAGAAGGTTCTGCCGAACTGCGAAGTCGGCGTCCTGTCAGGGGCGGAGATTGCTTTTCGCTGGCGTGGCCTGGAGTTTGCGCGAGCGCGGATGGGCTGCGCTCTAGGATCTTTTCGCAGCACAGAGGAAATCGTGTTCGGCGTGGGCGCGGAAGAGCGCGTTCTCGAGGAACGTAACGAAGCCGAATTCATGGAACTCGCAAACTGCCTGCGCGACACGCGTCACCCTTATGGACCGCGCCAGCATCCGTTGTGGCGGCTGCGTCCCGAGAGATGGCTGGAGTCGCTGGTGGTGGGCGATGTAAGCGTGGTGGATGGACGGCTGGAGCCGTCGTGCCAGTATTCACAGATTCCGGCTTTTTCCGCCTGCGATCGCGCCATGCTCGACGTGCTCACGGCAACACATGCTGGGCGGTTGGCCGTAGTGGAACTGAAGGCTGACGAAGACATCCACTTGCCGCTGCAAGGGTTGGATTACTGGTCGCGCGTAGAGTGGCACCATGCGCGCGAAGAATTTCAGCGCTTTGGATATTTCGAAGGCCGTGAGTTGTCCGCCGAGAAGCCTCTGCTATTTCTGGTGGCACCGGCGTTGCATGTGCATCCGGCTACGGATACATTGTTGCGCTACCTTTCCCCTGAAATTGAATGGGAATTTGTGGGGATTGACGAGCGCTGGCGCGAGGGAGTCAGAGTCGTTTTCCGAAAGCGTCCCGAAGTCAGGTATAAACCTTACCCTGCGCTTACGGCTTAGCCATCCATTCCCAACCCGGAATTCCATTTTCGTAACAGATTCAAAAAGTCTGGATGACCTGCTCGATTGTGCGCTACTATGCCTCCCAATCTGGCCTGAGGTACGGCTTCACAGCCGAAACAAATGCAAATTAAGAAAGAGAGTAAGAACATGAGAAGAAATACCTCCCCACTGCTGACACAGACCGCGTTTGTCTGCGCGATCGTGTTCTTGTTGTTCACCCTCCCAGGACAGGCCCAGCCGCAGCCCCTATTGACGCGTCATGTGCGCGACGCAGTTACCAACGGACAGGCGCAGCTCATTGGGAAACTCCCGGCAACCCAAACCCTGCGCTTCGATATAGTTCTACCGCTGAGTGATCGCGCAGGATTGCAGAATTTCGTACAGGAAGTTCAGGATCCTACAAGCCCCTTCTATCACAAGTTCCTCACCCCGCAGGAATTCACAGCGAGGTTTGGCCCCAGCCAGCAAGATTGGGACGCCTTGGTTGCTTTCGCCAAAGCCAGCGGCTTTGAAATCGTCGGCGGAGACATCAAAGGCAGAGATTTAAGACTGACCGGCACCGTGGCGAACGTTGAGAAGGCCTTCCATGTAAACATGGGCCTTTATCAAGACCTCACGGAAAGCCGCACCTTCTTCGCGATTGACCGCGAGCCCACCGTGGATCTTCCCTTCCAGCTTTGGCACATCACCGGGTTGGATAATGATTCCAAGCCGCATCCGCTCTACGTAAAGAAGAGCGATTACGCGAAGGCTCATGGGCTCGATCCCGACAAAGTCGTGTCTCACGCCACGACCGGCTCCGGCCCTTCGTCTTCTTTCCTGGGCAGCGACATGCGCGCGGCCTACTACGAAGGAACGGCGCTCACCGGCACCGGCCAGACGATCGGCCTGTTCGAATTTCTCGGCACCGATTTGGCCGACTTGAACACCTATTACACCAACGTAGGTCAAACCAAACCTTACACTCCAACTCTCATCTCAACCGGCGGGTATAGCACGAGCTGCACCGAGAGCGGCGGATGCGATGACACCGAGCAGACCCTCGACATGACGCAGGCGATGGGCATGGCCCCGGGCACCACAATGCTCTACATGTACGTTTGCGGCAATGCCTCGAGTATCAGCGACACGGACTGCATCAGTGCGATGGTTTCGGATACGGACGCTCCCTTGTCGAAGCAGATCAGCTGCTCGTGGGGATGGACACCTGCCGACCCCAGCACTCTGGACCCATACTTTGAGCAGATGGCGTCGCAAGGCCAGAACTTCTTCGCCGCGTCGGGCGACAGTTCAGCTTGGTCTTCGTCGAATGAAGCGTGGCCGGCGGACGATGCGAATATCGTCTCGGTCGGCGGCACAGACTTAACCACCACTAAAGCAGCCGGCCCCTGGGCATCGGAAACCGCCTGGGCAGACAGCGGCGGCGGCGTTTCCCCAGACAGCATCGCGATCCCCTCGTGGCAAACGCCCGTGGATGGGTGCTCCGGTTGTTCGAAGACCCTCCGAAACGGCCCGGACGTTTCCGCCAACGCGAACTTTACGTTCTACGTTTGCGCCGATCAAACTACCTGTACGGCGAACGAGTACGGCGGGACCAGCTTTGCGGCGCCCATGTGGGCCGGCTACCTTGCTCTGGCGAATCAACAGGCTGCATCCAACGGCGAGTCGATTGGATTCATCAATCCGATCATTTACCCGGCCGCTGAGGGATCCAGCTACGGCACGGACTTCCACGACATCACCAGCGGAAGCTGCGGCAAGTATTCGGCAGCCACGGGCTTCGATCTCTGCACCGGCTGGGGCAGTCCGAATACGACCGGGATCATCAACCTGTTGGCTGGCTCTGCGACGCCGAGCTTCACGCTCTCCGATTCGCCGAGCAGTCTGACGATTACGCAAGGCAGCAGCGGCACCAGCACCATCACGGTGCACGATGTCAACGGATTCACCGGCAGCGTAACGCTGGCTGCATCCGGTCTGCCGAGCGGCGTAACCGCAGCGTTCGGCACCAACCCCACAACAGGGACCAGCGTGCTCACCCTAACGGCTAGCGCCACAGCCACAACTGGAACGTCCACGGTTACGATTACCGGAACCTCCGGCAGCCTGACCGCAACCACAACGATTGCTCTCACGGTTAATTCTTCGGCGACGCCGAACTTCAGCGTAAGCGCCTCGCCCACGTCAGTGACCGTAACTCAGGGCACGAGCGGAACCAGCACCATCACCGTGACCAGCACGGGTGGTTTCAATTCCGCAACCACGTTGAGCGCGAGCGGCCTGCCTTCGGGCGTGACCGCGGCGTTCTCTACAAACCCTGTCACTCCTCCGGCGAACGGAAGCGCGACGTCGACTCTGACGTTGACCGCATCCGCAAGCGCAACGGTGGGCACGGCGACGGTGACGATCACCGGAACCTCAGGCTCAACCAGTCACACCACCACAATCACTCTGACGGTGAATGCTTCTTCGGGCACGAAGAACTTCACGATGTCACTCGTGCCTTCTTCATTCACTGTTGACGAAAACGGCAGCACATCCACCACTCTCACTGTCACCAGCGTGAATGGATTTAATTCTGCAGTCACTTTGAGCGTGAACGAATTCCCCAGCGGTGTATCGGCGACGGCCTCGGCCAACCCCGTGACGCCTCCGGCCAACGGCAGCGTCAAGGTAACCATCACCTGGAGCGCTACCAGACGCGCACCAACGGGAACCTCAACCATCGAGTTGATCGGGACCTCCGGATCACTCACGAACCAGATACCCGTCACGATAACCGTGGCGCCTTGAAGTGTTGATTTGTTTGCAGAACGATCAAGCCGGTCCGAAGGGGCCGGCTTGTTTTTTTGTAGCGCTGCCGTGCCGACTTTTGTAGCGCCGCCGTCTCGGCGGCTTTTCTCTATCCCTGACAGATCTATCCCTTCCAGGCTCCGAGCAGTCGACGCACGTCGACTAACTGGCCGAGATGGTAGGCGTTGTGATCGGCAAGTAGCAAAGCCTCGCGCAGAATGGTTTGGCCGTCGCCCCATGGAATACGCGCGTACAGATCGGTCTTTGGATTCGCAACCAGATCCTGCATGGCTTTCAGATCCTTGCGGAATTGTTGAATGCTTTTGTTCCACGCCGCTGTACTTGGCGGAGTTGCCGTCTGCGGCCAGTATCCCTCAGGCCATTTGGGAGAGGTGTACTTTGCGTGGCGGCTGAATTCAAGAATGTCCCATTGCGCCAGCCGAAGATGCTCGAGCAGCATCCATGCGGTGTGCGGGAGCCCGTTCGGCTTTGCTCCCCGCAATTCTTCTGGCATGTTCTTCACGACGTCATCAAACCTGGCGTGAGCGCCGCCTCCATTGAGAAGGTAGGTTACGTGTTCGCGAAGTTGTTTGCCGTTTGGATCTTTGACTTTCGTCTTCCCATTCGTCATTGCGATTTCCCCTCTTGGTCAGCTTCTTTCGTCGCAGATGGGAACTCCATAATTCCCTCTCGAACCTTTGCCTGTTCGAGCAAATCCTCTTCCGGCCTTTCACCTCTAAGAACCCGCGCAATCCCACGTACGATGCGGCGCATCGGAAGCACACCCTTGTCATCCGCGATGAATATTTCGCCGATGCGCCGACCGCGATAGTACCAGCGCCTGAGAATCGCGAGGTGCTCCATGGTTTCAAGCGCGGGACAGGATTTCGCTGGCGGGAACGAATCCAGAACAGCCAGCACGCGCGATTCCATGGATTGTGATTTCATGTGCTCGGCAGGTTGGATGCAAAACACAACCGGCCCGAAAATCACCCCGCTGTCAATGCGGAAGAAAGTGACAGAATCCGGAAGATGGCTGGGCTGAATGATGAGCGCCGAAAGGCGATCGAGGCGGCGGACGATTTCTGGAAACTGGCTCAGGATTGGCTTCAGTTTTTCCAGGCGGACGTGAATCGCGGCGGCATCTTCGAATGCGAGACTGGCCGAAGCGGCGTCTCGTTGTGCGGAAAATTCGCGAGAAAGAGATTCGCCCCCCGAATCGAAGTACGCCTGCACACGGTTTACTTCGGCAGAATATTCATCGTCTTTGCAGCCCTTGAAACAAGGCGCAAGGCACATCTTCATCTCGGAGTATATGCAGCCGGGAAACTGCGGGTCGGGATGCAGGTCGTCGACGCAGCGGCGCATTTTGAAGAAGTCGAGCGAGTCGTTCATGAATTTCTCGGCAGCAGTGCGCGACTGGAATGGCCCGTAGTAAAGGTTGTGGCCCTTAAGGCGCCCCACTCGCGTGGTGATGGAAGCACGGGGATATTGGTTCTCGAGATGCATCTTCACCAGTGGCGCGAAGCGGAAGCGCATGCGATTGCCGTAGGTCTTGGGAAATGTTTTACGCAAGACTCGGTAAAGCAGGAAGCCGGATTCGAAGTCGGAACCGGTCGGCGCGTACTCGATCGAGCGGACGCGATCGCGCAGATTCAGTTTCTTAGTACGTTCTTCGACCGGCCCCAACAAGCGTTGCAGACGGCGGCGAAGGTTGGCGGTCTTACTGACATAGGGCTCGGCTTGCGCGTCCTCACCGCAAAGCAGGAACACCGCCGGAGTCGCAGGGATGGCGGCGAAGATTTCCGCATCGCGTTCAGCAGCGAATTCTACCCGCTCGGTCAGCACAAAGCCATTGTATGCAAGTCTGCCCCATGGACACGCATAGGAAACCTAAAGCGAACTCACAGGCCGCCGTGGAAGCGTCCGAACGCGTGGGCAAGCATGAGCGACATGACCAGAATGCCCGCCCCGAGGATGAGCACGTGCCGGGTTTCGCGCAGATTGAAGTTGCCTACTCGACAGACGAGTAAGTAACCGATGGCAAGGTTGAAGAGGCCCCACGCGACATTCACCATCGCCGACGACAGACCTTCCCCAGGCGGCGATGCGAAGGGGCTTTGGAAGGCATGCCCGGAGATTCCATTGCCGAGGTGGGGCAAAGCGTTTGCGAGAAATGCGCCCCCGAAGAAGTAAGCGACATAGTGGTACCAGCGCATGATTGGCTCCCTTCAAGAAAGAAAAGCAAATAGTAGCAGGCGCTCAAGATTTGCCAGCAGACGCGCTATGGAGGCTCACCGGAAGCTGGCGCTGCGAAACTTCTGGCGGAAGTCCTCGCCATCCATCTTGATAACCCGGCACATTTCGTGCAGGCGCGAGCGCATGCGTTCTCCGATGCGGTCGCCCAGGGTTTCAGCACGCGTGGCAGCTCGGACGGCGGAACCGGAACCATTGGCGCCGGCTGCAGGCTGATCCTCAAAGTTGGTCGTGATGATTGTCGTGCGGTTATTGTTGTAGCGGGTGTTGAGGATCAGACTCACCGTGTCCCAAACCCATTCCGTGGGTTTCACCGCGCCTAGCTCGTCGAGAACCAGAACATCAGTTTCAAAGACTGGACGAAGTACATCCAACTCGGTGGTTTGAACTGCGGCATTATATGAATTCTGAATCTCTTTCAAGAGCTCGCGATAATCGTAGAACAAGCAGGCGATGCCTTTGTTGAGAATCAACTCCTTGATGATCGCAACTGCCAAGTGAGTCTTCCCCGTGCCGATCTTGCCGATAACTAGAAGGCCTGTGCCGGCGCGAGGATCGTACTCTTGCGCGAATTTCGCAGCCGAGACATAGGCAAAAGCCAACGAGGGATGCGCTCCGGGGAAATCCGTCGTGTAGCTGGCAAGTTCACAATGCTCGTATCTTTTGGGAATGCGCGCTGCCGCCAGCAAGGTTGCGGCTCGCGCTCGCAGCTGGCAATCGCAGCGCGTGACTCGGCGGTCTTTGTTCGAACTCGTATTCGAACTCGTATACGTATTTTTGGGCGAGCCGGGATTGGCGGAAAGCGTCTTCCATCCGGTCCCTTCGCAGAGCGGGCAAACTTCTGCTGCTGTCTTGATCAACTTCAACCTTCTTCTTCGATCCTTTTGTGAGTGTCTTATCTGACTTTGCACCAGCGCCCCAGCTTCCTGCAAGTGCGAAACGAAGGCGGCCTGTGTACAACCTGTGAAGGCGTCCCCGGTGCTGTGGAGAAAGCAGGAAAAACACTGGTGAGTGGCCACTGACTGTCAGCGGCATGTCAGTGGCCAGTGGTCAGAGAAGAACATACTCCGCCCGCAGCCGGCGTCTCCAGCCGTTCTACGGTAGGGGGGAGTGCAAAACAGGCTTCCGGCGCGGATTTTCACAGTTGACATTCTGCACAGAGAGAGGAGAATACGTCCCGTCAGGTTTCCCAACACAGCCGCGAGCTTTTGTTATCCCAGTGCGGCTGTGTATGCAAGTGAAAGAGACCTGCGAGGAGAAACAAATGAATAAAGCCGATCTAGTCGATAAGATCGCAGGCGCTTGCGAGATCAGCAAAGCGCAAGCTACAACTGCGATTGATACCGCCGTGAGCAGCATTACTGGCGCATTGCGAAAAGGGGATCGCGTAGCTCTGATAGGTTTCGGCACTTTCTCGGTATCGCAGAGAAAGGCACGTAACGGGCGTAATCCGCAAACCGGTGCCACTATCAAGATTGCCGCCCGCAAGGTCGCGAAGTTTACCCCTGGGGCCGAACTGAAGAAAACCGTCAACAAGAAATAGCGAACAGATAGTCGGGGATCTCTTCGAAACGGCAGGGGGTCGGCCCTGCCGTTTTCGTTGTCTTTAAATTCAGCAACG
>JBEKJF010000190.1:0-9061 GCA_050011375.1 Candidatus Sulfotelmatobacter sp.
AGGTCGCGGATGTTTACCGAGCCTTCGAGCACCAGCACCGATTCATCCTGCAACTCGGGCTCGGGCGGGGAGACGTCGAACTCGTCTTCGATATCGCCTACCAGCTGCTCGAGAATATCTTCGACCGTGATTACTCCGGCGGTGGATCCGAACTCGTCAACTACTACTGCGAGGTGACGGCGGCGCTGTTTGAATTCGGCCAGCAGTTCCGCTAGGACTTTCGTTTCAGGAACCACTAGAACATCGTGCATGATCTGGCCGATCTGCGTTCGCGCTATGCGCGAAGCCACGGGTTGGCCCAGGTTGACCAGCCTGAGACGCACCCAGCGGACCAACTCCTTGTAATAAAGAACGCCGACGATGTGCTCGGGGCCGCGCTGCGGATCGTAGACAGGGATGCGGGAGTGTTGGCCTTCTACTACGCGGTTGAGGGCTTCGTCGAGCGTCAGGTCGGAGGGTAGGGAAAAAATATCGGGGCGTGCGACCATGATCTCGCGGACGGTGATGTTGTCGAGTTCGATGGCGGCGTGAATCATTTCTTCCTGCGATTCTGGAATCTGGCCGAACTGGCGGCTGGCGGTGACGATGAGCTTGAGTTCGTCGGGGGAGTGGACGGCGCCGCCGCGGCGCGAGTCGCGTGCTCCGAAGAGGCGCAGGACGAGGCCGCCGGAGCGGCGCATGAAGAAGAGCAGAGGACGCGCGATGGTCAGGAACGCTTCCATCGGAGCGGCGACGGCCAGCGCGATTTGCTCGGCGCGCTGCAGGGCCAGAGTCTTCGGAACCAGCTCGCCTAGCAGAACGTGCAGGTAGGTGATCAGGCTGAAAGCGATCGCGATGGCGATGCCATGAGCATAAACCGCAGCGTGAGGAACTTCGTGAACGAATTGAAGAGATTCAACCAGGCGGGCAACCATGGGTTCACCGATCCAGCCCAGGGTTAGGCTGACCATGGTGATGCCGAGTTGCACTCCGTTGACGACTTCGTCGAGGCGCTGATGCAGGCGCTGTACGCCGCGGGCGCCGATGCGTCCTGATTCGATGAGCTGTTGAATGCGCGTGTCGCGGACGCTGATCAGGGAGAACTCCGCGGCGGCGAAAAACGCGTTGGCTGCCACCAGGAGAAGGATCAGGAGCACGCGGAGCAGCACGTAGGCGATCATTTAGGTGGAATTCTGGGTCATTCTAGCATCCTAGAACCTTTAACCACGGAGTCCGCGGGGTAAACACGGGGTAAAACTTCGGCTTCTTGCGCCTAACCTTTCTTCTGTTCGAACCGTCTAACTGGCAGATGGCTCTTCACTTACAACTCAGCGGTCATTTCTGGCCGCATTTTAAATCTCTGGAACAAAGGCAACTCCGGTTGCGTACAAGATAGTGAGAGCGCGGCAGGGTCTTCGGGCACGCCATTTCCATCATTTCATCAGGAGGCAGTTGTGAACGGAAACGGAAATAATAAGAAGAAGCGGCGCAGAGTATTTATATGGGGCGGCGTTGCCCTCGCGATTGTTCTGCTGATTGCTGGCGCTGTGTTTGCCGCTAAGAGCGGAGGCACGAAGATTGATCCGTCGAAGCTGGCGAAGGTGGAAAAGGGCAACCTGGCTAAGAGCGTGGTCGCGACCGGCAAGGTTACGCCGATTATTAAGGTCGAGGTGAAGTCGAAGGCCAGCGGCATCGTGAAGAAGCTGTTGGTGGATTACGGCGATCGCGTCACCAAGGGACAATTGCTGGCGCAGCTCGATAAGTTGGAGATCGAGGCGCAGGTCGACCAGTCGCGCGCAGCTCTGGAAGCGGCGCAAGCCAACCTGAAGAGTACGCAGGCTGACTTTGAACGGGCTAAGGTGGATGCCGAAGGTCCGGATGTGCCGCTGTTGAAGCGCGCCTATGACCGCGCGACGAGCATGGCGAAGGATGGAGTGGTTTCCGCTTCGGCTCTCGATGATGCCGAGAAGAATTATGAAATGGCTTTGAATAAGCAAAATGTGTCGAAGGCGCAGGTGACGGTTTTGAAGGCGAAGATTGCGCAGGCGGGAGCGCAGGTGGCGCAGGATCAGGCCAACCTGAAACAACTTGAGGAGCAGTTGAGTTATACCGACATTGTTTCGCCGATCGATGGCATCGTGCTCTCGCGCGATGTGCAGATGGGCGACGCTGTGAGTTCCATTCTCGTGTTGGGTTCTTCGGCTACGCTGGTGATGACGCTGGGCGATACCAGCGAAGTTTATGTGAAGGGCAAAGTCGACGAGAGCGATATCGGCAAGGTGTATCTGGGACAGCCGGCGCGAATCAAGGTGGAATCATTCAAAGACAAGACGTTCACAGGCAAGGTCACGAAGATTTCGCCGATGGGCGTGGAGAAAGACAACGTCACCACGTTTGAAGTCCGGGTTTCGATTCAGAATCCGGGCGGCGAACTCAAGGCTGAGATGACCGCGAACGCCGAAATCATTCTCGAAGAACATCCGAACGTGCTGCAGATTCCGGAAGGCGCGATTATCTACGACAAAGATAAGAAAGCTTCCGTCGAGATTCCTGACCCGAAGGGCAAAGACGGCAAGGATAAGATCGCAGTCAACATCGGAATTTCGAACGGCGCGAAGACGGAAGTGCTCAGCGGGTTGAAGGAAGGCGATCAGGTGGTGCTGCAGTAGCAGGTCTTAGTTCATAGGTCATTGGTCTTAGGTGGGAGGCCTAACACCTAAGACCTAACACCTGAGACCCAGCGGGGTTCCTATGACTCTTCTCGAAATCCTGCGCCAGGCTTTGGCCACATTCCGCGCGCACAAGATGCGAACGTTCCTCACAATGTTTGGAATTGTGTGGGGCATCGCTTCGGTCATTCTGCTGGTGGGGCTGGGGCGGGGTTTCAGCGCCGACCAGAAGAAACACATGGAGACGCTGGGCAAAGACCTGGTCATCGTGTGGGGCGGTCGCACCAGCACACAGGTCGGCGGACGGGCCGCGGGACGCGAGATCCAACTGAATGTGGATGACGCGCAACTCATTCGCGAAGAGTGCTACTCCGTGAAGAACGTAAGCCCCGAGTTGCGGCGCAACATTCCCGAGGTAAGCCAGTTCAATTCAGCCAGCCGCGGAGTGGTGGGAATGTGGCCGTCATATCAGGACTTTCGATCTTTAATTCTGAGCGAAGGCCGGCTGATCACAGAAGATGACGAGCGTGACGCGCGACGCGTTGCGGTGCTGGGATTCGCGGCCAACCGGCAACTGTTTCCGGGACAGCCTTCGATCGGCGCTACCATGCTGATCAAGAGCGTGCCTTATACCGTGGTTGGAGTGCTGGCGGAAAAGAAGCAGAACTCGAATTACGACGGTCCAGACAACGATTACATTTTCGCTCCGTATTCAGCGGTGGCGCGGGATTTTCCGCCACCGGAAAAAGTGGGCGCCGGCATTACACGCGGATGGCTCGATGACATTGTTTTCGAAGTAGCCGATCCGGAGGCGCATGACGATGCCGTGCTGCAGGTGCGGAAGACGCTGGGCCGGGTTCACCACTTCGATCCGCTCGACAAAGATGCGGTGTTTGTTTGGGACACCATGGAAGGCGCCAAGTTGCTGGATAAAATCTTTGGCGTGGTCACGATTTTCTTTGGCTGCGTGGCCATTGTGACTCTGTGCCTGGGCGGGATCGGAGTGATGAACATCATGCTGGTTTCGGTCACGGAACGCACGCGGGAGATTGGCACGCGCAAGGCGCTCGGTGCGACCAAGCGCGACATCCTGGGACAATTCTTTGCCGAGTCGGCCATGCTGACGGTGGCGAGCGGAATTCTCGGCCTCAGCTTCGGCATGGGAACCTGCTGGGCATTGAAAGCGGTGCCGCTGCCGGATTTTGTTCCGCATCCAATTATTTCTACGATTTCGATTGTGGCTTCCATCCTGACACTTTCTTTAATCACCGTGACCGCGGGCATGTATCCGGCCCAGCGCGCCGCGGAAATGACACCTGTGGAGTCGCTCAGACATGAATAAACAATGCATCCCTCACATTCAGACTTTTCTTCGGGCTCGATTTTCTTTTCTGGCAATCGGGCTGGCCGTGTTGTTCGCTTCCACCTTTGCGGCCGCTTCCACGCCGCAAGGACATTTCGAGAAAACGTTACAGGTAAGCGGGCCAGTGAATCTTGAAGTAGAGACGGGATCCGGCGATATCGTTGTGCACAGCGGGGCGTCGGGTTCCGTTTCCATACGCGCCAAGATCTTTGTTGGCGACCACTGGCTGTTTGGAAGCCGGCAGACCGACGTCTCCGACATCGAGCAGCATCCGCCGGTGCGGCAGGATGGCAACAGCATCCACATCGAGAAAGTGACGGCGCGGAATATTTCTATCGACTATGAAATTACCGTGCCCGTCGACGCAACGATCCGCAGTCATAGTGGCTCGGGAAACGAAACCATTGAAGGCACACATGGCAACGCCGACGTGACCACCGGATCGGGAGACGTGAAGCTCTCGCGGCTTACCGGAGAGATCCATGTGCAGACCGGGTCAGGCAACGTGCGTGCGCTTGAAATTGCAGGACCTCTGCGTGGAGGCACGGGCAGCGGAGACATCGAGGTGCAGGAAATCGCATCGGGTGATGTCGATCTGCGCACTGGCTCGGGCAATGTTTCAGTTCGCGGAATTCAAGGCGCGTTGCGTACCGAGACGGGCAGTGGCGACATTACCGCCGAAGGCACGCAAGCGGGCGCATGGGAAATCCGGACCGGATCGGGCAATGTGCACGTCCGGCTGCCGCAGAATGCCGCATTCGACGCAGACATTTCCACCAGTTCAGGCACGCTGGATTTAAATGTTCCGATCACGACAACCGTGCAGGGCCGCGTGCAGGAAGGTCGCAAGCACATCGTCGGCAAAGCAGGCGGCGGCGGGCCGCCGCTGAGCGTGCGGACGGGATCGGGAGATATTCACATCGAGTAGCGGAAGGCGAATCCACCACGGAGATACGGAGCCAAGGAGGAAACAAATAGAAAAATCTCCGGGCTCCGTGACTCCGTGGTGAAAAGTTTAGGCGATGTTCCTGAAAGAGCTCATTTCGCAAGGTTGGCAGGCGCTCATGCGCGACCGCATGCGGTCGATGCTCACCATGCTCGGCATCGTGTGGGGGCTGGCCTCGGTGGTGTTGCTTCTCGCCTACGGCCAGGGTCTGGGCGGCAGCGTGCTGCACGCTTTCATGAACATGGGTAACGATGTCATCGTACTTTGGCCGGGACAGACGAGCATGCAGGCTGGCGGCCAGCGCGCGGGTAAGAAGGTCAACTATGAATATGAGGACGTGGAGGCGATTCGCGACGAGGTGCCGATCGTCCGCGCGGTAAGCGGTGAAATTGGACGCGACTTCGGAATCAAGCTTGGCACTCGAGTCGTGACGGTTCCGGTGCGCGGCGTCGAAATGCCCTATGGGGAGATGCGGAAGCTGATACTCGCCGACGGCCGCTATTTCGAAGATGGAGATTTCTCCGACCATCGCCGCGTGGTCATTCTGGGTTACGACGCGGCGAAAAAAGTTTTTCAGGGAGCGCCGGGAGTCGGACAGCACGTCAGCCTTGGCGGCCTTGATTTTGAAGTCATAGGCACGATGCGAAATAAAATTCAAGATTCCATGTACAACGGACCGGACAACAACGATGGCTTCATTCCATTCGGGCTGATGCGGGATCTGAAGAACCTGAAAGATCCCGACGAGATTATTTTTGAACCAACGGCCGCGGAACTGAACAAGAAGGCGCTGGCGGCCGTTCGGGAAGTGGTGGCGCGGCGGCATCACTTCGATCCCAAGGACGACAAGGCAACGCCGGCATGGGACACGATTGAAGATCGCGCGATGATCAACGGCTTTTCGCTGGGCCTGCAAGCGGTGCTGGGATTGATCGGCGTGATCACGCTGGCTGTGGGTGGAATCGGCGTGATGAATATCATGCTGGTTTCGGTAACGGAGCGCACGCGGGAGATCGGCCTACGCAAAGCGATTGGAGCGCGCCCGCGTCACATTCTGGTGCAGTTCCTTCTGGAAGCGCTGGTGCTCACTTTCGTCGGCGGCTTAGTCGGAATGGCAGTCGCCGAGATACTGACGTGGGTCATCCCGCCGATGCCGCTTTACGACGAGTTCTACAAAACCGCCAACCACGAGGGCGCGATCTTTTTGCACGCGTCGATGAGCGTGATGATGATCTCATTCATCATTTTATCGCTGGTGGGAATTTGCTCCGGATTTTATCCGGCGCTGAAGGCCTCGCGCATGAGCCCGATTGAAGCACTGCGGTATGAATAGCAGTGGTCAGTGACTAGTGGTCAGTGGTCAGCAAAATCCCCACCACGCTCGTGATTTGGTTTGCTGACCACTGACCACTGATCACTGACGACTGCTCTTATTACCTCCGTGCCTTGACGCCGCAGTTACCAAGAGTTACTTTCGAGTTTCTGGGAGCATTGCGTCTTCCATTTGCGAGGAGAACCTTGGCCCGTCCGATTATTACTCTGACCACCGACTTCGGCAGTAACGACCACTTCGTCGGCGCCATGAAGGGCGTCATCCTCGATATCGTGCCCGATGCGCAGATTGTCGATATCTGCCACGCCGTGCAAGCCTTCGATGTGCTAGATGGAGCGCTGACAGTTTCGCAGGCGTATTCCTATTTCCCCAATCGCACGGTGCACGTAGTGGTTGTCGATCCCGGCGTGGGAACGGCGCGGCGGCCGATCGTCGCGTCCTGTGACAAATATCATTTCGTCGCGCCCGACAATGGAGTGCTTTCGCTGGTTTATGCGCGCGAACCGCGCATGCATGTGCGGCACATCACTTCCGAACATTATTTTCTGCAGCCGGTGAGCAACACGTTTCATGCGCGCGACATTTTTTCTCCCGTGGCCGCGTACCTGGCCAAGGAGGTTGACTCGCTCAAGTTTGGCGAAGAGATTGAAGACTACGTGCGTTTCTCCGCGCCCAAGCCAAAAGCCGTCGATGGAAACCGTCTGCGTGGGGTAGTTCTGAAGGTCGACCGCTTCGGAAATCTGATCACCAACATCACTCCACAAGATGCTCCCATGATTTTTGGAGCGGACCGAAAAGCATTCAAGATTGTCGTCGGCAGCCGCGAGATCACAGAACTTCACAACGCCTATGCTGAGGCCGCTCCTGGAGAAGTTTTTGGGATTCTCGGCAGTATGGGTTTTCTCGAAATCGCGGCCAATCGCGGAGCCGCGGCCCAGCTCACCGGAGCCGGCAAAGGCAGCGATGTGTCTATCATTCTGGGCGAGGGCGCTGCTGCGGGTAAGGGAGCGTAAAAACAGTGGTCAGTGGTCAGTGGTCAGTAGTCAGTTGAAACGTGCCCACGTTAACACCTGATTTCACTGACCACCGACCACTGATCACTGACCACTGCTCTTCGGCCTTGGGTGAACGTAGTGTTCCATTTCGCCGGTCCACTTCAGAAAACGCCACAAACTGACGCGCTCCCGCCACAGAAATTCCCAGAATTCCAGAAAGCCAATCTGCGTCATCTTTACGCCGCAGTAAGTTTCGATACGCCACAGCAGATACGGACTCCGCCACGGAGCGAGGCGATGACCCTTGGTGGCGTTCCACAGAAATGCGAGCGAGTGCCGCATGGGAGCATCATAACCCATGTTAAAATCCCGTATCCGCCAGGGACTTCCTTTCATGTCCGATGCAGACACCCGCCAGAAGGCCGAAGACCACTACTACGCCGCGCTGGATTTGATGGCGGATGGCAAACTGGAAGCGGCGGTTGCGGCTTACCGCGAAGCGTTGGCCGTCGATCCAACTTTTACTGAAGTCATGCACGGGCTCGCGCGCGCTTTGCAGGATTTGCAGCGTTACGATGAGGCGATCGCGGTGGCTCAGCAGATTACGAATCTAGATCCGGATGACGTGCTCGCGCATACCAGCTTGTCAGTGCTCTATCAGAAGAAGGGGATGATTCCGGAGGCTGAGGCCGAGGGCGCCAAGGCGCGGGTTCTGGGGTGGAAGCAGCAGTTGAAGAAGAGCTAGCCGCGAGCTTGGAGCTATGAGCTATGAGCTTCGAGTAAGCGATTCCCTTTCGCGAAGCTGATTGCTAGAGCTCGCGGCTCGTAGCTCGAAGCTAGCATCTACAACTCGTACTTCTTCATCAAATGCCGAAAAGATCGGTAGGAGATGCCGAGCAGATCGGCGGCCTTGGTCTGCACGCCGTTGGAGCGGTCGAGAGCGCTTTGCAGAAGAGTGCGTTCAATGCTAGCGACGTAGCCTTCCATGCCCACTCCTTCGGGAAGGACCGCACCCGGCAATACTTCGGATATCCCTGAACCACCCGCACCCGCGGCGGCAGCGCGCGCCTTGGGACGCTCCATCGGCAACTCGACGTGCAACTCGTCAGTCATCTCCAGGGCTACCGCGCGCTCAACGGTATTTTCCAGCTGACGCACATTGCCCGGCCACTCATAGCCGCACAGGGCATCGAGCGAGTTTTTATTGACGCGCATAATACTTCGATTCGCTGCCGCAGCATATTTTTTCAGAAAGTGATTGGCCAGCAGCGGAATATCTTCGCGGCGCTCGCGCAAATTCGGCACGCGAATAGGAATGACGTTCAGCCGATAATAAAGATCTTCGCGGAAAAGATTGTCGGCGACAGCTTTGTCCAGGTCTCGATTCGTCGCCGCGATAACCCGCACATCAATGGGGATCTCGCTGGTGCCGCCGACCGGCCGCACGGTGCGCTCCTGCAACACACGCAGCAGTTTCACCTGCATGGCCAGCGTCATTTCGCTGATTTCATCCAGAAAAATGGTGCCACCACCGGCCACTTCAAACAGTCCGCGTTTATTCTGATTCGCTCCGGTAAATGCTCCTTTCAAATAGCCGAAGAGTTCACTCTCGAGCAGAGTCTCAGGGAATGCGCCACAATTCACCGAGACAAACGGCTCGGAGGCGCGCGGCGAACAGATGTGGACGGCGCGGGCCACCAACTCTTTACCAGTGCCGCTCTCGCCGTGAATCAGAACTGTGCTCGCTGTCGAAGCGACAGTGCGCAAGGTCTGCTT
>JBEKJF010000191.1:0-9060 GCA_050011375.1 Candidatus Sulfotelmatobacter sp.
CCGAAATGGGACTAAAAGCAAGGATTGGCGCGTAGTTGGTGGGACGGTGGCTGAGCTTAAAGGCGGTGGATTCGCTGTAAGTTGATGTTTACAGGTTGGTTATGGTTGCAGTGCGGGACGGTCTGGCGGGGTGTTCCGAATTAGACGGCTGGTTGGGAGGGGCGGAAGAGGCGCTTCTCCATCCAGGCCTGGAGGATTAGGACGGCGGCCATTCGGTCGACGGCTTTGGCGCGCTTTTCGATGGAGAGTTCGGTTTCGCGGAGGAGGCGGTTGGCTTCGGCGGAGGTGAGGCGCTCGTCCCAGAGATGGACGGGTAGGCGGAAGCGCTTGCGGAGATCGTCGGCGAAGGTCTGCATTTTTTCGGATTGCGTGCCTTCGGCGCCGCTCATGCGGAGCGGCAGGCCGACCACGATCTCGCGGACGGCGTATTCACGGATTATCTGTTCCAGGGCTGTCATGTCTTGGCGCTTGTTGCGGCGCTGTAGGGTTTCGAGTCCTTGGGCGGTGATGCCTAGGGGATCTGAGACTGCGATGCCGATTCTTCTTGAGCCTACGTCTAGGCCTAGGACTCGGCCTAGCGGGCGGTCGGGATTTGGCTTTTTTTCTGCGAGGCTCACGGAGGGATTATATGCGGCTTCCGCTATTGCCCGCGCATGGCGCGGCGGTAGGCGTCGACGTTTTTGTTGTGCTCTTCGATGGTGCGAGCGAAGCGGTGGTGGCCGGCGGCGTCGGCTACGAAGTAATAGTAGTCGGACTGCGCGGGGTGCATCGCCGCCTCCAGTGCGCTTTTGCCGGGATTGGCGATGGGGCCGGGCGGGAGTCCGGGGTGAACGTAGGTGTTGTATGGGGAATCGAAACGCATGTCGTCGTGGTGCAGGGCTCCAGTGTAGGTTCCGGCGAGGAGTTCGGCGTAAATGATGCTGGGGTCGGCGTCGAGTGCGATGTTTTTCTGCAGGCGGTTGTAGTACACGCTGGATACGAGCGGGCGTTCGTCGGCTACGGCTGTTTCTTTTTCGATGATGGACGCCATGATCACAGTCGTTTGGACGGAGAGCGGAATGCGCGTAATGGCCAATGCTTCGGCGTGCTTTGCGTCGATCAATCCAATCTGATTTGCTACCTGCCGAAACTGCTTGGTCATGGCGGCGGCCATTTCCTGCATGTTCATCATGCGGCTGAATTGATAGGTGTCGGGAAATAGATAACCTTCGAGCGAGTGCGCGTCGGGATCCAAGTCGGCGATGAGCGCGGTATCGGATTGCGCCGCTTTCAGGAAATCCCCCGCGGGGCCGAGTCCGGCGGCTTCGACGGCGCGGGCTATGTCGAACACGGTATAGCCCTCGGGTACGACCACGGTGCGAAAGTAAACGTCGCCGCGAGCGAGGCGGTTTTGGACGTCGATTATGCTCCGGGATTTCTCGAAGCGGTATTCTCCGGCCTTGAGTGATCGGCCGCGGTGAAGGTAGTGCCACAGAACGAAGGCTCGCTGGCTGCGAATGATGCCGGCGGACCTGAGTTCGGCGGCGATGCGATGGGTGGAGTAGCCCGGGCGCAGCATCACGAAGGTTTCCTGCGGAGGCTCGGTGGGAACGAGCACAGCCCAGGCTAACCAGCCCGCCGAGACGAGAGCCGCAAAAACGACAAGCCAGAAGAGTTTGCGCACGGTGGAGTCAGTTTAGATGATGAATAGAAGGTGGGCGTAGCTGACTTTAGTAAGGTTCTGGGTTCGCGATCCGCTCAGATGGCCGACAACGCGAAACCCTTCATCGCGGAGGCTGCGGAGAACCCCCGCGGAGTGCGCTGAGAACCCCGAGCATAATCTGATTCTCTTTGTTCGTTTCTCTGGCGGTTTATGCACCCTTTGGGGCGCGGTATACTCAAATGTCCCTAGGAGCCATCTTACACTTCATGAGACGTAGTTCACCCTGCTGGAGTTTGGTTTTGCTGCTTGCGGTGATGCCCGCGACGGGCTGCCTGTTTCGTACCCGGCCTGTGGAGGATACGATTTCGAAGGCTCCCCTCAAGGAGTCATCCCAATCAGGGTTGATCGACGTGATCAACCAGCAGGCGGCGACGATCCGCTCGCTGCAGGCGACTGTGGATATTGACACTTCCGCGGGCGGCGCGAAGAAGGGCCACGTCACCGATTACAAGGAAATTCGCGGCTACGTGCTGGCGCGACAGCCGGCCATGCTGCACATGATCGGGTTGTTGCCGATCGTGCGCACCACGGCTTTCGACATGGTCAGCAACGGGGATCAGTTCAAGCTGTGGATTCCGCCGAAGAACCGGTTTGTGGTGGGACGGAACGACGTGAAGTCGAGCAACGCCGACCAGCCCATGGAGAACCTGCGGCCGCAGGAAATCTACGACGCGCTTCTGATTCGCCACATCGATTCCGAGCATGAAATTGCGGTACTGGAAAATAGCGAAGAGATTCTGCACGATACCAAGGGGCACCGGGTTTTGCAGGAAGCCTACGAACTGATTGTGATCCGCAGAAAGGGAGACCACGAGGGAATACTCTCGCGCAAGATTGTTTTCAGCCGCACTGATCTGCGGCCGCATCGGCAATATATTTATGACGACCAGGGCAAGCTGGTGACCGACGCTCGCTACGCCGAATATAAGGAGTACGATGGCGTGAGCTTTCCATCGCGCATTGAGATTGTGCGGCCGCAGGAAGAGTACGACATCACGTTGAATGTGTTGAAGATGGAAATTAACAAGCCGCTCCGCGACGATCAGTTTGCCCTGGAGCAGCCGCCGGGCGCGGTAGTGGTGAATCTGGATCATCCGCAATCGAGTGCAGCCGCGCCGCCGGCCGCCGAGGCGAACAGCAAGCGTTAGCCGACAATTGTGTTCGAAGTTGCTTTTCAAATAGACACTGTCATCCCGAGCGAAGCGAGAGATCCTGGTGTCTGCCGTCGGCGGCAGCAATGATGGTGAAGGCAGAAACCAAGGTCCCTCGTTTCACTCGGGATGACAGGTAGTTCAGTTTCGCTCGTCTTAACTCATGATCAATAAGATGGTTGTAGCCAACCTGGTGCAAAGGCCGATCCGGTCGCTAATCAGTGTTAGCGCGGTGGCATTGGAAGTCGTTCTGATTCTGCTGATCGTCTCTTTCTTTTATGGGCAGCTGAATGGATCGAAGGCGAGTCAGGTTGGAGTGGGCGCAGATGTGATGGTGCAACCCCCGGGATCGTCGGCGCTCGTCGGTGTTAATGGAGCGTCTGTCCCGATGAAAGTTGGCGACAAACTCCGGCAGTTGCCGCATGTTGTGGTGGCCGCGCCGGTCATTTGGGAGTTGACCACCAAGCCTACGCTTGAAATTATCTACGGCATCGATATCGATACTTACAACAGCATCCCTCCCTCATTTCACTTTCTCTCTGGGGGTGTATTTCAGCAGCCTTACGACGTGATTGTCGACGATTATTTTGCCGGCATGAAGAAGGCAAAGCTGGGAGACTCGATTGAGATTCTGAATCATCAGTTCCGCATCTGCGGGATTGTGGAGCACGGGAAAGGCGCGCGCAAGTTTGTGCCGCTCCCGACCCTGCAGGACTTGATCGGCGCCTCCGACCACGCGTCGGTCTTCTACATCAAGGTGGATGATCCTGCCAACGTAGATACCGTAGTGAATGAGATCACGCAGGTTCCTGGTATGGAAAACTACTCTGCGCGGTCCATGCAGGAATACTTGTCGATGATGACGCCAGAAAATTTACCGGGCTTCGCGACCGCGATTCGCATCGTGGTGACGATTTCGATGATTATCGGGTTTCTAGTGATCTTTCAATCGATGTACACGGCAGTGATGGAACGAACCCGCGAAATCGGCATCCTGAAAGCCTTGGGTGCGTCAAAATTTTATATCGTGAGCGCTGTGATCCGAGAGAGTGCACTGCTGGCGATTGTTGGCATAATTGTGGGGACGATTATCAGCGCTGTGGCTCGCCGCATCATTCTCATGGAACTGCCGACACAACGGCTTTTCTGGAGCAATGAGTGGGTGCTGCGCGCAACATTACTCGCTCTTTTCGGAGCCCTGGCGGGAGCGCTTTATCCCGCCTACAAAGCGGCGCAGAAAGATCCTATCGAAGCGCTGGCTTACGAGTAGAGATGCCCGTAATCTGTTGGACGCGTGATCCGTTTGACCCTTCTTTTCTCGCGCCTGTAAGATCACAAGAGCACTCAGCATTCAGCACTCAGCATTCAGTCAGGCGCTCTCGGAAACAAGGCTTCTGACTGACTGATTGCTGGCTGCTGAGTGCTGACTGCTTTCCATGCCGCACGAATTGCCAAAATCCTACGAGCCGGGCGCGATTGAAACGCGCTGGGCCGAATACTGGGTGAAAGAGAAACTCTTCTCGGTGCCCACGCCGCCCGAGGGTCCGCCCGCCGAAGGAAAGACGCGTCCGGTATTCACGTTGCTGTTGCCGCCGCCGAACGTGACTGGTCGGCTGCACATGGGCCACATGCTCAACCAGACGCAGATGGACATTATTGTGCGCTGGCATCGGATGCGCGGCTTCATCACCCTCTGGCTTCCGGGGACGGACCACGCCGGCATCGCCACGCAGATGATGGTGGAGCGCGATCTCGCGAAAGAAGGGAAGAAGCGGCGCGACCTGGGGCGCGAGAAATTTATCGAGCGTGTATGGGAGTGGAAGAAGCTTTACGGCGGCGCGATTTTCGATCAGATGAGGCGCTTGGGCGCGTCGGTCGACTGGGATCGCGAATATTTCACCATGGACGAAAATCTTTCGCGCGCAGTGCGAGAGGCGTTTGTCCGGTTGTATGAAGAAGGACTGATCTATCGCGGCAAGTACATTGTGAACTGGTGTCCACGATGCGAGACGGCGATCTCCGATCTCGAAGTGAAGCACGAAGACGTGGTCGGGAAGTTGTGGGAGATTCGCTATCCGGTGGTTGGGTCGGACGAATTCATCACCGTGGCAACCACGCGTCCTGAGACCATGCTGGGCGACACCGCCGTTGCGGTGAACGAAAAAGACGAGCGCTATACGCACCTGCACGGCAAGCATGTTCTATTGCCGCTGATGAAGCGCGAGATTCCGATCATCACCGACGAACTGGCGCAGCCGGAGTTTGGCACGGGCGCGGTGAAGGTGACGCCCGCGCACGATCCCAACGATTTCGCTGCGGGCAAGCGGCACAATCTTCCGCAGATTGACATCATGGACGAGCACGCGCACATGAATGCAAACGCGGGCGCGTATGCCGGGCTGGATCGCTACGAAGCGCGGAAAATGGTGCTCGTGGACTTGCAGGCCGGCGGGCTTCTTGTTGGAGAAAAAGATCATCCGCTTGCGCTTGGCAAGTGCGAACGCTGTGGAACTGTGGTTGAGCCGCGACTTTCCGAGCAATGGTTCATCAAGATTCAGCCGCTGGCGCAGAAGGCGATCGAAGTGGTGGAGAGCGGCGAGATCACGATCGTTCCGGAGAATTACAAACAGATTTATCTGAACTGGATGAACAACATCCACGACTGGTGCGTGTCGCGGCAGTTGTGGTGGGGACATCGCATTCCGGCATGGACTTGCGATGGCTGCAAAGAAATTATCGTGGCGCGCGAGGCCCCGGCGAGCTGTCCGAAATGCGGTGGTGCGAAGCTGGAGCAGGTTTCCGATGTGCTCGACACCTGGTTTTCGTCTGGGCTGTTGCCGTTCACGACGCTGGGCTGGCCGGAGAAGACGCGCGACCAGGCGGTGTTCTATCCGACCACGCTGTTGATCACGGCGTATGAGATTTTGTTCTTCTGGGTAGCGCGGATGATTATGTTCGGCTGCCACTTCATGGATGGTCATAAACAGGATCCCGCGATCAAGAAGGCCAGCGGCTGGGCGGACAAGAAGAACGACAGCGTGCCCTTCCGGCAGGTTTACATTCACGCGCTGGTGCGTGATGCCGAGCGGCAGAAAATGTCGAAGACTAAGGGGAACGTGATCGATCCGCTGGAGATTATTCAGCGCTTCGGTACGGACGCGACTCGCTTCACGTTGGCGGCGATGGCTGCGCCGGGAACCGACATTGCCTTCAGCGAGAGCCGCACGGATGGTTATCGCGCGTTCGCGAATAAAATCTGGAACGCCGCTCGATTCATGTTCATGAATGTGGACCGAATCGAGCCGGGCCTGCGTCCGGAGGAGGGGCGCGGCGTGCGTCCCTCGGCGATTCCACTTGAGGACCGCTGGATTCTTTCCCGCTTCAATCGTGTGACCGCCGAGGTGAATGCTGCGCTTGATACGTTTCGTTTTCATGAAGCGGCCAATCGCATCTACGATTTTTTCTGGGGCGAGTTCTGCGACTGGTACCTGGAACTGATCAAGCCGCGGCTGAATTTTGAAGAGGGTGCTGATAAAGCGCAGGCGCGAATTGCTTGCGCGAATTTAATTAACTTGTTCGATGCGTCGTTGCGCCTGCTGCATCCCGTGATGCCTTTTATTACGGAGGAGATCTGGCAGGCGATGTATGAGGGCAAGCCGCCGCTGAAGTCGATTGCGCTTGCGCCCTATCCGGAGGCGGACGAGAAGCGGTTTGACCTGGGAGCCGAGACTGAAATGGCGATCCTGCAGGATTTGATCGTGAACGTGAGGAACGTGCGGGCGGAATTGAAGGTTGAGCCCAAGGTGAAAGTTCCAATCGAGGTATTTGCCCAGGAGCCCACGATTCGCGCGATGATCGAGCAGAATCGCGGCGCAGTGGAGCGCATGGCTAACGTGGAAAGTCCGACCTTTGTGGAGGGTTCTCTCGCTAAACGTGCCGGAGCGCGCAGCACGGCGCGGTTTGATGTTCATGTGATCTATGAGCGGAAGATCGACGTTTCCGCCGAGCGCGAGAGGTTGACAAAAGAACTGGAGAAGATCGAAAAAGAATTCGGGAACAATCAACGGCAGTTGAGCAACGAGCAGTTCCTGGCGAAAGCGCCGCAGAAGGTAGTCGAAGGATTACGCCGCCGTGAGCAGGAACTTATGGGGCTGCGTGAGAAAATAAAGCGCCAGTTGGACGAATTGAGGTGATGCAGGCGGATCTTCGATCCTGCCTGGACAGCCGAGGCGGCTGTCGCCACATGGTTCTCGCTGGCAACTCGAAATTGGAGACCGGCAACTGCTATGGACTTTAATTCTAGACGCATCACCGCGATCATCGAGAATGCACTGCTCGAGGACCGGGCGACGAGCGATGCGACGAGTTATGCATGCATCGATCCGAACCAGCGGGCGTCAGCGACGATTCTCGCCAAGCAGGATTGCATTCTCGCTGGCATCGGTTGCGTTGGCCGCATTCTCGATGTCTACGCCGCGCTTGATGGTGCCGTGATTTCGCACTACGAGGTGACCACGCATCCTGAAATCTTCGACGGAGTGCGGCTGCACAAAGGGCAGTCAGTGGCGGTGATCCGGCACAATGCGCGGGTGATTCTCTCGTGTGAGCGCGTGATCCTGAATTTTCTGCAGCGCATGAGTGGAATCGCAACTTTGACCAGGAAGTTTGTGGACGCAGTCTCCGGCACCAAGGCGCGCATTCTCGATACTCGCAAGACCGCGCCCGGCTTGCGATTGATCGATAAGTACGCGGTGCGCTGCGGCGGCGGATTGAATCATCGCCTCGATCTTTCTGACGGAGTGCTGATCAAGAACAACCACATCGCGCTCGCGGGCGGAATTGGTCCGGTGCTGGAGCGCGCTGTACGCAACCGGCGCGGCGCGCAGTCGATCGAAGTGGAAGTGCGCAGCATAAGCGAATTGGAAGCTGCCCTGGCCTTCGGGGCCGAAGCGATCCTGTTGGACAATATGTCTCCGGAGCAAGTGCACAGCGCGGTGGAGCTCTGCGCTCGAACGGAACGACCCATCCCGGTGGAATGCTCCGGCGGCATCCGGCTGGAAAATGTTCGAGCTTACGCCGAGGCGGGGGTCGATTTCATTTCAGTCGGTCTGCTGACTCACTCGCCACAGGCGTCGGATATGAGCCTTCGAGTTGCATTGGCGTAAACCTGCTCGGCAGACGATTTGTGATTTTCCCTTTCCTCCCGCATAATCACCGCATTAAGAAGACAGGCAAAACTCGAAGCACCCGGCTTTCGCGAACAAAGTCTGCCGCGCCGCACGAACAGCCGACCGACGTTCGTCTCGGCCGCCTCGTGCGGCTGCTGATGGAGCATGCGACGGTCGTGGTGAGCGGAACGAAGATCGCGCAGGAGATTTCTTCGAACCGCACAGAAGTCTGGCGGCTCATTCAGCAACTTCGCGGGCTGGGCGTGGATGTGGCGGGACATCCGGCGACCGGCTATCAACTCAAGTCGGTTCCAGATCTTCTGCTGCCGGAAATTCTGGGGCCGCTGGTTCGCGGCACCATCTTCGATAATCAACTTCACCATTTCTACAAGATCGGCTCAACGAATACCGCGGCAATGGCGGCCGCAGCCGAGGGTGCGCCCGAGGGCAGCGTGTTTCTGGCAGAAGAGCAGACTGCCGGGCGCGGACGCGGGTCGCATGCGTGGGAGTCGGAGCGCTCGGCGGGTATTTATTGCTCGGTCGTGTTGCGGCCGGCGCTGCCGCCGTCGGATGTGCTTGTGATCACGCTGGCTGCTGGCTTGGCCGTGCGCGCGGCCTTGGTGCAGGTGGAACCGCGTGTCACCGTGGACCTGAAGTGGCCCAACGATGTTTTGATCAAAGGAAAAAAAGTTTGCGGCATTCTCGCCGAGATGCACGCCGAAGTCATGCGTGTCCGCCACATCGTGGTGGGAATCGGGCTCAACGTAAATCAGAAAAGCTTTCCGAAAGAGATCGAGAATGAGGCGACGTCGCTGCGCATGGAGACGGGCAGCGAATGCTCGCGCGTGGAGGTCGCCGCCGCTTTGTTAAAATCGCTCGACGGCGAATATCGCGCGCTGGTGGAACAGCCGGACGCGCAGAAACCGATTCTGCGGCGCTTTGCGGAACAATCCTCGTGGGCGCGAGGTAAGAAAGTCTACATCGAAGACAGCGCACCGAGAATCGAAGGAACGACGGAAGGGCTGGATGCGCAAGGATT
>JBEKJF010000192.1:0-8974 GCA_050011375.1 Candidatus Sulfotelmatobacter sp.
GCTTTTGGCGCGGGCGCGTTCGTTCTCGCTGTACGACACGCGCGGTTCATCCCGTCGATTTTAGCTCAGGGCGCGCCTCTGGACTGGCAGAGCGAGGCCGACCGCGCGGCGTTTCATCCGAATCTTTTCGTCGGGATTCAGCCAGACGGAACCGTCTACATCGTCGCGCATCGCTCAGAGATGGGGACCGTCATCCGCACATCGTTGCCGCTGGTGCTGGCCGACGAACTTGACGCCGACTGGAAGCGCGTCAAGATCGACCAGGGCATCGGCGACAAGCGATACGGAGATCAAAATACCGACGGCTCGCAATCCGTAAGAAGATTTTTTACCACCATGCGCGAGTGCGGCGCGACCGCTCGCTTAATGTTGGTACAGGCCGCCGCTGCGCGCTGGAATGTTCCGCCAGCCGAATGTTCCACCGAGTTGCACGTGGTAGTTCACAAAGCAAGCGGCCGGCGCCTGGCCTATGGCGACCTCGCTGCGGACGCCTCGCACCTTCCCGTTCCAAAGAAAGAAGACCTGCAACTGAAGAAGCCCGCCGACTGGCGTTACATCGGCAAGGGAGCGAAGAGCGTTGACCTCGAAAATCTTTGCACCGGCAAAGCTGTCTTTGGAATGGATGCGCGGATGGAGGGCATGGTCTACGCCTCGATCGAACATCCTCCCGTGTTCGGCGGCAAAGTAAAAACCGTCGACGATCAGGAAACGCTCAAGGTCGCGGGAGTGCGCCAGACCGTCAGCATCGACCCATTCAAGCCCCCAGCGGCGTTCCAGCCATTAGGCGGAGTCGCCGTGATCGCCGACAACACCTGGGCTGCATTCCAGGGCCGCAAGAAACTGAAAATCACTTGGGATAACGGACCGAACGAAACCTACGACTCCGCGGAATACAAGAAAGAACTCCGCGAGACGTCGCACAAGCCCGGCAAAGTCATTCGCAGTGTCGGCGATTCCGATAAAACATTTCCCACCGAAAATGTAGTGGAGGCCGATTACTACGTTCCGCTGCTCGCGCACACGCCCATGGAGCCCCTCGTGGCGCTCGCCGAATTTAAAGACGGAAAAGTCACGGCGTGGGCGCCGACGCAGAATCCGCAAGCCGTGCAGGCCATCGTGTCGTCACAACTCGGAATCGCGAAAGAAGACGTCGTTTGCCACGTCACATTCCTCGGCGGAGGATTCGGAAGAAAATCCAAGCCCGATTATGTTGCCGAAGCCGCCGTCCTGTCGAAGAAACTCGGCCGTCCCGTGAAAGTTGTTTGGAAGCGCGAAGACGATGTGCAGTTTGATTATTACAATGCGGTCGCGGCGATGTACATGAAGGCCGCCGTCGACGGAAAAGGAAAGCCGACGGCGTGGCTGCAGAGATCCGTATTTCCTCCCATCAGCTCGATTTTCGATGTCACCCAGGTCTATGGCGATCCGCCGCACCTGGCGCAGGGATGGACCGATCTTCCTTATGATCTGCCGAGCATCCGAATCGAAAACGGCCCAGCGCAAGCGCATGTGAGAATCGGATGGCTGCGCTCCGTCGCCAACATTTATCACGGCTTCGCAGTGCAGTGTTTCACCGATGAACTCGCCCATCGCGCCCATCGCGATCCCGTAGAGTACCAACTGGATCTTATCGGTCCTCCGCGCACTTTGGATTTCACCGGCGTGACGTATCCAAACTACGGTGCGGATTACAAAACGTATCCCTGGGAAACCGGCCGGTTGCGCGGCGTGATCGAAACCGTCGCCGAAAAATCTGGCTGGGCGAAAAAGAAGAGCGGAAAAGGCCACGGCTTCGGCTTCGCCGCGCACCGCAGCTTTCTCACCTACGTTGCCACCGTGGTTGAAGTTGAGATCAGCGATGACGGCACCATCCGCATTCCACGCGTGGATACCGCCGTCGACGCCGGAATCGTGGTGAATCCTGAAGCGCTGCGCGCGCAATTCGAAGGCGCTGCAGTCTTCGGCACGAGCATTGTGCGCACCGGAGAGATCACCGCCAAAAACGGCATCATTCAGCAATCGAATTTCAATGACTATCCCGTGGCCCGCATCCACGAAGCGCCCGCTCACACCAACGTCTACATCACCGAGAGCAGCGCACCGCCCGCTGGCGTGGGAGAGCCCGGCGTGCCTCCATTCGTTGCCGCGTTTTGCAACGCAATCTTCGCGGCCACAGGCAAGCGCGTGCGCGATCTTCCGCTTTCGAGCAATGGCAATTTCGATTGAAGTGTCATGCTTGTCATCCCGAGTAGCGTAGCGCCTGTCATCCCGAGTGGTGTAATGCTTGTCATCCCGAGTGGAACGAGGGATCCTGGTTTCTGCCTGCGCCAAATGGAAGCGCGGCCCAAGGACTATTTTCCCGCGAGAAACTCGCGCAGAATTCCGTTGCATTGCTTCCAGGATTTTCTTTCGCTGTGCGGGCTGTGCCGGCCGGTCTCCACGAAACGCATCTCAGCACGCGGAAGCGCTCTCTGCACTCGTTCCATTTCGGTTGCCTCAGTTCGAGGGTCGCCGCTTCCGTGCATAAATGTTACTGGCACTTTCAACTTGCCGAGCCGCCCGTCGAATAAATCGTCCGCAGTGCCACTGCTTTGCGCCGCAAGTTTCAGCCACACTCGGCAATTCCGCTGCACCACCTTCTTCCACCGGTCCTTATTACCGACCGTGCCATGATCCGCGATCAGCAGCTTCTGCATTTTTTCTTTCACGTCCTCAGGATGCAAAGCGAACTGTTTAAAAAAGCTGCGGGAGTTCAGCTTGCCCGGCTCGAAATGAAATGCTTCCAGAAGCAGCCGCTCGCAGCGCTCGGGCGCCAGCAGACCGATCTTGGCGGCGATCACCGCTCCATCGCTGTGTCCCCAAAACATCGCGCGCTTGATTCCCAACTTGTCGAGCACCAGCAAAGTTTCTACCGCTGCCCGCTGATGGAAGTCGATCGGCATCGGTGCTGACACCGGCGTAGAGCGCCCGTAGCCGGAGCGATCCGGAATGATGAATCGCACTTTGCTCTTGAACGCTTTAATCTGCCGCGTGATCGGATAAACGCCATAGCCCCAACCGCCATGCAGAAAAACCAGCGGCTGGCCTTCGCCCACATCTCTGTAAAAAATCTTCACGGGGCAAATCCCCGGAGCGTGCGGCGAGTTGGCTAATTCCACGAACGGCATTTCTATCCAGCGCTCGATTCCTTCTCAGCATCCGGCAAATAGAGAAACAATAACGCGAATGCATTCAGAATGAACATGCGCAAGGCCGAGGCTTCGCCGTTCCACACGCTCGACTCCCACATCAAGAACCATTCTCCGCCGACCGTGATGAAACCTAACGCCCACAGCAGCAATCCCAGCCAAAGGCCCGCGATCGACAACGTTTTCGCAGTCTCAAACTTATCCTTGAAACGCAGCGCGAAAAACATTCGCATCGCGCCCAATCCAGAGATGCACCCAGTCGCAAGTTCCCACAGAATGATCGTCCAATAGGCAACATGGTGCAGTTGCGTACTGCGAATGGCCCGCCACTGCACGTGCGCATCGGCGCCAATCGAATCCATGCTCAGCACGTGCTCGACAAACTTGAAGTTGGTCTCGTAGTCGACGATGTTATCGAAAGCTACGATCAGAAAGTACAACGCGAGAGTGCCGGTGAGCAGTGTTTTTCCCAGTCGAGAGAGCGAGCCTGAATTCATCAATGCGACGACCACGCCGTTTGCAGAAAACTCTCCAGCACGTGGTTGAACTTCTCCGGATCGTCGACAAAGAGCGCATGCCCGTCGCCTTCGAATATCTCCAGCCGGAGTTTGTCTCCAAGTTTCATTTTCAGATAGTCCGCGGTCTGCTGCGTTTCGGGCTGATAAGCGAACAGCACCGGGGTCTTCGACTTCACGTCGGCCAAAATGTTCAAGCCCGGCAAAAAATCCTTTACGGCAATCATGTTGTAAATAAGCAGCGCCGCCGTGTCGGCCGGAGTCTGCACCGAAGCATCGATCACCCGCCTCAAATATTCCTCCGTCTGCGGTTTCTTATACATGCTCCGCACAAAACCGTCAGCTTGCTTCTGGCGATCCAGTTGCACTTGATTCATCCATCCTGAGAGCGGGACGAACAGGTCGCTGGGCTTATCTGTTATGTAGCCATCGACCAGCACGATCCCGCCCACATTGCCCGTGCCGAACTGTTCCACATATTTAATCAGCTCGCCGCACGCCATCGACCAGCCAATCAGCACCGGATGCTTCAAGCCAAGTTGATCGACCAACTCTTTATAATCGCGCGCCCGCGTTTCAGGCAGATGGCCATAGGAAGGTTTGTCGCTCTCGCCCTGTGAACGCGGGTCGACAGCTATTACGTGATATTTTTTCGAGAATTCATCGATTTGTTTCTGCCAGATCCACGCCGGCATGGTCCAGCCAGGAATGAAGACAACCGGCTTGCCGCTGCCCGCTTCAAGATAGTGAATGCTGATGCCGTCAGAAGTCTTAAAGAAGGCGCTCTTTGGTAATGCCGTTGTCTGCGCGACGACGTTCAGCGCCGACAAAATGAATAGCAGAATTACGGTTAGTCTCGTTTTCAAGTGCTTATCCTTATTATGTCGATTTTAACTACGGAGCCCAGAGTCTGGCCCTCGCTACGCATATTGAAATGGCCGACTACCGTGGCTTTTCCAGAAGTAGGCCAGGATGATTACGCTGGCCACTGCTGCATACGCGCACCACAGCGAGGTGAAAGCGTAGCGCCTCACTTCCATCACAACCAAAAGAATTGCCAGGTTAGCCGCGCCGAACATTACCATCGGTTTGATCTTTGAGAAGAACAACGACCCGCAGGTTGCGATCACATAGAGCACTGCGACCGCTTCATGGTTGGTGGCCTGATTCATATAAACGATGGTATTTTCTTTGACGAAAATCTGCGTTGGGAACGCCGTTAACGCCCACAATATATAGAGCGTGGTGCCCAGGCCAAGAATCAGAAATGGTCGCATGCGCTGTCGGGCCTGAGCAGTCGGCTCAAACAAGAACACGCTGAGCGGCAGCAGAAAAGGCAGCAATCCCTGCGCGTAGAGCATGAAGGCCGCGCCCATGTCATGCGCCACCGCGGGCGAAAGAATGCCGTCCAGGCCGAGCCACACGAATCCTTCGATGAACTGATGAATGGCAAATAACAACGGCAGTGAAGCGAAAAGCCATTCGCGGCGGTGCTTCACTCGCGTCAGCGTGACTACGCCTACGGCGCCGAGAACTGTGCTGCCGACAAAGTTCGCTGTGGCTGAGAAACACATGAGACGATTTCTCCACTGCGAACTTTACACACATGCCGCCACCGAACGCAAAACTTTTCTTACGATGCGGAGATTTCAGGCCGCAGGAAACTCCCGGGCGCAGATGCTTCTTAACGAGCCGATCAGGTGATCCCCAATCCTGTCCAATTTTGAGATCACATCTTTGATACCCACAGCTTCAGCATCTCTCCGAAGGTCGTCGCTCACGTGCATCGTAAACATGACCATCTGCACTTTCGAATCGATGCGCGCAATCTCGCGAGCCGCGTCCAACCCGTTCATGACAGGCATCGACAGATCTAGAATCACAGCTTGCGGCTTAAGTTCTGACACTTTTTCTACCGCAACCTGGCCATTTTCAGCCTCGCCGCATACCTGCCAGTCAGTGTTGTGTTCGATGAACGATCGCAACAGCTTCCGAATGGACGCGCTGTCATCGACGATAAGAATTCTCAAAGACATGCAGGATTCCCCGCGTGCCTTGGCAGGTTGCTGGCGGGATCCTAACCGTTCGGGAAAGCCGGCGACGGGAGAAGGCACTGCCTGCACCCTAGTCCCTCAGAGGCACCGCGTACATACATGGAAAACCGTACTATAACGCACAAAATAATGTGCTTTGTCTGACATTCCGTAGTGTGATATAACTTCCTGAAATTAACCGCCCGCGGAGGATCCCATGCTTCGAGCGGAAGAGATCGCAAAAATCGCGAAGGAGTTAAGGAAGTTGGAATCGGCCCTCGACACCTGTACCGATGGCCGCATCCGCGAAGTGGTCGAGATTCGCATCGAGGAACACACCCTCCGGTTGCGCCAGCTTAAAGCACTCCGTCCTGAGCGCCTGCCGCCAAGCCGGCAGCAACAGCAGCAACATAAGATCAATCCTAATTTCCGGTAGCTTCTCGGTCCGAAGTGACGAATGCGTGCACGAACGCGAATGTGCGCCCTACCGCGAATGCATGCACTACCGCGAATGTCCGCTCTACCTCGAATGCGTGCACTACCTCGAACGCATGCACTACCGTGGAAGAGCGGCGCTTCAGCGCCGCGTAAGCCAACAAAAATAGCGTAGGGCTTCAGCCCCAGTGGACGCACCCGTGCACTCAACGAGTTTCCCCGCAACCTCTTTTCCCGCTGCGGACACACGTTTTCCCAGCCCCATCACTATCCAATATCAAACTAAGTCCGGCAAAAGAGAGTAGTCTGGAACTGTCTCTTCTAGCATCTTTCCGCCGCGCCCAAACGGTGACGGTTCCTTGCAAAAATTTGACAGCGTGGTTCGCTGCGCAAGGAGCCGTTATGGTCAAGTCCTCTCTCTCTGCTCGCACGTCCGTCGCTTCCACACGAGTTAATACCGGTCGCGGAACCGCACCTCCCAGAAAAGATAGCGACGGAAATCAGGTTTACAACGAAATCCTGCTCGCTCTGCCCCGCACCGAGTGCGATGCTGTTTTTCCTAAACTGGAATTCGTAAGATTGAAGCTCCAACAACTCATTCATGAGGCCGGCGAAACCCTGAAGTCAGTGTATTTCGTCAATTCCGGCATGTTGTCGATCCTGAATGTTATGCCCGACGGCAAAAGTGTCGAAGTCGGCTTGATCGGTAAAGAAGGCGTCTCGGGCACGCCCGTGGTTGCCGGTTTTCGCACCAGCCACACCCGCGCCGTGGTTCAAGCCGACGCCACTGCCTTCCGAATCGACGTCGATGTCTTGCGCACTCTGCTGCCAAAATGCCCCACGCTCGAGCGGCAGATGAACCGCTACGCCCAACTCCTCGCGGTGCAAGTCACGCAAATCGCCGCCTGCAACCGGCTGCACGAAGTGAATGAAAGATTGGCCCGCTGGCTCTTGATGACGCAAGACCGCGTAGTCTCCCAGCATCTTCCCCTGACTCAGGAATTTCTGGCGCAGATGTTGGGAACACGGCGCTCCAGCGTCACCGTTTCCGCCAGCGCGCTGCAAAAAGCCGGATTGATTGCCTACACCCGGGGCCTCATCACCATCCAAGACCGGCGCAGACTGGAAGAGGCATCATGCGACTGCTACGTCCTGCTGCGGCGTCAAGTCGAAGAATGGCAAACTCAAAACGCTTAGCACCCCCCCGCCTGGACGTCAAATCACGTAGCGGCGGACGCGTTCGTCCGCCCGCCAGCAATTAGCGAGCACCCTCTGTCGCCAACCGCACATTCATAAGTTACGCGACGTGCCGACTCCCATCTCGCATTCAGGCAGGATACTTCCGTGGCAACGACAACCCTGTCCAAAGCGCAGATTCTCCGCTCCCTCAAAGACTTCCTGGAGCAAAAATCCTCACCTCCCAAACCGCGTTCATGTCCTCATTGTGGCTCGCCCATGCAACTCCTCGGCGCTCATTTCCTGCTTATTGGAACCAGCATGAACCGCAACCTTTCTTTGCCGGTTTGCCCGGTTTGCGAGCGCGAAGTCCTCGAAACTCTGCCTCGCCCGGAGACCATCCACTGACCTGGTACGAGCACGTGACTACCAAACGATCGCCGAAACGAAGTCAAGAGCCGCCACGGTCGCTCGGCGCGGGCAATCTCGTCTACAACGACATCCTGCGCGAAATTCCCCGCAATGAATTCGCGGCCGTCTCACCCAAGCTGGAACTCGTCCGCTTGCAGCCTCGCCAGGTGCTGCATGAAGCCGGCGACACTTTGAAGTCCGCGTATTTCTGCAACACCGGCCTCATCTCGATCCTAAGCGTGTTGTCCGATGGCAAGACCGTCGAAGTGGGCCTCGTTGGGAAAGAAGGTCTCATCGGTTTGCCGCTGATCGCCGGCTTCTACACCTCGGCCACACGGGCCGTGGTTCAAATCGAAGGCACCGTCCTGCGTGTGGATGGCGATGCCTTCGCAGTAACTCTGCGCCAGTGTCCTCAACTCGAGCGCAAGCTGCAGCAGTTTTCTCAAATCATGACCATGCAGGCCACACAGATCGCGGCCTGCAATCGACTGCATGATGTTGAATCGCGCTTGGCCCGGTGGCTGCTCATGTCCGCCGACCGTGTCGGCTCCGCTTCTCTCGGGTTGACGCAAGAAGTGCTCGGTCAAATGCTCGGCACCCGTCGCTCCAGCGTAACCGTAGCCGCCGGTATCCTGCAAAAGGCCGGACTAATCGCCTACACCCGCGGCGACGTAAGAATCGTGAATCGCCCAAAACTAGAGCAAGCCGCCTGCGAATGCTACAACCTGATGCGCCGCCAAGTCGAAGTCTGGCAGGCCCAAGCCGAATAGCCCACGAAAATAGAGGGAGCGGCGGACGCCTTCGTCCGCCCGCAAGCGAAGCGAGCGCGCTCTTATCCTGACCCAGCGAAGTCCCGGCATTTCCTTGTCATCCTGAGGCACCGGAGCTGCCGGCGATAGCCGGGAACTCCCAACGAAGGAACTATGCAACTCGCTTGCAGCGCCGGAAACGCATGCACCTGGCGACGTTCAAGCCCGAGATTATGCACTTCACTCAAGGGTGGAGTACAATTTGGAGTATGGCGGATGACCCTAAGCATACCCCAAGCTGGCATTCGGAGGGCTATTACAAAAAAGCACCCGGAAGCTAGACCGACCCCCAAAGAACCCGTGCCACCGAAGTCGGAACCTCCTGTGTCGCCCTCCGTACCCGCACGGAAAAGACGGCCAAAGGAAAATCCAGCGGTTGCATATCTCAATCGCATTGGAGGGGGGTT
>JBEKJF010000193.1:0-9764 GCA_050011375.1 Candidatus Sulfotelmatobacter sp.
CAGCGTGCCTGGCATGCTGGTCGGGAAGATTCTGCATTCGCCGTATCCGCACGCGCGTATCAAGAGTATCGACACCAGCCGTGCCGAAGCGCTCGACGGCGTTGTTGCCGTGGCAATCGGCAAAGACGCGCCCAATCCTTACGGAATTCTCCCCGTGGGTCATGACGAGTATCCGCTGGCTCTCGACAAAGTTCGTTACGTAGGCGACAACGTTGCGTGCGTAGTTGCAGTTTCTGAGGCCATTGCCGAGAAGGCACTGGAATTGGTCGATGTCGAATACGAACTTCTGCCTGCGTACTTCGATCCCGAAGAGTCGATGACGGCGCAGACTGACCTCATCCACGACAACAAACCCAACAATCTGGAAAAGGATTATCACCATTCGTTCGGCGATCCTGACAAGGGTTTTGCCGAAGCGGATCACATCGCTGAAGCGCGCTTCATTGCGAATGAAGTTACGCATGCCGCAATGGAGCCTCACTCCACCTTGTCGTCGTTCGAACTTGATCCGCATACGGGTAAGCTCGGGCGGTTGACCGTTTGGTCCTCCACGCAAGTTCCGTATTACTTGCAGCACAAGCTGTCTCTGGTGCTGGAAATGCCAATGGCGCAGATTCGCGTAATCAAGCCGCTGGTGGGCGGAGGATTCGGTGGAAAGAGCGAAGTGATCCCACTCGAGATCATCGCTGCGGTTGCGGCGCGCAAGGCGCAAGCGCCAGTGAAAATTACTTACACGCGCGAAGAAGTATTCTGGGCGCATCGCGGGCGTCCGCGCACCATCATCGATCTGAAAACGGGAATTAAAAATGATGGCCGCATTACCTGCGTCAAGGCTCGCGTAGTGCAGGATGGCGGCGCCTACTGCTCTTACGGCGTGGTCACGATTCTTTATTCCGGAGCGTTGCTCGGCGCGCTCTATGACATTCCGAACATTCAATACGACGGTTACCGCGTGCTGACCAACAAGCCTGCGTGCGGAGCCATGCGCGGCCATGGCACGGTTAACGTGCGCTTCGCCTTCGAATCGCAACTGGATGAACTCGGTGCGAAGATTGCGATGGATCCAGCGGAGATTCGGCAGCGAAATCTACTCAAGCCGCCTTGCATTACGGTGAACGGCTTGCGTGTGCAGAGCTATGGACTGCCGGAGTGCATCGAGAAGACGGTTGAGCGCTCGGGTTGGAAGCAGCGCCACGGCAAGTTGCCCAAGGGACGCGGTCTTGGGATCGCTTGCAGCCATTATGTGAGCGGGGCGGCGAATTCGATCATCCGCTCCGACATGCCGCACTCCACGGTTAATATCAAAATCGATCGTGACGGCGGCGTTGTCGTTTATACAGGAGCATCTGAAATTGGCCAGGGATCGGACACCATGACGGCGCAGGTCGCTGCGGAAGTGCTGGGATGTTCGCTGGCGCGCGTGAGAGTGATTGCGGCCGACACCGACCTCACTCCAATTGATATCGGGTCGTATTCCAGTCGAGTGACCTTCATGGCGGGGAACGCTACGTTGCGCTCGGCGGAAGATGTGAAGAAAAGAATTGCAGCTGCCGCTGCGAAAAAGATGAACTGCGCAGCGGAGGACCTGATCTTTCGCGATGATGTCGTCTTCAAGAAGGGGAGCGCGCCGCCTTCCGTCAAGAAAGATCAGGCGGAGGAAGTCGAAGTCACGCAGGCCGGTGCTTCGGTGAGCGGACGCGTGGAAGGACAGATTCTACGGGGCTCTCTGCAGCAGAAGCGCAAAGAAGAAGGCCCGAAAGAATGGATGACTTTCGAAGAAGCTGTGGTCGCGGCAATTGACTTTCACGGTGCGCTCACCGGCACTGGCTCCTACGCCCCTCCGCCGGAGGCGCGCGGCGGCAAACACAAGGGTGGAGGTGTGGGTCCGTCGCCGGCATATTCTTATTCGGCTCAAGTCGCCGAAGTCAGCGTGGACGAAGACACCGGCGAAGTCACGGTCCACAAGGTGTGGGCCGCGCACGATTGCGGACGCGCGTTGAATCCGGTTTCGGTCGAAGGTCAGATCATTGGCTCGGTGTGGATGGGCATGGGACAAGCGCTCACCGAAGAAATGATTTGGAAAGACGGCATGCTGATGAATGCCGGAATGCTCGAATACCGCAGTCCGTCTTCAGTGGAGTCGCCTGAAGTTGAAGCCATCATCGTGGAGAGTATCGACCCCGAAGGTCCGTTCGGCGCCAAGGAATGCAGCGAAGGATCGCTGGCGGCGACCATCCCGGCAATCTCGAATGCGATTTACGATGCGGTCGGCGTGCGGTTGCATGAGTCTCCGTTCACTCCGGAGCGAGTGTTGGCTGCATTGCGAGCGAAGAGGAAAGACAAAGTCCTGAACCTCACCGAAGGCGTGGACCCAACGGCGCCGGCGCGCTTTCGCGAGCACGGCGGATCACTTTGCTTCAAGGGCAAAGGACCGGAGAGGCATGCGCTCGATCCAGCGCGGCGCGAGTCGCCGGCCGTGGCGGGAGGTGCGGATTGAGCCTTCCACAATTCCGGTTGCTAAGACCACGCACGGTTGACGAAGCTGTCTCCTTTCTTTCCAAACATGCGACCAGCACCCGCGTGCTCGCCGGCGGCACTGACCTGATTCCGTCGATGCGGCAAAAGCTGTTTGAACCGGAGTATGTGCTTGATCTGCGCGGTGTCGCCGAGTTGCGCGGAATCCGCCCACAAGGCAGCGGAGCGGTCGAAATTGGAGCGCTCACGGCGCTCAGCGCGATCGAGAAATCGCAATACCTTCGCCAGCACTTCCCCGTGCTCACCGAAGCTGCGGCGACCGTGGCATCGCCAGTGCTGCGCAATATGGGCACACTCGGCGGAAATATCTGCCTCGACACGCGCTGCCTTTGGTATAACCAGTCGTTAACCTGGCGCAAGGGTTGCGGGTTCTGCATTAAGAAGGATGGTAATCTCTGTCACGTAGCTCCTGGGGGAACGAAATGCTGGGCAGCTTTCTCTGGAGATACGCCGCCGGCATTGCTTTGTTTGAATGCCGAAATCGAGATCGCAGGTCCAACCGGTTCGCGGCGGATGCCGTTGCAAGAGTTCTACACCGGGGACGGAGAAAATTATCGCAAGCTCCTGCATGACGAACTTGTCACGCGCGTATTTTTACCTGCAGAATCGGCGGACTATCGCGGCGTCTATCGCAAGTTGCGGGTTCGCGGATCAATCGACTACCCTCTGGCCGGCGTGGCCGTCGTGATGAAGCGGTCGAACGGGCATGTGTCGGACGCTCGCATCGCAATGACGGCAGTGAATCCCGCGCCGGTGTTAATACAAAAAGCGGGTGAGATGCTGATCGGAAGGTCGGTTGATGAAGCCTTGGCGGAAGCGGCCGGTGACATGGCAGCACGCACAGCCAAGCCTCTGACCACCTCGGCGCTTACCCCCGAGTATCGCCGCGAGATGATTCGCGTCTTCACCAAACGCGCGGTGCTGGCGGCGGCGAACAACTAATGATCACCGACTGCCACATCCACATCCAGCCGATGGAGATGTTCAAGCCTCACGCGCTAGAACTGATGAAAAAGAAGCGGCCGAACTTCGACCAGATTGCCGAATTCTGCCGTTCGCCGAAGTCATTTCTAAAGTATCTCGACGCTTGCGGCATCGACCGAGCGGTGCTGATCAACTACGTTGCGCCGGAGGTGATCGGTTTCACGAACGGCGTGAATCAGTTTGTCGCAGATTACGTGAAGGAAGATCCCAAACGGCTGATTTCTTGTGGCAGCCTGCATCCGCGGCACACCACGAATGTCCTCGCCGATATGGAGCAGATTCTGCGGCTCGGAATCCGCATGATCAAGATTCATCCGCCGCACCAGCTTTTGTTTCCCAACGACTATCTGAACGGCGTGAAGGAACTGGAGATTATTTATCGCGCCGCCGAGGCCAACGGCGTGCCGGTGATGTTTCACACGGGAACGTCTATTTTTCCTGGCGCGCGAAATAAATATGGCGATCCCATGTATGTGGATGACGTGGCCGTCGATTTTCCCAAGTTGAAAATCCTGCTGGCGCACGGTGGCCGTCCGCTCTGGATGCAGACGGCATTTTTTCTCATCCGCCGCCATCCCAACGTCTACCTCGACATCAGCGGAATCCCGCCAGCGGCCTTGCTCAAGTATTTCCCACGCCTCGAGGAGATCGCGCACAAAACTCTATTTGGCACAGACTGGCCGGGCCCGGGCGTGCCGGACATCAAAAAGAATCTTGACGAATTCCGAGCGTTGCCACTGACGGAAAATCTTCAGCAGCAGATTCTCAGCAAGACGGCGCTGAGCATCTGGCCCGCCTGATTCTTTATTTGATCTAATCCTGCTTCATTTTGGTTTCCACAATCCGATCGTGTTGCCCTCGAGATCGGCAAACCACGCGAAGGTGCCCGTGGGAATCTCAACCGGAGGCACCAGCGTCTTGCCGCCCAGCTTGCCGGCCTTGTCCAGATAGCCCTGCACGTCATCCACCTGCACGTAGAAGATCGTATAGTGGTGCGGTTCATGGCCAAGGGCGGTAATATGGCCCTGAATGCCGCTCTCGGCGCCGGTATTGATCATGGCTGCCGGGCCCATGGATTGCATGTTCCAGCCGAAGAGGCCGGAAAAAAAGTCTGCGGTCTTGGCGCTGTCGCGGCAGCCGATTTCGAAGTGAACTACTGGTTGTCCCATGGCGATCTCCTTTTGCAAAATCGCGGGATGATAGCACAGAAGCTAGCGAGGAAAACAATAAGATTTCGCGAGCCAATGGATCTTACGGCCGGATAGAAAAGAAAAGCCCGCGCCGAAACGCGGGCCAGCGATCCAGTTGTCTCCTTATTTACCTGCCTTCGCGGCGTCTGCCTTGGTTCCGGAGAGTTCATCCGCCAGAGCAGTTGCGCCGTAGATCTTGCGCAGCGCTTCCTGAATTCCGCGCGAATCCACGGACACGGCGCGGCTCTGCACTTCGCTATAGGCGAAGTTGGCCGACAGCGACTCGATGTTGCCATCGAAAATGATGCCCACCACTTCGCCTTGTTTGTTAACCGTAGGCGAGCCGGAGTTGCCGCCAATAATATCGGCGGTCGAAACGAAGTTCAGCGGAGTCTTCAGATCAAGCTTCGACTTCGCATTGATCCAACTCTCCGCCAGCTTATAAGGAGGCTCGTTGTTGTGTTCCGCCGCGTGCTCAAAAGCCCCGCCCATGGTTGTGAAGTATGGGATCTCCTTCCCATTTTCTTTGTAGCCTTTTACCGCACCATAACTCAGGCGCAATGTGAAGGTTGCATCCGGCGCCTGACTGAAGCCGCTCTGGGCAAAGCGGGCTTTCGCAATGAGCGTTCCATCGAGGCGCACCACGGAGTCGATCTTATCGTCGAACTCCTTGCGCAGGGCCAGAGCGTCAGGCTCAATCGCGCGCATGGCGACGATCAGGGGATCGTCGCTCGCCAAGATGGCAGCTTCACCGCCCTCGTAAAGTTGTTTGCGCACAGCCACATCATTTAGCTTGGTGCCAGCAATTATGTCTTTCGCCGCCTCGGCGGGATTTTTGCCATTCAGTATTTTCTGCACGTCCGGGTTGTCTTTTCCCAGCGCATCCTGCATTTGGGCCAGTGAATCCGCTAGAAGAACAGTGTCCAGACTCTTGTACACCGGCGCCGGAGAGAACAACTGCTGCTCGAGAGATGGCAATCCGGAATCGCGGTACTCCCGCAGGCGTTCGCTGTTAGGCTTTGGCTTCTCCTCTGCCGCGCGAACGAGAATGCGCGCGATCTGCGGCAAGCCAGAGGCAAGCCCTCGCAGACGCTCGAGATAATTGAGTTGAAGATAGATGTCGTGTTGCAGCTTCTCGGCCTGAGCAATCGCATCCCAAGGATCAGGCGTGGTTGAATTCCTCGGGTCCGCCTTGTATGCCGTCCGGAGTTTCGCTTCATCGGCGGCCTTTGCATCCCAAATCGATTTGTCCATTAAGCCGGCTTCGTATCCTGTAATAGCTTTCTGACTATTTTGCAGGCCGAAGATGTCTTCCTTGGCGATGCGGGCATTCTCTTCCGATTGCTTGCTGAAGTCCTGCAGCAAGGCGATGCGCCGTTTCAGCAAGGCCAGCACCGAGGGGTAGTTCACGTCGCGAGTAAATTCCAATTGCGCCAGAGTTTGCTGACGGCTGGTATTGCCAGGATGTCCGGAAACGAAAATCAATTCGTCATTCTTCACACCCGTGCGCGACCAGCGCAGATAGTTGTCAAGTTGTGCGGGATGCCCGTCTTCGTAGACGCGGAAGAACGTGATGTCAAGATCGTAGCGCGGATAGGTGAAGTTGTCGGGATCGCCCCCGAAGAACGCCGCATCAAACTCCGGCGCGAAGACCAGCCGCACATCGGTGTACTTCTTGTACTTGTAAAGGTTGTAAACCTGCCCAGAGTAAAAGGTGACCACATCGCAGCGCAGGCCGGTCGAAGTCGAGCAATCTTTTTCGATCTGCGACATGGCGGCGCGCTGCGCCTGGCCCGCGTCGGCGGCCGACATTTCCGGTTTGACTCCGGCATTCACCTTCTCGGTTACATCTTCGATCCCGACCAGTTCGTTCAGTTCGAGATTCGGGCACTTCGCCTCCTCAGCCTGTGTCTTAGCGTAGAAGCCGGTCTTGATGTAGTCGTGGCCCTCGGTCGAAAGCTGTTGCACGCAGCCTGCGCCAACGTGGTGGTTGGTAAAGGTCAATCCGTCGGCGGAAACAAACGAGCCGGAGCCCCCATTGTTAAAACGCACTGAAGACAGCCTTACATGGTCAAGCCACGCTTGGGTCAGTTCGAAACCGTATTTGGCCTTGATCTTGTCCTTGGGGGCTTCGTTGTAAAGCCACATGCCCTCGTCGGCCGAAGCGACGGCCGAGAATAAAAAAGACAGGGCAACGCAAATCGACAGAAAACGCTTCATCAGGATTCCTCCGGTAGGATTTGACGCGCGACTACACGTTCGGTGAGCTATGAGCGAACCTTTCACTATACGCTGCAAGAGAAGATGATGGCAAAGAAGTGGGCCGTGCCGAGATGCTCATGGTGGGAACGGCCGCCTCGTGAGACTGCCCCGAGCGAAGCGAGGCGCTTCGGAACGCGGCATCACGCCCATACCGGTCCGCGAGGGTCCCGCACCGAAGTCACCCTGCTCGTGTGGAATGTGCGTCCCTTTTCGGGTATAAAAGAAAGTTGCGTTCACCGCGCACTCCTCGCGTGGCTCCGGCAACGGGAATCAATCTAATTAAGCGAGAAACTATGTCGAGCGTCACCAGCACTCCTGCCCCGAAAGGCTTGGAAGGCATTGTTGCTACGAACTCCAGCATTTGTTACATCGATGGGGACCGCGGCGTTCTTGCCTATCGCGGCATCGACATCCATGAACTCGCAGACCACTCCAATTTTGAAGAGACTTGCTATCTGCTCTGGTTCGGACGTTTGCCGACGCAAAGCGAGCTGAAGGATCTGCAGGAGCGCCTGGCGCAAGAGCGTCACCTCGATCCGGCCATCATCGCATTTCTGCGCAGTGCGCCCAAGACCGCGCTGCCCATGGATGTGCTGCGTACGGCAGTTTCCGCGCTCGCCTTCTACGATGCCGACGAGAAGAACAACGATCACGACGCCAATGTTCGCAAAGCCATTCGTCTGACTTCGCAAATCGCGATGCTCGTTGCCGCCTATGATCGGATTCGCAAGGGCAAGCCCGTCGTCGAACCCGACCGCTCGCTCTCGCACGCCGGGAACTTTTTGCTGCAGTTGACTGGGACTAAGCCGTCTTCCACGGCCGAGCGCGCGCTCGATATCGCCCTGATCCTGCATGCTGACCACGAGCTGAACGCATCGACATTCGCGGCTCGCGTGACGGCTGCAACCTTGTCGGATATGCACTCCGCGATCACATCGGCCATCGGCGCTCTGAAGGGACCGCTGCATGGCGGGGCGAACGAAGCCGTGTTCCGGATCCTGGAATCGATTGATCGCCAGCGGGCAGATCCAGTCGAGCAAGTCCGCACCATGCTGGCGCAAAAGAAAAAAATCCCCGGATTCGGCCATCGCGTCTATCACACCGAAGATCCGCGGGCCACACACCTGCGAGTGATGTCGCGCGATTTAGGCCGTTCCAGCGGTCAGCCACATTGGTATGAGATGTCCGAGAAAATCGAGAACCTCGTAAAGACGGAAAAGAAACTGAACGCCAACGTGGATTTTTACTCTGCTTCTACCTACCACGTGCTGGGAATCGACGAAGATTTGTTCACGCCAGTATTCGCCGTCTCCCGCATCAGTGGCTGGGCAGCGCACGTCATCGAGCAACTCGACGACAATCGGCTGATCCGTCCGCGCGCTGAATATCTCGGGCCAGAGTATCCGAATCACTACGTCGCGATGGAGAAACGCTGACCGCCTGACAAGTTGCGGAGCCCGATTCCGCCTGTCTTTCACGCGAAAGCAGGTAGAATAGTAGAGCGATGCCCCGCATTTACCTCGACAATAACGCGACCACGCCGGTTCTGCCGGAAGTGTTCGATGCCATGCGTCCGTATTTTGGCGAGCACTTTGGCAATGCGTCGTCGATCCATCACCACGGGCAGGAGACGCGCGCCGCCGTGGAGCGGGCGCGGGATTCCGTGGCGTCGTTGCTGGGTTGCAGGCCATCAGAAATCGTGTTCACCAGCGGCGGAACTGAAGGTGACAACCTGGCAATCGCCGGGTTGACCGGCGCGGGCGATCACGTCATCACCTCCAGCATCGAGCATCATGCGGTGCTGCTCGCCTGCAAGCATCTTGAGGAAACGGGCTGCGAAGTAACCTTTCTGCCTGTGGATGGACGCGGGCTAATTGATCCCGGCGATGTGCGCCGCGCATTGCGACCCAACACAAAGCTGATTTCGGTCATGCTGGCCAACAACGAAACCGGAGTGTTGCAGCCACGCGGAAGCGGATGTTCTTTTTCATACCGACGCGGTCCAAGCCGCGGGCAAGATTCGGCTTGATGTGAAGCAGATCGGTTGTGACGCGCTTTCGATTTCAGGGCATAAGATGCATGCGCCGCAGGGTATGGGAGCGCTTTACGTACGCAGGGGAACACGTCTGCAGCCGCTGTTTCACGGTGGACGTCATGAACGCTCGCGGCGCGCGGGAACTGAAAATGTCCCGGGAATTGTTGCTCTTGGCAAGGCCGCAGAATTGGCAATGCAAGGCTTCGAGCGCGGCGACGACAAGAAAATGTCGGCGTTGCGCGACAGGCTACAGCAGGGAATTATCGCCCAGGTCGAAGAGGCGGGCGTGAACGGCGAGGGCGCTCCGCGAGTGCCAAACACGTCAAACATTTATTTTGATCATATCGAGGGTGAGTCGATGGTCATCTCTCTCGATCTGAAGGGCCTGGCGGTTTCCACGGGCGCGGCGTGTTCTTCAGGCGCAATTGAGCCGTCGCACGTGCTCCTTGCAATGGGGCTGCGAAGTGATCGGGCGCGAGCCAGCATCCGCTTCAGCCTGGGCAAACAGAACAATGAAGAAGAGATCGACTTCGCGCTTGCGTTGGTGCCGGAGACGGTTGCACGATTGCGAGAATTGTCGCCGGCGTATAGAAGGCAAACTGCGAGTGCCGAAGCTAGAGGCTAGAGGCTACTAATGCCAAATCGCAAGACCATCGCTGTTGCCATGTCGGGCGGAGTCGATTCCTCCGCCGTCGCGGCCATGCTGCGCGCCGAGGGACACAATATCATCGGCCTGACCATGCAACTTTGGAACCAGT
>JBEKJF010000194.1:0-8927 GCA_050011375.1 Candidatus Sulfotelmatobacter sp.
CACCGCGGGAGATATTCTTGCGCGGGCGACAGCCTTCGGCCTGGAAGCCGCCAGCGTCGATGGGCAGGACGTGCGCGCAGTCTATGCCGTCGCGCAGCGCTTGGTAGATCGCGCCCGCCGAGGCGATGGCCCCGGGTTTCTGGTTTGTAATACGTATCGCTACCACGGACATCACGTCGGTGACATCAACCGCGAATATTACCGCCCCAAGCAGGAAGAACAAATTTGGAAAACGGAGCGGGATCCCATCGCGAACTTCGGCAAGTGGTTGGTAGAGCAGAAGTTCTCTGATGCAGCGTCGCTAGATCGAATGCAGTCTGACCTTGAGGCTGAAATGAAGAAAGCTGTCGACTTCGCCGTGGCAGCGCCATACCCGGCTGTCGATGAAGTGGGCGAGGACGTGTATGCCTGACGCCACTCACGCGCAAGCCGATCGTGAAATTACATTCGCACAGGCAATTCGCGAGGCGCTGGCGGAAGAGATGCGCCGCGATTCCACAGTCTTCATTCTGGGCGAGGATGTCGCCGAAGCCGGAACGCCTTTTAAAGTTCTCACTGGCCTGCTCGAAGAATTCGGCAAAGAGCGAGTGCTCGACACTCCGATTTCCGAAGCCGGTTTCACCGGCCTCGCCGTCGGCGCCGCGATGACTGGAATGCGTCCAGTGGTCGACATCATGTTTGGCGACTTCGTTACTTTAACCATGGATCAGATGGTCAACCAGGCCGCAAAAGTCCACTACATGTCCGGTGGAAAGTGGAGAGTGCCGATGGTGATGCGCACCACCATGGGAGCGACTCGCCGTTCCGCCGCCCAACATTCGCAATCGCTGCACGCCTGGTTCTGCCATGTTCCCGGTCTGAAGGTGGTTCTTCCATCGACGCCATATGACGCCAAGGGACTGCTCAAGGCGGCGATTCGTGACGAGAATCCCGTTGTCTTCTTCGAAGACAAGATGATGTACAAACTGAAAGGTCCGGTACCAGCGGAGGATTACACCGTCCCGCTCGGCGTAGCAGATGTGAAACGCGTCGGTGAAGACATCACTCTGATCGCGACCAGCAGCATGGTGCAGATAGCATTGGGCGCAGCGACGTTGCTGGAAGAAATTGGAATCAGCGCCGAAGTCGTCGACCCGCGCACCATGTGGCCGCTCGACGAAAAAACTCTGATTGACTCTGCAAAAAAAACTTCGCGGGTGATCGTTCTCGATGAAGGTTACGAACGCTACGGCGTCACCGCGGAACTTGCGTCTGTGGTCGCGACCGGCGCATTCTACGATCTGGACGCACCGGTAAAACGCATGGGCGCGATGCATGTTCCAATTCCGTTCTCGCCGCCTTTGGAAGACGCGACCGTGCCCACCGAACAAACCGTGTTTGAGGCCGCCCGTACGATGTGCGGAAAGTAGCGCCGGGCCTGCCGGCTAAATGCGAAGTGTAGCGCCGGCGTCTCGCCGGCTTCATGCGAGTTAAGGAGAATCTATGGCTCTGCCTACATATGGAACGATGGCGGTCGATTGGGAAAACCGCGTTGACTTCGATCGCCTGCGCCGCGAGCGTCTGGATCGCGCCAAGGATCTTCTGAAGAAATCCGAGATGGGAGCGCTGTTGTGCTTCGACATGAACAACGTGCGCTACCTGACCGCGACCCACATCGGCACGTGGGCGCAGGACAAGGCGAACCGCTTCACGCTCCTTCCGCAAAATGACGAACCAATCTTGTGGGATTTCGGGTCCGCGGCGAAACATCACCAACTGCATTGCCCGTGGCTCGGAGAGCGCTCACGCGCCGGAATCTCAGTACTGCGCGGCGCGATGACTCCGGAGATGGGGCGCGCCGAAGATGTGGCGAAAAAGATTCGCATCGAACTCGAGATGCGAGGGCTGCACAAAGAGCCGGTGGGCATCGACATCATCGAACTGCCGGTGCTCTTTGCTTTGCAGAAAGAAGGAATCAAAGTAGTCGATGGCCAGGCGCTTATGTCAGAAGCGCGGGTGATTAAAACGCGCGACGAGATCACTCTACTGAACACTTCCGCGATGATGGTCGACGCCGCATACGACGAACTCTATCGCGCCATGAGGCCGGGCATGAGCGAAAACCAGGCAGTAGGACTCGTGAGCAAAGTCCTCTACGATCTCGGCTCCGAGTACGTGGAAGCAGTGAACGCAATTTCAGGCGAGCGCTGCAATCCGCATCCCCATGTTTTCTCCGACCGCGTGCTGCGCCCAGGCGACCCTGTGTACTACGACATTCTGCATTCCTACATGGGCTACCGCACCTGCTATTACCGTTGCTTCACCATCGGTTACGCCTCGCACGCGATGAACGATGCGTACAAGCGCTGCCGCGAATATCTCGACGCGGCAATTGAACTCGTGCGCCCCGGCCGCACCACCGCAGAAATTGCCGCCGTTTGGCCGAAGGCGCAGGAATTTGGTTTCCCTAACGAGGAAGCGGCTTTCGCGCTGCAATATGGCCACGGCATCGGCCTCGCGATCTGGGAGAAGCCCGTAATCAGCCGTCTGGTCTCGCTCGATCATTCTTGCGAAATCAAGCCGGGTATGGTCTTCGCGCTCGAAACGTTTTGGCCCTCGACCGATGGATGGAGCGCCGCTCGCATCGAAGAAGAAATTGTGGTTACCGAAACCGGACACGAAATCATCACGCGCTTTCCCGCCGAAGAACTTCTGGTGGCGGGCCGCCACTATTTCACGGTAGATGGCCCACTGCCCGCAATCCGCGAAACCGAATCGAAGCCCACCAAGCGTGTGCGCGAGATGATCGAAGCGAGCGCGCGCCAAGAGCGAGTGGGTGTTGGCGACTGAGACTGCGCGAATAACTACGGCAAACAAACTCGGCAAACAATTATGGCAATCGGTGTCGTGATGCCCGCGCTCGAAATGGCGCAGGAAACGGGCAAGCTTATTTCGTGGCTGAAGAAAGAAGGCGAGTCCGTCGCTAAGGGCGAGCCGCTTCTCGAAATCGAAACCGACAAAGCCGTCATGGAGATCGAATCTCCCGGCGACGGTGTCCTCGCCGGCATCAAGGTGCACGCCGGGACCGAAGTACCCGTAGGTCGAACCATCGCGTGGATCGTACGACCTGGAGAAGTTCCTCCAGTGGACGAAGTCGCGGTCGAATCAGGAAGAAAAACCTCCACGGCCACCACAGCGTCAGCCATTTCAAACGCAGCCCCATCAAATCAACCTCCAGCTGCAACGACCTCTACTCAATCCGCAAGCGCGATTAAAATTTCCCCAAAGGCGCGGCGTCTCGCCAGCGAACGCGGAGTCAATCTCGCCGATGTGCGCGGATCGGGCCCTGGCGGAGAAATTCTCGCGTCCGACATTCTCGCCGCCTCAGAGTCCAAGCCCGCGGCATCGTCCACTGAAGTGGGCGCCGGCAGCCCCATCTCGCGGCTGATGGCCGAGCGCACCACGCAGAGCTGGACGACCGTCCCGCATTTCTTCGTTGTGCGCGAAGTCGATGCCGGAGCACTGAACGAAGCGCGGCAGAAGCTCGGTCTCTCGACAGAACAATCTCACCAAGTGAAACTGACTCACACGGATTTACTCGTGGCGCTGGTTGCGCGCGTTCTCCAGAAGCATCCGCGTATTAACGCCAGCTGGACCGGCAACGGCGTCCGAGAAAATGCCGAAATCAACGTTGGACTCGCGATGGCAGTGGAGGATGGCGTGGTCGCACCGGTAATTCGCAATGCCGACAAAGTCGAACTGGGCGAGATCGCGACTCAGCGTCGAGATCTAACCGAGCGAGCCCGCAGCGGCAAGCTGCGCCCCGCCGACATTGCCAACGGCACTTTCACCATTAGCAATCTTGGTATGTACGGAGTCGATGCCTTCACCGCGATCATCATTCCGCCTCAAGCCGCGATTCTGGCGGTCGGAGCCATCGCCAACCGGGTGGTGCCGGTCGACGGCCATCCCGCCATCCGTCCCATGATCACTCTGACGCTCTCAAGCGATCATCGCATGGTAGATGGCGCGCGGGCTGCGGAGTTCATGCGCGATTTGGCGTCTGCGATCGGCAACCCGCAACTCTGAGGTCGAGGGGTCACGATTGCCAGTTGCAACTTCTGTCTGCGACGGCGACAATCGTTATGTCATTCCATGCCGAAAGATTCTGAGCGAGATGACGATAGTTCTTCCGCGAAAGCGCCCGCCCGCGCTCCCTTTCAGCCTGGGGCCATGGTAATCGTGACGCTCGGCAATCCCCGGGACAAATTCTGGGGCATGATTCTGGCTCTGGCTCCGGAAGGCCTCAGCCTGTCCGGCGTCGAGATGGCGTCCTTCGAAGATCTGGTGGTAATGGTGAAAGACGGCGAGTCGTTCACTCCCGCAGTCGTCTTTTTTCCCATGCACCGGATCGAGCGTATCGAACTCGATCTTCCCGACGGAAACCTGCCTTCACTTTCGCAGCGCTTCTCGGCCAAGACTGCCCTCGATCCCGCCGGGTTGCTGCGCTCTGCCGGAACTAAGAAGTCAACTGGTGACGCAGCGTGAAAATGTCGCAAGTATTCACCGCGCCCAACCAGCTCACGCTGCTGCGGATGGTTTTCGTTCCGTTCATCGTGATCGAATTAGTGGAAGGCCGCTATTTCTGGGCGCTTGTGCTTTTCGTTGTTGCTGGATTCAGCGACGGGCTCGATGGGTTGCTGGCTCGCAAACTGCACCAGCAGACCCTGCTCGGCCAATATCTCGATCCCATCGCCGACAAGCTGTTGCTGAGCACCATGTTTCTTGTGCTTTCCATCCTTCACAAAATTCCGTGGAAGTTTACCGTGCTGGTCTTCAGCCGCGATATTTCCATCCTCGCCGCAAGTGCGGTGCTGTTCGCCATTGCCGGACTGCGCGACTTCCGCCCCAGCATCTTTGGCAAGGCGAATACGTTTTCTCAAATTGCCGCTGTATTCTTCGTGCTGCTGTCATCCATTCGGGAGACCCGGTGGATCTTGATTACGCGCACGGTCTTTTTGCGCGCAACTTTCGCATTTACGATAATTTCCGCGCTGCATTATGTCTTTCTAGTGCAACGGCGGCTGCGGTCGCACACCCACGCCTTGCCGGAGCAGGCCACAACTGGCCGCCGCGCCAGTTGACCCTCTTTCTTCTGTACCCCTAGAATCATTGGTTCGCCGAATCGTTGGCTCGTCGAATCATTGGTTCGTCTGCTCGCGCCACAATCACTATGGCCTTACGCATTTACAACACCATGTCCTCGCAGGTCGAGGAGTTCCGCACGCTGCGCGACAAGGAAGTTCGCATGTATGCCTGCGGCCCAACCGTCTACGATTACGGGCACATCGGTAACTTCAGAACTTTTGTCGCGGTCGACATGCTGCAGCGATTCCTGCGGCAGTCGGGTTACACCGTTCGTTTAGTCATGAACATCACCGACGTCGACGACAAAATCATCCGCAATGCAGCGCGCGACGGAGTGAACGTTCAGCAGTACACCTCGAAATACGAGAAAGCTTTTCTCGAAGATGCAGCCATGATTGGCATTGAGCAGCCAAAGCTCGTGCGCGCGACCGAACATATTTCGCAGATGGCGGATTTCGTGGCCAAGTTGGTGGAGAAGGGAATCGCGTACCGCACCGACGATGGATCGTATTATTTCAGCATCGCAAAGTTTCCGCAGTATGGGAAACTGTCGAAGAGGGATTTCAGCGGAATGCTCGACGGAGCGCGAGTGGATGTGGACGAGTATGACAAAGACAGCGCGCGCGATTTTGCGCTGTGGAAGGCGCCCAAACCTGGCGAGGCTTCGTGGGATACGTCAATTGGCTCGGGACGTCCGGGCTGGCACCTTGAGTGCTCAGTGATGTCGATGGAAGAACTGGGCGAGAGCTTCGATCTGCACGCCGGCGGAGAAGACCTCGTATTTCCCCATCACGAAAACGAGATCGCACAATCCGAGTCGCTTACAGGGAAAACGTTTGCGCGTTTCTGGTTCCACGTTCGCTTTCTGCTGGTAGAAGGGGAAAAGATGTCGAAGAGCCTGGGAAACTTCTACACGCTGCGCGATCTGGTGTTGAAGGGGCATAAGCCGTCATCGATTCGCTATCTGCTTGCATCGGTCCCATACAGAAACCAACTCAACTTTACTTTCGATGGATTGAAGCAAGCCGCGGTTTCGGTGGAACGGCTGCGCAACTTCCGCCAGCGCTTGACTGCGGGGAATTTTCCACCTGGTTCAAACCCGGAGATGCAAACGCTTGCCACTGAGGCGACTGAGCGCATGGGCGCAGCGCTCGACGACGATCTCAACACCGCACAGGCGCAGGCGGCCATCTTCGAGATGGTGCGCAGCGCCAATTCTGCGCTCGATTCGGGGCAAATCAAAAAAGATGACACTTCGCCGCTGCTCGCCGCGGTGGAAAAGTTCGATGAGATTTTCGCCGTGCTTAACGACGACGATGGGTCGAAGATGAAGCAGGTGTTTGACTGGGCGCCAACCGAGGGCCGCGAAAAAGATATCAGTGCGGAACTGCGGGAGGCGGCGCAATTCGGCCAGATGTCTGACGCCGACATACAAGCGAGGGTCGACCAGATACAAGAGCTGCGTAAGGCCCGCAACTTCAAGGCTTCGGACGCTCTGCGTGCCGAGACGATTACGGCGGCGAATGTCATCATCGAGAATACGAAGGACGGAATCATCTGGCGAAGGAAGTAGTCTTGGCGATGTTAAGCTGACAGCTGACAGCTCTCCTATGAAATCCTTCGACGAATATCTTCGCGATGCTGAGCAGGCTCACGGCCACCTCTGCGCTGGGCAAGTTCTCGGTGTGCGCTTGGCAATGCTGGGATTGGTCAAACTCGGCGTCGACGATCCGCACGGCAAGGATCGCAAGCGGCTTGTTACTTTTGTGGAGATCGATCGCTGCGCGACTGATGCTGTCGCGGTTGTCACCGGCTGTCGCTTGGGTAAGCGCGCGCTTAAATTCCGCGATTGGGGAAAAGTTGCGGCAACATTTGTCGATGTCAGCAGCGGCAAGGCGATCCGCATCGCGGCGAAAGAATCTTCCAAGGCGCTGGCGCGGCAGATGCATCCTGAGATTGCTGACAAGAACCAGCAGCAGATGCTCGCCTATCGCGAGATCACGGATGACGACCTGTTCACGGTTCAGTGGGTGAAGGTCGATTTGCCTCCCGAAGAATTCCCTGGATACAAAGGCGAGCGCGTGGTTTGCGAAGCGTGCGGCGAAGGGATCAACTTCCGCAGAGAGGTTCGCACGGAAGAGAAAATTCTCTGCCGCGCCTGCGCCGGAGAACGTTACTACGAGCCAGTCTAAGCAGCCTGCTCAAACGCATTCGCCACGCGCAGGATCGTCGCTTCATCGAAATGCTTTCCAAGAATCTGCAATCCAATCGGCAGCTTCTCTTTCGTTTCACCGCATGGAATGGAAATGCCTGGAATCCCCGCTAGATCTGCCGTGACCGTGTAGATGTCAGCCAGATACATGGCCAGCGGATCGTTCGACTTTTCGCCCAGCCGGAATGCGGCGGTCGGACTTGTCGGCGTGACGATCGCATCCACCTTGCGGAAGGCTTCTTCGAAATCGCGAGTGAGCAGCGTGCGAACTTTCTGCGCCTTTAAATAATATGCGTCGTAATAGCCCGCGCTCAATGCGTAAGTGCCGAGCATGATGCGGCGCTTCACTTCGGCGCCGAAGCCTTCATCGCGGCTGCGCCGATACATCTCGGAGAGCGACTTCACTCCCGGAGCGCGATAGCTGTAGCGCACGCCATCATAGCGAGCGAGATTCGAAGACGCTTCCGCAGTCGCGATCAAGTAATAAGTTGGAATCGCATAGGGCGTGTGCGGCAGCGAGAGTGGTACGAGTTCACAGCCCAAACTTTTCAACTTGTCGATCGCGGACTCAACGGAATGGCGGATTTCATCGTCGAGTCCGTCGCCGAAATATTCTTTGGCGATGCCCAGTTTTAATCCGCGTATAGGCTTCTTCAATTCGGCAATGTAATCGGGCACGGGCACATCCGCGGAAGTTGAATCCATGGGGTCGCGCCCGGCAATCGTGCGCAACACAATCGCCGCATCTTTTACAGTCCTAGTCAGCGGTCCTATGTGATCGAGCGAAGACGCGAACGCAATCAGACCGTAACGCGAAACTCGGCCATAAGTAGGCATCAATCCCACCACGCCGCAAAACGATGCCGGCTGGCGAATCGATCCTCCAGTATCTGAACCGAGCGCGACCACGGCCATCTCCGCAGCGACCGCCGCTGCGGAACCGCCAGAGGATCCTCCGGGAACGCGGCTCAGATCGCGCGGATTTCGCACAGATTTGAACGCGGAGTTCTCATTCGATGAGCCCATGGCAAACTCGTCGCAGTTCGTCTTGCCGAGAACTACGGCTCCTGCAGCCTCCATGTGGGCGACCGCGGTGCAGTCGTAGGGCGGAATGTAGTGAGCGAGACTCTTTGATCCGGCAGTCGTGCGCACTCCGCACGTGGACATTACATCTTTGATTGCTACTGGAACGCCGGCGAGCGGCGGCAAGGGCTTGCCTTCGGCGGCCATGCGGTCGATGCGGTCGGCTTGCTCCAGCGCGCGTTCTTTGCAAAGCGTAAGGTACGCTCCGATTTCTCCATCTTCTTTCTGTATGCGCGCGTAGTGCGCCTCAGCGAGAGCGAGCGCGGTCGTGGTGCGTTCCTGAATGGATGAGCGAACCGAGTCAATGGTGAGTTGGGACAATTCCATAAAGAAAGTGGAAGGTGGTCAGTGATCAGTGGTCAGCCAGTCATGTTGTGTCGCAGACTGACTCTTGGCCACTAGCTACTGACTACCGTCTTTATCTTTCAATCACTTTCGGAACCCGGAAGAATGTTCCGTCCGCGTCTGGCGCGTTCTCCAGCGCAACTTCTTGCGGCAAAGACTT
>JBEKJF010000195.1:0-8865 GCA_050011375.1 Candidatus Sulfotelmatobacter sp.
GGTGTTGAAGCTGGTGGCCAAGTCGCCGGCGGCCGTGAGCACGCCCTGGCGCAGCGACAAGTTGGGTGGATCGCTCGAGAGCTGGTTGATGCTGTCGAAGAAATTGGAAATCGCAGTCCCAATGTCGCTGGTACTGCTGATGAAGTTGGCCTGAGTCTGTTGCAGGGCTGAAGCCAGCGTGCTGAACTGGCCCTGGGACTGGGTTTGCTGCTGGATCTGCGATTCGAGCAGCGGATCGCGAATGCTCTCGACACTTTGCAGGGTCACGCCGGTGCCGAAGGTGAGTGGACCGATTGCGACCGGATCGCTTGTCACCAGCACCGGATCTTCGCGGGAGTAGCCCGGCGTGTTCACGTTGGCCACGTTGTTGGTGGTCACCTGCATCGCGCCCTGTTCGGCAATCAAGCCGGTAAGGGCGGTGGCCAGGCTGGCATTCAGGCTCGACATTTTTCATGTCTCCGTCTCATTCCCAAGCCGCTTGCAATCCTAGCCGCGCCTGCCTCGCACCCGCTGCGCCAACAACGGCCCGTAGTCGGCGCTGGGCTCGGCCAGCATATTGGCCAGCACCCGCAGCTTGAGCTGCGCCCGCGCCAAAAGCGCCGCTTGCAACCGCGTCGCCTGCAGGATTCTTGTTCGGCTGCGGCGAATTTCTGCGCAAAGTTCGTCGGCATGAGCCGGAAAACGGAGTGCCGTGTTTCCCGATTGTTTCCGGATAGCGTCAAACTTCTCGATCAAGCTGGCCTGCTCGCTGGTACCCTGTTCGATCCCGGCTAGATCCAGTTTCAGCAAAGCCTTGTAGCTGCCGGCGAGGCTGGATTCGAGTTCCTCCAGCAAAGCAAAAATCCCCACGCCGGATTCATCGGCTGCTGGCGCCGCTTTGGCGGAAACAGAGATGCTAGTCAGATTGGATTCAGTGTGTGTCATTTTTCAACCGCGTATCTCGGCACTTCCGCCGGCGCCGCCTTTATCTTCTTCGCTTTTCCCGCGGGCCCGCTGCCTCGATCGTTATGCCGCTGGCGTCACCAGCATGTGCGCAAACACCGCGTCAGCCACTTGCTTTGAGCCGGGTTGGTAGGTGCCGCCAAGAACGGCCTGCCGCAGTGCGTTCACCTTCTCCTCACGGATTTCGGGGAACTGCAACACTTGCGCCGTCAGTGACTGAACTTGCCCTTGAGCGCCTGAAAACTGCGCCTGGTCTTCCCCCAACGCGCTGCTGCCCGCCGAACTGCGCGCCTCACTGCTGGCCGGACTTGGATTGGCAGCGCGGCCGCTTTCGGGAAGTGACTGTGTCGGCTGATTTCCATCGATTCTCATATACTTTATCTCCTTCACCGATTTCCCCTGCAATCCTGGTATCGGCAGGTGATTAGAAAACTTTAATCCTCTTGGCGTTTTTTCTACTACCCTTCCCACTTGCATCCTTATGTCACTCTGTCGGCATAAGTTATAGAAACTTTAGCGGCCAGTAACCGGCTTCGATCCAGAGGGAGCCGGCCCTCCGGGCGCGACCTTGGTGCCTCCAAAATGTTCGCAGATCAGCTTCGCGATTCCAAACCCACCTCCGGCCGCCATCACGGACGCGAGCGCCTGGGTTCCCATGTAGTTGTAGTTGTCCGCGCCAGCCATCGTGTCCTCGCCGGGAATTGCGGCAAATGTCTTCTCAAGCGATTCGAGCACGCTGCCAATCAGCTGCGCTTCGAATTCCCGCGCCGCCTTCGCGCCCTTGCCAAGCGCCGGCGTTCCAAGCGGAGGCAGCGTGGCTGCCGACGCCCCGGCAGAAGACAGTGGAAGACTGGAAGAAGAGCCGTATACCGTGCCCACTAGATCACCTCCAATTCGGCTTCGAGAGCGCCCGCAGCCTTAATGGCCTGCAGGATCGAGATCACGTCGCGCGCCGTCGCCCCAATGGCCTGCAGGCGCGTCACCAGTTCCTCTACGCTCGCGCCTTCCTGCAACTCAACATTGCGCGCCGGAGCCTCCGCCGTCTTGATGCTGGTTTCCGACACGACCACCGTCTCGCCGCCCGCCAGCGGATGCGGCTTCGATGCCATGTGGGTCGTGGTCACTTCGATCGAAAAGCTGCCGTGCAGAATCGACACCGCGCCCAGGCGCACATCCTGCCCCATCACCACCGTGCCCGTGCGCTCGTTGACTACAACCTTGGCCTTGCGCCGCACCCGGATTTCCAGGTTCTCAATTCGCGCCAGCAGTGCGGGAATGTTCCCCTCGGCCAGGGGCGCCGCGTTGCCCGGGGCCGGCATCTGGATTTCCACCCGGCGGCTGTCGATCACCGTGGCCGCCGGCGCCCCCAGTTCATGGTTTACCACCGCCGCCACCTCCTCGACCGTGGAGAAGCTGGCCTCGTTCAGCAGAAGCGACAGATGCTGGAGTTTCCTCAGATCGAGCGCGCTGTCGCGCTCCACCAACCCTCCGTTCGGAATGCGCCCCACCGTGGGATGGTTCACTTGCTTCGAGTTGGTTGCCGTTCCCACCGAATAGCCTCCCACCACCAGCGGCCCTTGCGCCGCCGCATACACCTGGCCATCGGCGGCATAGAGCGGAGTCAACAGCAGCAGCCCGCCTTCGAGACTGCGCGCATCTCCCGCCGAACCGACCAGCACATCGAGCGGCATGCCGGGCCGCGAAAACGGAGGCAGATCGGCGGTCACAAATACCGCCGCCACATTCTTCACCTGCACCGTGGTTTGCAGCACACTCGCCGGAATCTCCACCCCCATGCGCTGCAGAATGCTGGCCAAAGTCTGAATCGTGAAGTAAGTCTGCTGCTTGTCGCCCGTACCCTTTAGCCCCACCACCAGCCCGTAGCCAATCAGCGAGTTACTCCGGATGCCTTCTACGCTGGCCACATCGCGGATCAGCACCTTGTGGTCTACGCCCTCAGCCGCCGCGCTCTGCGCCGCTGCGCTCTCGTCCGTCACGCCCTGGGCCGGGTTCTGGCCCGCGCCCTCCGCCGCTACAAACAGCGTTGCCAACAGCAGGCAAACCGTCGCTACCAATCCAAAAGTGCCCCGCCGCATGACCTGCTCCTAGAAACCAAAGATCCTGAAGAGCCATTTCGTAACCACGTTGGGCGGCCGCACCCCTTCGCTGATCACGCCTTTGCCCTTCACCTCAACCTCCAGATCGCCCACGCTGTTCGAGGTCACCGTGTTCGTTGCGTCGAGGTCGCCGGGGCGAACCAGCCCGCGCAACACCACGGTCTCGCGCTGGTCATTCATCACGATCTGCCGCTCCGCCTCCACCACCAGCGTGCCGCCCGGCAGCAACGCCGCCACCCGCCCGGTAAGGGTCGTGAGCAACGAGGTGGTCGAACTGGCCGCCGCCTTGCCGGTCAGGGTTTGGGTCGAGTTCGGCGAAAACAAATTGGCCACGCCGCTGGTCTTGATATGTCCAGGAAGCGCGGTGATGCCGGAGCTCGCCGAGAGCGCGCGATTGGTCGCTACATTGCCCGCATTCGTCGAAGACAAATTCTGGTTGATGCTGATGGTCACCAGATCCCCCACTCGCGAAGCTTTGTAGTCAGCCACCAGATCCGCCAGCCGGCCATTGTCCACCCACAGGCTGCCCGGCGTGCTTGGGGTGGGAGGCGGGGCGGTCTCCGTCACCCGCCGCACATAATCGGCCAGCGCATCTTTTTTGGGCGCATCCGTTTTCTGCTTGGTGCGCGCCCCGGCGCCGGGCGCCAGCAGTAGCATGATCCAAATACTGCTCAGCATGGTCCCAAACGCCCTCCGCATCGTCTTCGGATTCACCTTCACAGGTTCGCCCGCACTGTTCCCGGACCCACCACTTCGGCCCGCAGAATCCGCGCCGCATTCTGCAGCCGCACCCGCACGAATTGCCCCAAACCTCCGGAGTCCAGACACGTTACCGGCAACACCACGCGAATCCCTCGCTCATCCCAGGTAAGAGTCGCCGTCTGGCCCGCCTTTACCAGGCCCTGCTTGCCGTTCGTCCCATCCTCAAGACCTAGAGGAAATTTGCCGGACGCACGTGCGCGCCGCCTGGCCTCACTCTGCGACGAAGCCATTGCGCTCGCTGCCTTGGAACCCGGCACCCAAACCATAAAAGGAATGCAATCCCCCGGCCGCGCGCAACGCAGTGCGAATTCCCAGCGCTCAAGGGCCGCGCTCCAGCCCGATTTCGTCACTTCAAGCGGAGCGTTTTCCGGGATGCCGCGCGCTCCGGCGCAATCCAAATCCTCCCGCCACTGGCTGGGAAAGTTCGCCATATCCTCCGCCGCCCCAGATCCCAACGCAGAACCCGCCACGAATCCCGCAATCTCCGCGCACGACTTCGTTGCTCCCTTGCGCCTCACCACAATGCGCTCGGGAATTATCGCGCTGCCAATTTTCTCGAGACTCAAGCTGCCGCCGTCGAGCCCGCCTTCGAGCCTTCCCAGCATCCGCCGGACCTCGCCTCCATCCAGCACTCGCACGCTCCCGGCCCGCGGCACGCTACCCAACTGCACTCGAGCCGCCGCCGCCCGCAATTGCGGACACGCGCCTCGCCCCAACAAATCGGCCAACGTCAGCGCACCCGGCTCAGCCTCAACTCCAGACTCCACCCCAATCTCAACGCTGGACTCGACCGTCACCTGCCGGCAAGCTTGGCCGCGAGCGCATCCGAGCGCTGCGGCCGCGAACGCCCCGCTGAACAGCGCCATGGCGAAAAGCCTCATACCGTGCACCTTAGTGCCGCCACCCAGCTAAATCTAACGCCCAAGATTGTTGATCGTCTGCAGCATCTGGTCCGCCGCATTCACCACCCGCGAACTGGCCTCGTACGATCGTTGCGCCACGATCATGTTTACGAACTCCGTCACCACGCTCACATTCGATTGCTCAATCATCCCCTGCACCACGCTTCCCAAACCTTCGCTGCCGCCCGGCGCACCCACAATCGGAGCCCCCGACGCAGTCGTCTGCAAAAACAAATTGCTCCCAGTACTGTTGAGTCCTTCGGGGTTGTTGAACAGCGCCAACTGCAGCGATCCTACCTGCTGCGCCGCAGTCTGGCCCGCCAGCGTCACGCTCACCGTGCCATCGGAGCCGACCGTAATCGATGTCGCCCCCGAAGGGATCGTGATCGAAGGCTGCACCGCATTGCCATTCTGATCGACCAGGTTGCCCGACGCATCAAGATGAAAGCTTCCCGCCCGCGTGTAAGCCGTCTGCCCATCGGGCAACAGCACCTGAAAAAATCCCTGCCCCTGAATCGTCAGGTCCAGAGGATTGCCGGTCTGGCTGAAGTCGCCCTGCGTCTGGATCACCTCCGACGCCGCCGACCGCACCCCCAGTCCCACCTGCAGTCCGTCCGCCACGGTCGTCTGCTGCGTAGCCGCCGCTCCCGGCATGATCAGGTTCTGATAGATCAGATCCTCAAATTGCAATCGCCGGCTGCGAAACCCAGCCGTACTCGAGTTCGAAAGATTGTTCGCAATATTGTCCAGATTCAATTCCTGGGCAGTCATCCCGCTGGCCGCGGTATAAAGTGCGCGCATCATAAATTTTCCCTTTGCCTTCCTCTGTGTCTCTGTGCCTCTGTGGTGAAATTGGTTTGGACGCAAGGCCGCGTCCTCCACGCTCTCCCCTACACCTTCGGCAAATCCTGAACCGCAACCTGATTCAATTGCCCATCGAGCGCGCTCAGCGCCCGCGAAAGCATTTCCGTATTGCGCTGCACCGTGATCAGCTCCACCACGCCTTGCGTCGGACTCACATTCGAGCCCTCCAGCATCCCCTGCCGCACCGTCGAGTTCGCTGCAGCCACCGCCGACCCGGCCGGCGCGGAATACGTCGCATTGCCCACCGCCATCAGATTCGTTCCCGGAGGAAATTCCGCCACTTGCAGCTTGTCCACCACCTCGCCATTCACCGAGATCGTTCCGTCCGAACTGATCGACACATTCCCGTTCGGCAAAGTCACCGGACCCTGCTCCCCAAGCGCAGCGTTTCCCTCGCTCGTCACCAGTTGCCGAGCAGGCGTGAGATGAAAGCTGCCGTCACGCGTATAGAGCACGCCCTGCGCCGATTGCACCGCAAAAAAACCACTCCCGGCGACCGCCACATCCAGAGGATTGCCCGTAGGCGTAAGGCTGCCCGACGAAAGATCGAGCCGGCTTCCACTCAACACCCCATAATTGTTGACTGCGGCATTCAGAGGATTCGCGCTCACCCTCGCCGCATCCCCCGCCAACAAGGAACGAAACGTAGTCTGCTCGCCCCGGTAGCCAGTCGTCGAAAGGTTCGCCAGATTATGCGCCACCAACTCCAAAGCCTGAGTCTGCGCCGCCAACCCCGCAGCCGCCGCGTAATATCCGCTGTCCATAATTTGAACGCTCCCGTGAGAAGTGAAGCACGCGGCGTTCCATCAAAGATTGCGATTGGATAATGGTTGGGAAGCTCAGTCCAAGCGGCGCGAGGTACGAATCAAACGATGATCCGCGTCCGATTCGTATCAGGGTATGCCTTCAGGCATACCGTAACTGCTACGTGTCAAGAGCGCCTTCCGTCGCTGCATGAATCGTTTGGAAACTTGCAAGACCCACCACGCAAGGACAAAAGAAAATTCTAAGATGGAGCCGACCGACAGCATCTCTTGCCGGGTAGCGACGTCACTCTCGGCAAAATCTTCCGGCCCTGCAGAAACAAAATGCGAAACTATTTTGCGTGCGATCAGCAGGTGAAGCAGATCTGCTGAACCTTCAAAATTGGGTGCCCCTTTTCTCGCGTCTTTTGCGAGAAGTGGGGATTTTGAAGCCGGGTAAAGAGATCGCCCAAGAAATCCAGCGTCAGCTACCGAATCAATTTCCACAGCCCCATTGTGACATCTGACCTTGCGCCCAAAATTAAATCGCGCAATCATGGTCGAGGCCATGACGGCGGATAAATCCGGCAAAGTCCCATTTTGGGCGATCACAGCCAGGATTCTGACCCGTAAGTCCTTTAAGTTCAAGATTTTACCCGTAAGCCATTGGAAACAAAGATCGAATTCGCCAGTGTGCAATTGCAATCGCGCAAACCCGCATGAACACTGGCGATAAACAATACGGGGGGGAGGGGGGTACCGCTAAGCCTACAGACCGCGCGCACCCTAACCAAAAATCCCACCGAGCCACTGCAGATTTATTTCGGTGCAGAAATTCACTGCGCCTAGAACGAAGACGAAGCAGAAGACTGAGAACCGGGAACTGAGAACTGAGAACTGGGAACGGAGAACGGAGGACTGGTTTCCCGCGTCCGCAGCACCAGCGTCACCGCTTCCTGCCGCAACCGTTCCAGGCGAATCCACAAATGGTCTCCACAACGCGCCATGCGGATTTCCTCGGCCTTCACCTTCGTGCTATAGCTGCCGATGATGTGAGCGCATTCCCGGACATCTTCCATCCGGTCAAAGACCACATCGCTCGATCCCGCCTGCCGCGCCAGAGACTGCAAGCCTTCCTGCAAAGCGCTGGGACAGACCAGACAGGCTTCCGTACGATAACCAAGCATCTGCTCAATGGCGACCAGCACGGTGTAATCGATGCCTTCGCCAAATGCCATCAGAAGGGTTCCGGTCGCCTCAACCAACTCAACCGGCATCATCTGAAAAGACTCGAGCAACGGAACTGGAATGCCACGAGAGCTTTTGGAAAAGGTATGAGAAGAGTGTCCGCCGCTCGCAGGCTCCGCTCCAGTCCGCAACACCGGACAAGACCATTGCCGCGCCAGCGCAGCCGTGATTTGCAGTTCGGTCGCGAAACCAAGCTCCTGCAGCCACGCTCCGATTTTTCTTTCGCTTGCGCCCTGGCCGCGTCCGGCAGTGCGCTGCGCCTCGAGCGCAATGCGAAGCTGTTCGGCGGTAAGCTGCTGCCGCGAGAGCAGCAGCAGTCCCAGCGGAATGCGGTGCGGCCGAACCGCGGCGCGGCGGGGCGCAGAGCCTCCCCGTCCTAGGAACTCAAGCAGCGCCAGTTCCAGGCATTCCGCGCGGCAGTACCACACTCCCTGCATGCGCACGCCCCGCGGACCGCGCCGCAAGCGCCGCCGTCCGCTATGAGCATTGAGAGCATCGCAGGATCCGCATAATGGTCCTGCGGTTCCAAACCAATCGCGGCAAGCCGCGCTCCGATTCGCGATCCAACCCACGATGCGTGATTGCAAGCGATTCCGCATTCGACTCATCATGCCGGCCTCGCCGTCTCCAGCGGAGATACGTCCGTCACCCGCAGACCATAATTTCCATCGATGACGACAACTTCGCCGCGAGCGACAAGCTTGCCATCGAGCAGCAACTCCACCGGTTCCTGAATCTTGCGGTCCAGCTCAACCACCGCTCCCGGACTGAGATCGAGCACTTCCCGTAGCAGCAGCCTCCTCGCTCCAAAACGCATGGTCATCGATAGCTGCACGTCCATCAATAGATCGAGCGCAACCGGACTCTGCAACGCGTCAGACAAAGCCGCAGCTGGTGGAGCCGGTTTTGTCGAAGAGTCGACTGCAGCTGCAGTGCTTTCGGCTTTGACGGATTCAGGTTTCTCCGCCTTCAACCCGGCGACCAGCGCGGCACTTAAGCCAAATTCCAGCGCCATCAAATTGGGACCGGGCTCTCCAATCTGCAGCCAGAAGGTTCCGGCCGAGGACCACGAAGGCGCCGATGCGGCCTGCTCGACCCGCACTTGAAACTCTCCCCAACGAGCGCTTGAGGCCGTGGCAACGATGCCGGAAACCTGTCGCAGAAGCTCGACCACGGCCTCGCGGTGATCGCCGGTGAGTTCGGCTTCCGGTGTAGCCGGCTCGCTCATGAAGATCTGCGCCAGGCGAAGCACGGTCGCGCCCGCGAAACGCAAAATCATCTCTCCAC
>JBEKJF010000196.1:0-8801 GCA_050011375.1 Candidatus Sulfotelmatobacter sp.
TTGTCGGCGCGCGATGCTACCGAGCGGTCGCAACAATGGTGCGAGCGCCTCGGTTTAAAAGATTGGACTGGCAAGAAGGTGGAAGAACTTTCGAAAGGCATGCAGCAGAAAGCGCAGTTCATCGGCGCGGTGGTGCATGACCCTCAATTCGTGGTCATGGATGAGCCGTTCTCAGGGCTCGATCCATCGAGCGCGCTGGTGCTGAAGGACGCGTTCCTGGAGCTGAAGAATGCGGGCAAGACTCTTCTTTTTTCGACGCATCGCATGGATACGGCCGAGCGCCTGTGCGATTCCATCTGCCTGATCAATCATGGGCGGGCGGTGCTGGAGGGCGATCTGGGCAAGATCCGCGCGGGATACGGCAAGCGCAACGTGCAGATCAAGTATGAGGGCGATTCGCAATTCCTGAAGGATCCGAAACTGGTGCAGTCGTCGAACGATTACGGCAATTACGTGGAGGTGCGGCTGGCTGCGGGAGCCGATCCTCAGGATTTGCTGCAGGCTGCGGCATCGCATGCGCGGGTCAACAAGTTCGAACTGATGGAGCCTTCGCTGGAAGAGATTTTTATTGAAGCGGTGGGGAAGGCCAATGCGTAATACATCGTTACGGAACACATGGTTAGTGATCAAGCGCGAATATCTGGAGCGGGTGCGCCAGCGGTCGTTCATCGTTCTCACGCTGCTGTTGCCGGCGATCATGATTGGCGCCTTTGCGATTCCGGCGAAGCTCTCGAGCATGAAGAACACGAAGATGCAGCGGCTGGTGGTGGTGACTTCGACGCCGCAGTTCGGCGAGATTGTGCGCCAGCAGTTGGTGGCGGGCAGCAAGCCGGACCACGAGAGCGCTGCAGCCAACAAAGATAAAGACAAGGATGCCGAAGACGAGGACAATCCAGGCCGCGACTACGCGATTGAGGTTGACTCGAGTGCTACGGAGGCGGAGCGGACAGCGTTACGGGATCGAGTGAACTCCGGCGATATCGATGGTTTTCTGTGGCTGACCGATGATGCAGTCGCGGCCCGCAAGGTCACTTACTACGGTCGACAGAGCGGCGGGGGCGGCTTTATGGAAAACTCGTGGCTCAAGGACCAGTTGGACCGCGCGATCCTGCTGCAAGAACTTGCTCAACGAGGCGTCAGTGGCGCTCAGGTCGAACAGTTGCTCAAGCCGGTGAAGCTTGAGACGATGCGCCTTGAAGGCGGAAGAGAAACCAAGGCCAATGACAAAGGAATGTTCTTTGCGGTCTTTGCCATGGTGATGCTGCTGTATACCGCCGTGATTTTTTACGGCGTTTCGGTGATGCGCGCGGTGCTGGAAGAAAAGAACTCGCGCGTGATGGAAGTGTTGCTTTCCTCCGCGACCTCGACGGAACTCATGGCGGGCAAGCTGATTGGCGTGGGCGCGGTGGGGCTGACGCAGATCGCAATCTGGATTGCGATGGCCGCAACTTACGCGCTGCCGGCACTGGCGGCGAGCGCCAGCACAGGAGAGATCCACATTGCGCCGCTCACTCTGGCGGCTTTTGCTTTGTTCTTTCTGCTGGGATACCTGCTGTTCAGCAGTATTTACGCTGCGATTGGCGCTGTCATTACGAGTGAGCAGGAAGGGCAACAGATGCAGTTCATCATCATCCTTCCGCTTATTATTTCGGTTTTCATGATGGGGCCGGTCATGCACGCTCCGGATTCTCCGGTTGCGGTGTGGACTTCGATGGTTCCTTTTTTTTCGCCGGTACTGATGTACTTGCGGATCGCGGTGCAGCCGCCGCCGGTCTGGCAAATCGCACTTTCTCTGGCGCTGCTAGTGGGTACGATCGCGGGAATTCTCGTTCTCTGCGCGCGCATCTACCGCATCGGCATTCTGATGTATGGCAAACGGCCGACGCTGCCTGAAATTCTTAAGTGGTTGAAGTACGCCTAGTTGATTCATGAGTTTGCGTCTACTAGCGCTTCGTGTACCCGCAATTTCATTGTTTGGTCAGCTTGAATCGCGCGAATGGCTTGGCTTCGCCTTTGACTACATTATCGAGCCGGTTGTCCCAGGTGTTGGTTTTGGGGTCATAGATGAAAGTGTTGGTGAAGCTGGTTTCGCCATGCTCGTCGGTGAAGACGAAAGCGATCTCATTCTCTTTGGGCGCGGCGACTCCGATGGATTCCGCTGTGAGTCCGCCGTAGACGTCGAGCCACACGCATGCGTATTGCTTGGTCTTCTCGTTCCAGGCGATGAAAACCGTCGCGTCGTACGAAGGTTCGCCTTTGTCGTTTTTCTCGCGCGCGATTTCGTGAAAGCGCAGGTAGTGGTGCTGGAGAACCCACTCCGCGTCGAAGTCATGCGTGACGGGTTGCTTGCCCACGGTTCCCTGCAATATCCACTTGCCGGAAAGGTGGTCGAGCAGGGGAGAATTGACGGGCGGCTGTTGTGCGGTTGCAATCAGAGCCGCGAATATTGTTGCCAGAACTACGAATTGCTTTCTCACTGCGTTGTGCATTTTGGACTCCACCTCATTCAATTAAGCCCAGGCGCGCGGCGTGGATAGAAGAACTGGCGGCGCAGATGTTCGAGCCACTCCATGAATCTTCCCCGGTCTGCGTTTCAGAAGCCAGCCGAAACATGTTAACAGTCCGTTCATAATTTGGGGGTAGACTGGCGGAGCATGCCTCGTAAAACTGCAACTTCGCGGATGGCAATCGAAGAAGAGTCCGCCACGCCAGACACTGCCGCAGAGACCCCCGGTCAGAATCCGACAGCGAGCAAGAAAGCCGCCATGAAGAGTACGGCATCGCTCGACGACCTTGCGAGCACCGCGCTCAAGGCATGCCTGATCGCCCGAGACGCCGCATTCAATGTGCGCGATCTGCTTACGCATTCGTCGCGAATGGCTTTTCTGGCGATCAAAGAGTGCGAGCAGGAACTCGACGTGATCGAACGCTACATTGATGAACGACTTCCGGCCGCGATCACGCGCGTGAACGAGATGCGGGCGCGCCAACTGCTGACCAGCCTGAAGTGCACAACGAACTTGGAGCGCATCGGCGACCTGATGATGAGCGTAGCCATGCGGGTGCAGTCGCGGACTTCGAAGATTCCAGCCTCCGACGTGCGGCAGTTGGTCGAGATGTCGGCAACGCTGCGCGAGATGCTCGATCTGGTGTATCGAGGATTTGTCGATCTCGATCTAGAGTGTGCCCGCAAAGTTCTGCAAATGGACAAGGACATCGACAGAGTTTGTCATGGCCTATTCCAGAAGCATCTTACTGAGCATGCGTCGGAGAACAATCCTTCGAGCTTTGATGTGCTGCTCATGGCGCAGGCTTTGGAGCGTGCCGGAGACCACACCACCAATCTCGCCGAAGATCTCTACAGCCTGATCGAAGGCCGCAGCCTGCGCCACGCGCCGAAGAAGCGGGCAGCGACTTAGAAGCAGTGGTGGTCAGTGGTCAGTTCCCGCTTCCCGGCTTCTTCGGCGAAAGGTTTCGTTTTTCACTGAACACTGAACACTGAACACTGACCACTGACCACTGTTTTTAATCATTCGTTAACACGCGGGAAACATTCTCGCAACATTTTCAACATAGAGTTTTAGGCAGAATCGGAGGCGCTGCAGAATCTTATCTCGCGCGCCGGGCCTCCACAGGTGACGATGCACTCTTCCACGGGATCTTACGAAGCGCTCGGCGATGCCTCCCTTGTGGCTGTTTCTCGCAGCCTTATCTTTGTGGTGGAAGACGAGGAAGACATTGCGCGGCTGATCTCGCATAATCTGCAGGCGGCGGGTTTTGACGTGCAAAGTTTTGTGAGCGGCGCATCGGTGGTTTCCGAAGCGCTGCGCGAGATGCCGGCGCTTTTTCTGCTGGACGTGATGCTGCCGGGTGCGGACGGCTTCGACCTCTGCCGGCAGATACGGCAGACTCCCACGCTTTCTTCGACGCCTATTATTTTTCTTACAGCAAAAACTGCAGAGGCAGATCGAGTGAAGGGGCTTGAAATGGGCGGGGACGATTACATCTCCAAGCCGTTCAGCCCGCGGGAACTTGTGGCTCGCGTGCGCAGTGTGTTGCGCGGTCTTCGCCAACCGACGGTCGCTCCGGAGGTGCTGCGCCTGGGCGAGCTTACAATCGACGCTTCTTCGATGACTGTGCAGGTGCAGGGTAGGGCGGTGCTTACGACGACGCGGGAATTTCGCCTGTTGGAATATCTGGCCAGCCACTGCGGGCGTGTGCTCACGCGCGATCAATTGCTCGATGCGGTGTGGAAAGAGACTCCGTTCGTGACGCCGCGGTCGATTGACGTTTATGTGCGGCGACTCCGGGAGAAAATAGAACCGGACCCTCGCCATCCAAAGTATCTGAAGACGCTTCGCGGAATTGGCTATCGGTTCGAGTCGCCGCGGTAGCGTCTTCACCCTGCTATCTTTCGGCGCAGTTCTCCTTGCCAGGTTCAGCGTTCCCGCTCACCCTGCGGTTTCCGGCCCGTCTGTAGTATGTTGTTCTACGGCTGAAGTGTGTCGCTTACCCCCGGAGAGAAGCTAAATGTTTATTCCCCGATTTGTTTTGTATTTGTTGCTGCTGACTTTGCCCCTGGCTGTGCTTGGGCAGAATGCCATCCCTTCTGTTACCACGAATGCCGCCGCCGATCAGGCGAAAGATGCTCCCAAGCTCGAACATTTCGATCCCAATCTGGCCGACCCGGCGCTGAACGCTTGCGACGACTTTTATAAATACTCCTGCAACAAGTGGCTTGCGGCTAATCCGATTCCGCACGACGAAGTGTATTGGAGCACGGGAAGCGGCCTGGAGTTGTGGAACGAAACCGTGCTGCGCGAGACGATGGAGGCGGCGAGCAAGAACGACACGAAGCGTGGCGCCGTGCAGCAGAAAATCGGCGACTACTGGGCTGCGTGCATGGACGAGAGCGGCATTGAAGCGGCCGGGCTGAAACCTCTACAGCCGGAACTGGATCGCATTGCCGCGCTCAAGTCCAAACAAGACCTTACGCTGGAGATTGCCCATCTTCATCACTTATTTCCAGGCGCTTGGCAGCAGCGCGACAATCAGACGTATGCACCTTTTTTCGGTTTCACCGGACAGCAGGATTACGACGATGCTTCGAAAGTTGTGGCGCAGCTCGATCAGGGCGGCCTCAGCCTCCCTAGTCGCGACTACTACATCAAGACCGATGAAAAGTCGGTGGAGACGCTCAAGAAATTTCACGCGCATGTGCAGAAGATGTTCGTGCTTACAGGAGAAGCGGAAGCACAGGCGAGCGCCGACGCGGGCACCGTGATTGAACTCGAAACCGCTCTGGCCAAAGCGCAGATGGATAACGTTGCGCGCCGCGATCCGAAGAACATCAACAACAAGATGAGCCTGGCGCAGATTCGCGAGCTGGCGCCCTCCATCGAATGGGATGTTTACCTGAAAGCGGTGAAGGCCCCAGCCAGCGGCCACTACATTGTTACCTCGCCGGATTTCTTTCGCGCTGAGGAGAAGTTGCTGGCCGCACATCCGCTCGAGCATTGGAAGGCCTACATGCGCTGGCATTTCATTGCCCAGGCCGCAGCTTACTCAACCAAGGCCATGGTCGATGAGAATTTCGATTTCTACTATCACACGCTGGCCGGCCAGGAGCAGATCGAGCCACGCTGGCGGCGCTGCGTTCACAACGCGGATCGCGACCTGGGTGAGGCACTCGGCCAGGCTTATGTCGATCGCGCTTTTCCGCCGGAGAGCAAAGCCCGCACGCTTGAAATGGTGCATGCCATCGAACGCGCCATGCATGAGGATGTTGAAAGTGTGAGCTGGATGACTCCCGCGACCAAGGAACAGGCTTTCGTGAAGCTGAAGGGAATCGAAGATAAGATCGGCTATCCGTCACACTGGCGCGATTATTCCAGCGTGAAAATCACGCGCGGGAGTTATCTGGGCAATGTGGAACAGGCGTCGGCCTTCGAGTTCGAGCGTTGGGTGGCGAAGATCGGCAAGCCGGTCGATCGCGGAGAGTGGACCATGACGCCCGCTACCATTAATGCGTACTACGATCCGCAATTGAATACGATCAATTTTCCTGCCGGCATTCTGCAGCCGCCGTTCTTCGAAAAGGGGATGGATGATTCCGTGAATTACGGCGCCATCGGCATGGTGATCGGCCACGAACTCACGCACGGTTTCGACGATCAAGGGCGCAAGTTCGACGCCCACGGCAATCTCCGCGACTGGTGGACCGCGGAAGACGCCAAGCAATACGACGAGCGCGGCAAGTGCATCTCCGACGAATATACGCAGGAGGTTCCCGAGGCCGGCGCCGGAGTCAAGCAGAATGGTTTGTTGACTCAGGGCGAGGACACGGCCGATAACGGCGGCATGCATCTCTCGCTGATGGCGCTCGAGGCCGAACTCAAGAAGCAGGGCAAGTCGCTCGACGAAAAAGGTCCGGATGGCTGGACCTATCGTCAGCGCTTTTTCCTCTCTTATGGCTATTCGTGGTGCGCCAATATCAGGCCCGAGGTCGCGCGGTTGATGGTCACGACCGATCCGCACTCGCTGCCTATTTTCCGCATCGACAATGTGGTCTCGAATATGCCGGAGTTTGCGCAGGCCTTTGGTTGCAAGGCTGGGCAGAAGATGGTGCGGGCGAATGCTTGCCGAGTGTGGTGAGGAAGAGTTACGTGATTGGCGAGGGCATAGGACCGCGCAGCCTCGGCAATTGTGGGAACGGGCAAACTGTGGGCCGATGAGCGCTACGGCCTGTTTCGCCAATCATGAACTATGCAGGTTTTTTCATCTTGACAACTCGCTAAGTTAGTTACATATTCCCATCCTGAGGAAACTGGGCGAGGTTCTAGAGGAAAGTTTCGCCGACACTGCAGCATTGCTCCTCCTCCTTGGCTCGAAGAACGCATTTCCAATCTTTCTGGAGGACTGCGGGCGCAGATAGCAGGCGGCTACGAACCAACGGTGCCCCTTAACCTCAACAGGTTTCGACACGATGGAGACAAACTCAAAAGGGAGGAAACTTGCCAATGACGTTCAAAGGGGCAGTAACGCTAGGCTTCGGATGTTTAGCATTGGTCACCATTGCGGCACTAGTCACACGCGCTAACGTCCTTGCCTCACAGGCGCAAACGGCCGACGAGCAGTCCGAACAGACCATGGGTCCTCCAGCGCGGGCGGCGGAAAGTAATCAGCCTCCAGTGGCGGCAGTGAATCACATACTCAAGGGCACGTATATCAATACGTGTTTGCCCAGCTGCAATATCTTCACGCTGACAGCTAACACCAGCGTTGCTCTCGATGCTCCGACTACCATCATCTGCCCGGCCGCGGTCGGAAGCACATGCACGATCACGGATACGGCGTGGTTGCAGAGCCAAAATACCGGGACCCTTGGTAATAACGCGGGTGCACTCCAGTTTGTTGTCGACGGCACTACGACTGACTTTGATTTTAGCGGCGGCTCTCCCGCCGATGCGTTCTATTTCGACGGGTTATACAGCAAGATTTCCGTCGCAGTTGGCGTGACCCGCGGGACGCACACGGTGCAGACGCAGGCCAGGTCGGTGAAGGGTGCGAACGGGGGCGCATGGACCGCTAAGTACGAGGTGTATGCGCCGTAGAACGACTGAAACCAACCGCGTTTTTCGTCAGCTCGGGTGAAAGCTTGGGCGAACTGACTGCGCCTCGAGGTTACCCGTTTTCGTAGCCAAACTTGGCGACGATTCCGCCGACTTCAAATTGGTCGCCGCTTTTGAGCTGTTGTTGGCCTTGGGTTAGTTCGGCATTATTGATTTTGATCCGAACGTGCTTAGCTGACCGCACGAGGAAGTATCCCTCTTCCCGCTGGTGAATCGAGGCGGCGACGCGCGGTGCGAACCATCGCTTCAGGCGAATGCTGGCCATCTTGGATTTGCCAATCACGTTCAGCTTGCTCGAGAGACGGTACTGCTGCCGGTCGGTTCGGCCGGTGATGACGGTAACCATGCCGATTTGCCGCGCTCTCACTACCCTGGTTTGGAACGCAGGCACCAGTGTGATGGCCGACGGCCGCAGAGGTGCAGCGCCGGCGGACATTTTGGCCATCATTTCTTTGAGCTTGGCGGTATCGAGCACCATGGTAGCTTCCAGTTGCGGGGGCGCGCCTTTTTCCACGTGAGCTTGCCACCCGCTGCTGCGATCCTGGGCCGCGGATGAGGACGACGCATCGCGCCTTTCTGCCGCGTCGTTAAATTCGATTCGGTGTTTTCCGATTACGATGACGTCCCCATCGCTAAGCACCGCCTTCGAAACGCTGCGATCGTTGAGATAGGTGCCGTTGAAGCTTTCGTGGTCTTCAAGAACATAGCGATTGTTTTCCCAGAAGATCCTGGCATGGTGCCCAGAGACAATGGGATTATCGATCCGGAGCAGGTTGTCCGGCTGGCGGCCGATCGTCACCACTCCCCCACTCAAGGCCACTTCTTGTAAGAGGCTATCGTTGAATTTGAGAGACAGCTTTGCGGTTTTGTCCTGCCAGTGCCAGGGTTCCTGAGAAAAGTCTTGTAGCATGGGGGCTAGGTTCGGCGTCATAGGGGCTCCAGGAAATACGTTCCAGCGAACGGTTCTTCCTGAGCAATCCCGGGTCCATCCGGAGACTTTCTAAGTGACTGATTCCAGGCACTGAGGAGAACAACCTAGAGCGCACTTGGACAAGTTGTCCCGTGCCACGCGGCCAGCGGGACAAATTGTCGCGGGCCGGATTGCTTGTACCTCAGGCTCGGCAGGACAGCGGAGGCTCGGGCGTCTTATGAGAAGGCGCTGGCGCTGAC
>JBEKJF010000197.1:0-8782 GCA_050011375.1 Candidatus Sulfotelmatobacter sp.
GCTCCACTGCAATCTCCAATAAACGCGTGGATCGAGCGGAATTAGCATGACGTACGGATTAAGGTCGGAAGCCCGTATGAAAATGCGCTCGCGTCGTCGGTCTCTGAATTCTTCAATAAGCCAGGTGATGCCTGCGAGGAACAAGCACGGGGGCAGAATCCAAATTGGGGACAGGAAACAGATGAGGAGCAAAAAGAGGTAGGTTGCCGGGCGTTGGTGCCTCACCAGAAATTCAATCCCGCTCCGTAACGTTAAGATTCCATAGTGACCGTGTTCGCGCATCCATTGCACGAAGAAACGCAGTAGATCCAATAATGCGTGCGGATGACGCAATTCGACGGCGGAGTAGGCGGCCACTACCATCAATGCCAGGAAGGCGAGTGGGGTTTTGTACCATCGCTTCTTGCCGCGGCGAATGAGCGGTAGCCGACGAAAGAAGTGCACGGGCGCTGTGAGGAAAGCACCGAACGTGGGAATGAGTTCCAACAAATTGACGTACTTGATTAGTTTGTAGGCGTCACTCGCCCAGTCGGGCGTCTTGCCGTGAAAGAAGGCAAGCCTCACGCGGCGGCAATATCTCTTGGGTCGGAGAAACCACGGCGTTCGCTTTTCCGGTGCAATTGCGAAGACGGCTTTTACGAGGTTAACGAAGTAGTCGCGCCAAGACACGGTCGTACCTGTTTCCGTGGCCACCTTACTTCGGAGACACGCACGAGAGATTCTTCGGGTCTTTGACCTTGAAGGTGAGCTTCACTTGCTGAACGTTATTCTTACTGCGATCCAGGGAGGCGGTGAGTGTCACCATCTGTATAGGAGCCTTGATCCCGCCCTGTACGTCTGTCGTCACGCCGAACGACAGTGCAAGAGATAACTGACAAAGATCGAGCTTGGTGCCTTGAGGTCAAATGTACCCAAAACGTACCCAACAGTCGGGTATGGTGCCTTTGTCGGCCTTTTGGTCAACATAAGAATCAATAACTTACGTCTTATCAACACGGATGAATAGTTGAGCCCCCGACTAGCTCCACCAAATCTTTTCGGTCGAAGATGTCGACCGGAGTTTTTAAGGAAGTCCGCGATTTATCAACATCAGGCCGCGCCCGCCTGAGTGACCCCCGTCACACGCCCACGTGACCAAGGCACTACCCTCATCACCATTCGCTGGAATAATGTCGTTAAGTGCGAGAGAATAGTGGAGCGGTGTCTGCGGCCTACGAGACCATCCCACCGCAACTCAAAACGCCGAGCGGACGCCAGCCGCAGCGCGCTCAGCAACGTTCCTGTGTCCGCATTCATCCTACGGGAGACATCTACCATCATGGCCACGACCACAATAGAGGTTGAAGCACCCGCGAGCAATCCCCGCCATACCAGGCTGGGACGCTGGGTCGATGAAGCGGCGCAGATGTGCAAGCCTGATCGCGTTCATTGGTGCGATGGCTCCCCGGAGGAATACCAGGCGATGCTCCGGCTCCTCGTCTTAACCGGTACCGCCATCCCGCTCGATGAAGAGAAACGCCCGAACAGCTACCTCGTCCGCTCCGATCCCGCCGATGTCGCCCGCGTCGAAGACCAGACTTTCATCTGCTCCCGTACCAAAGAAGATGCAGGTCCCACCAACAACTGGGAAGATCCAGCGAAGATGAAGCAGAAGCTCGCGGGACTATTCGCCGGCTCCATGGTCGGCCGCACCATGTACGTCGTCCCTTACAGCATGGGTCCGATCGGCTCGCCAATTTCAAAAATCGGAGTCGAGATCACCGACTCGGCCTACGTCGTCGTCAGCATGCACATCATGTCCCGCGTGGGAAGTCATGTGCTCGACGTCCTCGGCGATGATGGTGAGTTCGTCCGCGGCTTGCATTCCGTCGGCGCGCCGCTAGCTCCCAACCAGCCCGATTCTCCCTGGAGTTGCAACGCGCAGCAAAAATACATCTGCCATTTCCCCGAGACCCGCGAGATCTGGTCCTACGGTTCCGGTTACGGCGGCAACGCGTTGCTCGGAAAAAAGTGTCACGCGCTGCGCATCGCCTCAGTGCAGGCCCGCGACGAAGGCTGGATGGCAGAGCACATGCTCATCCTCAAACTCACCAGCCCTTCCGGCCAGGCGAAATACATGACCGGAGCGTTTCCCTCCGCCTGCGGCAAAACGAATTTGTCCATGATGATTCCCACCCTCCCGGGCTGGAAGGTCGAGACCATCGGCGACGACATCGCCTGGATGAAATTCGGCGCCGACGGCCGCCTCTACGCCATCAATCCGGAATACGGCTTTTTCGGGGTCGCCCCCGGCACCAGCATGAAGTCGAATGCCAACGCCATGCTCACCATTAAGCACAACGCCATCTTCACCAATTGCGCGATGACTCCCGATGGCGACGTCTGGTGGGAGGGCATGACCGAACACAAGCCCGCGAAATTAATCGACTGGCTCCGCCGTGTGTGGACTCCCGAGTCCGGACGCAAAGCAGCACATCCCAACGCGCGCTTCACCGCAGCCGCCAAGCAGTGCCCCGTGATCGCGCCCGAGTGGGAAGATCCCAAAGGCGTGCCCATCGATGCCATTCTCTTCGGAGGCCGTCGCGCCGGAATCGTTCCTCTGATCACAGAAGCATTTAATTGGCAGCACGGCACTTTTCTAGGAGCAACTGCGAGCAGCGAAACCACCGCCGCAATCACCGGCAAAGAAGGCCGCCTGCGCCGCGATCCCATGGCCATGCTTCCGTTCTGCGGCTATCACATGGGCGACTACTTCGCGCACTGGCTCAAAATGGGAGCGCACTCCAGCGCTTCGAAGCTGCCAAAAATTTTCTACGTCAACTGGTTTCGCCAAAATAAAAAGGGAGAATTTCTCTGGCCCGGCTACGGCGAAAACAGCCGCGTCTTGAAATGGATCTTCGAACGCTGCGACGGCAAAGTCCACGCCAAAGAAACTCCAATCGGAAGAATCCCCGAAGCCGCCGACCTCGACATCAAAGGACTCGATATAAAGAGCGCCGATCTAAACGAACTCCTAAGCGTCGACGTCGAAGGCTGGAAGGCCGAAGTCCCGTCAATCAAAGACCACTTCGCCCAATTCGGCGCTCATCTTCCCAAGGAACTAAAAGCAGAAGTCCAGTCCCTGGAACAGCGCCTGCAAGCGGTAAAGTAGCGCCGGCGTCCCGCAGGCCCAGTCGCGGGCGATAGCCCGCTCAGTTTTTTTACACCAATTGCCGAAGCCCACATATCGCAAGAAACTATGCCCGCCAAAAAAAGCACCATCCCCGCCGACAAACTATCCCAATACGAAACCCTCCTCTCCACTACCAACATCGAACGCAAAGGCGACGTCCACCCCTACACCTCGCTCAACGGACACATGTTCACCTATCTCGATCAAACCGGAGTAATGGGCCTGCGCCTACCGAAAGAAGAAGTAGAAAAGTTCCTGAAAAAATACGACACCACCCTCTTCAAATCCTACGGAGTGATCAAGAAAGACTACGTAACCGTCCCCGACAAACTATTAGCAAACACAAAAGAGCTAAAAAAGTATTTAGAAGTAAGCTACGAATACGTCAAAACCCTGAAACCGAAATAGTCGCCACGGGCCCCGCGATTTTGTCATCCCGAGCGGAATTTGTCGCGCGCGAAGCGCACGACAAATGAAGTCGAAGAGCCTGCCCCGAGCGAAGCCGAGGGGATCCCTATCGTGCCAGCAGTGCCCGAGTGCCTAGAGGCATTTCTCACGGTGAGGCCCTCAGCAAGGGGCTCCCCACCAACAGGCACTCATGGGTACCGTTCATCCTTCTCATAACTACTCCTAGGTGAACCGAACAATTTCAATCCTCCCACTCAATGCGCACCCTCGCGATCCGGCTCAAAGCGGATGCGCAAACGCGTGCGCGTGGCCTTGGCGAAACGTTCCAGCGTGCGCGTCGATGGCAGAACCTTCCCACTCTCGAGGCGCGCAACCACTGCTTGGGTCGTCCCCATCGCTTCGGCCACCTGTTCTTGCGTCATATCCGCTCTGCCCCTCGCCTCGATCAGAGCCGAGGCCAGGCCAAATTCCTTTGCCAGCGATTCATACGCAGCAACGTACTTCGGATCCTTCTTCCACTGCTTGAAGGACTCCTCCACGGGAATAAACTTACTCTTCATGACACCTCCTGTGCCCGTTTCAGGGCCTTTATCATCTCTCGCCGTGGCGTCTTCTGCGTTTTCTTTTCAAACACGTGCACCACAACCACGCGCCTGCCCACAGCCGTGACGTAAACAGCACGGGCGATTCCGCTCCTGCCTTTCACGCGCATTTCCCACAGTGGACCCTCCAAATGCTTCACATAAGGCTCGCGCACACGCTCCAAGCCGTGTGCCTGAATCAACTCGACGATGCGTTGAAAGCTTGCTCGAATATCCAGAGGAAACGCATCCAGCGACGCTTTCACCTACTCATTCAAGAACTCGACGGCCCACGACATCCAGCAATTATACCTTTTTTGCAATGTTGGTAGTTCACGCCGCTTTTTTGCCCTGAGATTGCCGAAGGGAACCTGCTTGGACCTGCTCTGTCATCCTGACGAAGCGGAGTCGCTCGCGAAGCGGGCGACTCCCGACGAAGGACCTGTGCAACTCGCCCGCAGCGGACCGGCCGCCCCCCACTTCGTCAAAGTCAAAATCCTCTAGCGACACGCTGCACCGCGGCTCACCTTTGCAAAAAACGCAAAGGTGGGTCATCCTCAGTTGTGATTGCGCCGGCAAAGGTGGGCCAGCCCCCGTAATGCTATTACCTCAAGAACGAGATTTTCAGGCTCCGGATTGGCCCTTTGCTTTATCGGCCGGGACGCTTTTCGGCAACACCACAACCGTAAACCAGTATTCCGTGATGGCCCGAACTACCTTCAGGAACTGTTCGAAGTCAACCGGTTTGACGATGTAAGAGCTACACCGCATCTTGTACATCTTCAGGACCTCTTCCGCTTGCTCCGACGTGGTCAGGATCACGACTGGCAGGCCCTTCAGGCTCTCATCTTTCAGCATCTCAGCCAACACCTGCTCCCCACTCATCTTCGGCATATTCAAGTCTAGAAGTATCAGATCCGGCGTGGGAGCGTCGGCGTACTTACCCTGCTTGCGCAAGAACGCCATGCATTCCTCACCGTTCCCCACACGGTGCAGGTTGACCAGCAATTTGGCCCGTTTAAAGCCCTGGCGGGTGAGTTCCACATCGTTGTCGTTGTCTTCGGCGAGCAGGATCTCTGCCGCCCGGCCATCAGTTAGTTGGGTGTGCATTGGTTAGTTCCGTCCCTTCAGGAATGGTGAAACGAAATATACTTCCATGGCCGGGCTCCGATTCCACCCAAATTCTGCCCCCGTGACGATTGACCACTCGCCGGCAAACTGCCAGTCCGATGCCGGTGCCGGGATACTCTTTTTGATCGTGCAACCTCTTGAATATCTCAAAGATCTGTTCGTGATACTTGGGGTCGATGCCAATCCCGTTGTCGCGGACCGAAAAGATCCATTCCTTTCCGCTGGGTTCGGCGGATAGATGGATGCGTGGCGGCTGGTCGCCGCGGTAGGTAAGCCCGTTGCCAATCAGGTTCTGCACCAACTGCACCAACTGCGAGCGGTCCCCCGTGATCTCGGGCAACGGCCCGCAGGTAATCTGGGCCCCGGAATCGTGTATGGAGGAATCCAGCAACGTGAGCGCGTCGTTGACGACATCGGGGAACGGGATTCGGGTGAAGGGCCGGGAGCGCGCATCCACTCGCGAATAGGAGAGCAAGTCGCGAATTAACGTTTGCATCTGCTCGATCGACTGCACTGTCCGCCGAATCCAGTCCCGCGCTTGCTCGTCCAGCTTGCCTTCGTATTCCAACTGCAGTAGCTGGACGAATCCACTGATACTGCGCAACGGGGATTGCAGATCGTGGGAGGCGACATAGGCGAATTGCTTCAACTCCAGGTTGCTTTGCCCCAAAACTTGATTGGCCACCGCAAGTTCCTTCGTGCGCTCTTCGACGCGCCGTTCAAGCTCGGCGTTGTCCTCCTCGGATTTCTTGCGCACACTGATGTTGCGAATCGCCGCCGTCACCAGAATTCCTTCGGCGCTCTCCAGCGGACTTAGCATGATCTCGATCGGAAACTCACTCCCGTCCTTCCGCCGTCCCAAGAGCTCGATCCCCATACCGATCTGCTGCGCCAGCGCGTCGGCCACGCTTCGGGTGGCGTCCGCAATCAGCCGTTCCGCGAAACCTTCAGGAATGATGTTCTTCACCTTCTGCCCGACCAGTTGGTCGCGGCTGTAGCCGAACTGTTTCTCCGCTTGAACGTTCACCAGCACGATCTCCCCGCCTTGGTTTACCACCACCATCGCATCCGGCGCGGCCTCCAACAGTCCGCGGTACCGGCCCTCCATCTGCACCAGGTGCTCTTCCGCAGCCTTGCGCACGCTGATGTCGCGGATCGCCGCCGTTACCAGAATCCCTTCGGCGCTCTCCAGCGGGCTCAGCATGATCTCAATCGGAAATTCGCTGCCGTCCTTGCGTCGCCCAGAGAGTTCGAGTCCGGTACCGATCTGCTGCGCCAGCGCATCCGCCGTGCTCCGCGTCGCATCCGCGATCAGCCGTTCCGCAAAGCCGTCGGGAATAATGTTTTTCACCCTCTGCCCGACCAGTTCGTCGCGGCTGTAGCCGAACTGTTTCTCCGCTTGCACGTTCAGCAGAACGATCTCCCCCCGCTGGTTCACCACCACCATCGCGTCCGGCGCCGCTTCCAACAGTCCTCGATACCTCGCGTCCGACGCTGTTTCCTCGCTGAGATCGTGACTGAACTCGGAAAATCCGCGCAGCTTCCCCTCCGTGTCGCGCAACGCCGCGAAGGCCAGACTCGACAAAAACCGCGAGCCATCTTTCCGCACGCGCATGCCTCGTTCTTCGTGCCGGCCGCAGGCCGCTGTCATGCGGAGTACCTCCCCCGGCCTGCCACGCTCGATGTCTTCCGCAGGGAAGAAGCAGGCAAAGTTATGACCGATGATCTGCTCGGCCGTGTAACCCTTGATTCGTTCGGCGCCAGCATTCCAACTCACAACCTGGCCTTGCGGGTCCATCATGAAAATGGCGTAGTCCCGGACTCCATCCAGCAGCATCCGGTATCCTTCTTCACTTTCTCGCAGCGCGGTCTCCGTAACCCGGCGCCTATCCTCCATCTGCGCCAGATGCTTTTCCGCTGCCTTGCGCGCGCCGATGCCGCGGATCGCCGCCGTCACCAGAATCCCTTCGGCGCTCTCCAGCGGGCTCAGCATAATTTCAATCGGAAAGTCGCTGCCATCCTTCCGTCGGCCCACTAGCTCAATCCCCATGCCGATCTGCTGCGCCAACGCTTCCGCCGTGCTTCGGGTGGCGTCCGCGATCAGCCGCTCGGCAAACCCCTCAGGAATGATGTTCTTTACTTTCTGACCGACCAGTTCATCGCGACGGTACCCAAACTGTTTCTCCGCCTGAACGTTCACCAAAACGATCTCCCCACCCTGGTTCACCACCACCATTGCGTCCGGAGCCGCCTCCAACAATCCTCGATACCTCGCGTCCGATTCTCTACTCTCGCTAAGGGCGCGGCTCTTCTTGCCATTAGCTGCCCTGCTCCCAAGGACTCCATTAACTTTCGCACGCATCCACCATCTATCGGCTTTAGACTCATCGAACTTCACTTGGTCGCTGACCAGGGAGGCACGACCACGGTCACAGCGACAGCCACTATCCCAGGATTTCCACAGCCTGATTGTGACATCTGACCTTGCGCGTCATTGCAAATTCGTTCATGATTGCCCCTGCAAAGGCAGTAACAAGCAGTTCTTTGAAAACTGAATATCGCTTGGCTAAGCCCTTCCCCTTCAAGGTTTTGCGGCCGACTCAGGCAGTTTTCAGTCCCGACAGAAATAGCGTCACTGATTCTAAATGACTTACAGGATGCCGATGCACCTAACTCCCGCGTCCGCAATATTTTACGGGCAAGTTATTTAGAATCAATATTTTAGTTGGACTCAGACTGGATATGATCATCGCAAGTTATTGATTCTAAGGAATTAACCGGATTCTGCCCGAAAATTTTTCTCATCCAAATTAGCAGCTCAGCCAATCCTGGAAGGCACCAGCTTTGGGGACATACGCCCGACTGGGATTGCTTTTTTTTCGTGGCCGAGTCCCTTTTTGATATAGTTCCCCACTGACATGCCGACCCTAGCGCCCGAAGTGAATCCTCCCGCTTCAGTCCCACCTACGTCTCTAACCCGCAATCAGATTCGCGGCTTCTGGGCATCGTGGGGAGGATGGACCCTCGATGGCATGGATTCAGTGGTTTATGCACTCGTGTTAGTGCCGGCATTGCGAGAGTTGTTGCCCCACTCCGGCATCGCCGCCAACAAAGGCAACATCGGCTACTACGGATCTCTATCCTTCGCCTTGTTTCTAATCGGCTGGGGACTCGCCTTTTTATGGGGACCAATCGGCGATAGGTTTGGCCGCGTGCGCACGCTGATGCTGACCATCGTCTGGTATTCGCTGTTCACATTCTTGAGCGCCTTCGTCACGACTGTCTGGCAACTCGCAATTCTGCGGCTGCTAGCGGGCATCGGCATCGGCGGAGAATGGGCTATGGGCGGCACATTCGTCGCCGAAGAGTGGCCCGAAAATCGCCGCCGCATGGGCGCCGGATTCATGCACACCGGCTACTACGTAGGATTTTTCCTAGCCGCGCTGGCCAACTACTACATTGGCAGCCACTATGGATGGCGCACCATGTT
>JBEKJF010000198.1:0-8779 GCA_050011375.1 Candidatus Sulfotelmatobacter sp.
GCGCGGGTGGAGTGGCCGGCGCCTTCGCCGTTGACTCCATACAGAATGTTGGCCATAGGTCGAGCAGTATAAAGCAGGGGAGCTCATCGGAAGGACGGACCGTTTCGAACGACAATCCTCGGCTCAAAATATAGTTGGTTCGGACTTGTGGTCTCTGCACCTTTGGAGTCAAGATCCGGGGTAAAAAATTTCGGATCGGATCTGCTTAATTCCTTTGAATCATCTACTTACGGACCATGACCTGCTTTTGGTCCGGCTAAAATCCTGATTCTAAATAATTTGACTGCAAAATCCTGGATCGATTGCACTTAGCTAGGCTTTTTCGATTGTCAAAGAGCGTGTAGGTATTTGGTTTGATTATCGGACGAGGCTGGATTGCGGCGCAAGGTCAGATGTCACATGGTGGCTGTTCATATTTTGGTTGGTCTCATGACGACTGGAGAGTACATCGGCGGGGATATGCAAGCCGGGAGCTATTCTTTCGCGCCTTCGGCGCTAGTTCATTTTTGAGGCGCTTCCCCACGGCTTGCGCCGTGGGCTGCATTCTTTCGCCGCTTCGCGGCTTAACCTGGTAGTCCCATTCTGCTCGGCGGGTACAACTCGCTCTCGCGCACACTCAGGCCCCTAATGCATTTGCTGAGGCGGACATGCTGGACAATCTGCTGCCGGTGATTGCCGGTACTAGCTGGATCTGCACGAGTCGCGCGGGCGAAGCTTTCTCTTTTTTCGCCAGCAGATTCTTTGAGGGGATTCCGGTGCGGGCGAAGGATTTCTCGCAGTCGGCGGTGGAGGGGCCGCGCATATTTCCTTCCAGGTACGCGAGGCCGGGGCAGCGAGTGCAGGTGGAACCGTGCGCGCATTGCGAGCAACTGGAAAGATCGCGCAGGCGAATCGAGCGGACTTCTTTTAATTGCTCGGAGTTGCGCCAGATATCGATGAAGCGCTGCTGGCGCACGTTGCCGCACGACAAGGGAAACTGCACGCACGGATAAAACTCTCCGTAGGGAGAGACGTAGCAGGCGGTGTGGCCGGCGCTGCAGGGCAACGACTCCATGCTGTCTTCATCGGGCGCGGGCGGCGGGGCGCAGAATTCTTCGGCGTTGCCGACGAGGGTTTCGTCGCGGAACAGCGTGCGCAGCGCCGGTTCGCCTGCGTTCAGGTCGAGATTTGCGCGGTCGCCATCCATCATTGGAGTGATGGTTGGGTCGAGCGTGTATTCGGCGTCGATTTCGTGCGCCAGCGATCGGACTTCCTGATAATCCTGCATGTTCTGATTCATCAGGACGTTGGCGACGATCACCTTCAAACCCTGCTCCCTTAGAAAACGAATTGCTTTGATCGAGCGGCGCAGCGACCCTGGAACTTTGGTGATCGCGTCATGCACCTCGGGCTTGTGCGAGTAAATGCTGACTTGAATCGATTCCACGCCGAGATCGCGAAGACGGGCCGCTTGCGCTTCGCGGATGAGCACGGCGTTGGTTTTGAGCTTGATGCAGAAAGTTAGAGAGCGCGCGTACTCCAGGATTTCGAAGAAATCTTTGCGCAGGAAAATTTCGCCGCCGCTTAACGTGAGGATGAAAACTCCGGCGTCGGCCATTTCTTTGAGCAGGTGCTTGATCTCGACCGTGGTCATCTCGCCGTGATCGTGGTGATCGAGGTAGCAGTGAATGCACTGCTCGTTGCAGCGGTAGGTGAGATCGAGCTGCGCGCTGAAGGGCACGCCGAGTTGCAGGGCGCGGTTGCTCATCTCCTGCATTAAGGCGCTCATGATTGATGGGACCTCGTTTGCGACTCCGGTTGTTGCGGCGAGTGAACTGACGCGACTGGCTTTGGGATCGGTTGCTCTGAGATCTGCAGGATGCCGTGTTTGGCCAGGTCTTCTGCGAGCGACTCCGCGTCGCGCAGGGCTTCTTCGGGTTGCACTTCGAATTCCGGACAGATGCGGCTTTCAACGATCTCATCGAGAGGCGTAGCTCCGTCGGCGGCCTGCCAGAGAATGGTTGCGGTGGGGTTCAGCGTGAACAGGGTCGATCCCTGGCCCGACATTACCAGCATCTCTTCGCCTAACATGCGGGCGGCGATTCGCGGACTGCGCGCTACGTACATTTTCTTGTTCATTGTCATCCGATCATCTTCGTCCGATCATTCTTCATCCGATCAGTTTCATCCGATCAGTTCCCAAACGCGCGCGTCCGGCAAAAAGGTGAGCCGGTAAACCGGAACGCGGGAGACGAAGTCGCACGCCGCTTGAAACGCACTATGAACCATTTCAGAATCTTCGGCGAAGAAAAGCATGTTGGCCAGAAGCTCGCGTCCGGCGTCAGACGTGGTTACCGGGTCGATGCGATTCTCGGGACCCTGCGCCAGCAAATACAACGCGGCTACCGGCGCTGAGGTATTCTCGCCGAGCTTCGCCAGTTCTCCGGTGAAGGGCGTGCCGAATGCGACGTAAGAATCGCCGGTCGTGGCGTCATTTATTTTGCGGACGTACGAGATTTCATCGGTGAGAAGAGTCGCGTCGGGCGGGGCGAGGCGCGAGATCGTTGTCTTCCCTGCTCCGGAGACGCCGGCGAAGAGAAATGCTTTACCGTTGCGAATCGCGCTGGCGGAGTGCAAAAGAAATCCTCCGCGCTTCGCGAGCACGAGCGTATGGGTGATGCGCAGAACGGCGTCGATGGAATAGGGGTTTGCCGACTGGCGGATACAGCCGCGCCGCGATGCGGGGTCCAATTCGGCGCGGAAATCGCCGCGCTGCATGAACCAGCGGCCTGAGCGATAGGCTACGCTTACGTCCGCGTCGGGATCGGCAAACGAGGGCGGCACGAGGTCCACATCGAAGGCAAAGTCGGCGCTGGCATCCGCGGCGGTTTCTGCAATGACGAAGCCGACGTAGCGGTCTTCGAGCATGGCGAGAAAATCCGCGTTGGTGGTGTTCACCCGGACCGCTACGCCGCCTATCGCGATCACCGCGCTGCTACGCTCGACTTGTGTGGCTACACCTATCATGCTAACCCTGGCATTGCAGAACCGATTCCCTTGTTTCCGATTTCCCTGAGATTGGAACTGCACGATGCAGATAGACGAGAGCGCGCGCTGCTAGAAACGATCGCCGCACAATCTTTGCAGTCAGTTTCGCGGACACGCTCAACATTGCGGACACTGCGACGCACTTTCCCGCTCGGATCACGTAATTGACACGGCCGAGCAACTCACTCTCTTTCACAGGTGGATCAGGCATGGGCATGGAATCGCCCTGGGTTATCCAATACCTGTGCGGACTTCCGGAGTTTTCTTCGCGGGAAACAACGCGATGGGCACACAGGCTGCCATCGCGCCCGACGAGTACAACTTCTCCGACCTTGACTTGATCTGCGCTGACGTGGTCGACCACCAGCGTATCGCCCGGCCAGATTGCCGGGAGCATGCTCCAGCCTGTGGCGGAAAAACGGAGGCTGCCGAATGAGCGCAGAACTTCGCACGCAAGTTCGCACTTTAGTGCTTGGGAATCTCCCGCGGTCGCATCCAACGAACTCATGAAACCTTGGAGCTCGCTTTGCAGGCGAGTGATGTGGGGTCGATCTTGCCGCAGGTGAGCGCCGACGTCACAAAGATCTGCTCGTGGCGGAAGCCCGGCTTATCGTACGGTTTTTTCTCGATTGCCGCTGGACGCGGCTCTTCTCCAGATGAATGATTGATTGCCATAATGATCGTCCCTCGTTACTTAAGGCCGATTGCGATTCCGCAAGGCGCATCCGGACTTTCGTCTGCTATAGGAACCACATCATACACCCCCCGGATTTCTGGAAATGCGCAAAATTTGTTTGCGCGGGGGAGATTTCCACAGACATTTCCACTTCGCAGCCGGATCGAAAACTGGCCAGCGGTTGAAAATATTGGCACTGAGTTAAGCTATCTCTATGGACGATCACGAGTTGGGCGGGGCTGGTTCGGGGAGCGGGGCGCTGGTTCCGGGAAATTACGGAAGGCTCGTCCTGCTGATGCCGGGGAGCCGCAGAGAGGAATTCACTTTATCGAAGTCGCGCGTCGTTGTCGGCCGGTCGTCGACCGCCGACATCGTGGTGCGCGACCCGAAAGTTTCTCGCAGGCATGCCTTGATCGAGTGCAATGCGGAGGGCTGCACTGTGATCGATGCCGGCTCACCGAACGGGACCTGGATTAATGGCGTGCGCGTTGAGCGGCGACTGCTGCGGCCGGGCGACACCGTTGCGATGGGCGGCGTAACCGCGGTTTTTGAAACTGGCGTGTCTGAGGCCGACGATCAGCGGACGCGGATCGATTCTGACGCGGATATGGAAAACGCGCTCGCCCAGGTTTCGCTGCAAATGGAAGTTCACGAAACCGATACGGCGCGACTGGCGGTGCACGTAGCTGACAAGACCTGGGAGGTCGCACTCGACCGCGAGACGCTCACGATTGGGCGCTCGCCGGATAACGATCTTGTGCTCGACCGGCCGGGGGTTTCGCGCAGGCACGCGCGCATTGAGCGCCGCGGCGAAGGGTTCTTGATTCAGGATTTGAATAGCGGCAACGGAACGCTGGTCGGCGGCGTGAAGGTTGAGAAGCAGTTGCTGGCGGATGGCGACGCGATTCGCATCGGCGATGCGCGGCTGATTTATAAAGCGGTGTTTTCCGGCGAGGATCTGACCATCGTTGATCAGGCGCAGAAGCCAGCGCGCCGTCCGGTCGTGGTCATTCCCGGCCTCGGAGGTTCGAAGCTTTGGCGTGGCAGCCAGTTGGTTTGGCCTAATCTTCGCCACCTGCTGGCGCACGTGGAAGAGTTGGCCATGTCGAATGAGCTTGAACCGCGCGGGCTGTTGGATGAAGTTGTGATCATCCCGAACTTCATCAAGCTGCAGCAGTATGGCGCGCTGAGCGATTATCTGGTGGAAGAGTTGGGATATGAGCGCGGCCGCGACTTGCTGGAGTTTGCTTATGATTCGCGGCAGGACGCGCGCGTGACGGCCCGCAAGCTGGCCGCGGCTATTGATGGCTGGAAGGTCGCGGCGCCGATTACGATTCTCGCGCACAGCCTGGGCTGCCTGGTGAGCCGCTATTATGTTGAGCGACTCGGCGGCGCAAAGAAAGTCGGCAGGCTCGTGCTTATGGGAGGTCCGCATGCCGGCGCGCCGGAAACCCTGGTGACCATGATGCAAGGCATGAACATCACTCCGCTGGGATTGCTTGATCGCAAGTTCCGCGAGGCGATGGCAACGTGGCCCTCCACTTATCAGTTGCTGCCAAATTACCCGAGCGTCTTCACCGCGGCCGGAACCGATTTGGATGTGCTGGCGAATAATAACTGGCTGCCGGAACCGAGTCGCGGACTTCTGGCCGCGGCCCGCGAATTCCGCGCCGAGCTCGGGACGCGATCGAGCGTGCCTACCGTCTGCATCTTCGGGTATGGACTGAAAACCGCAACCAGGGTTCGATTCGAATGCGACCCGCTCGGACTATGCCGCAGGGTTGGCGCCGTGTACGAACTGGCGGGCGATGGCACCGTGCCAGAATCGAGCGCGTGTATGGAAGGTACGGAGATTCATCCCGTGCGCCAGCATCACGGCGTTATGTTTGTGGATAACGATGTGAAGAAGCGGTTGAAACTGGAACTGACGCGCGATCTCGGTGTGAGGGTGTGAGCAGTGGATGTCTTGTTTGAGGAAATGATTTCACATGCTGTCAGAGCCGATGACCATCGAACGATTTGAAGGCGCGAACCGTGAACGCGTGCTGCGCCTTACCGGGCCGCTGACGGCGGCGACGGCGCAGCCGTTCCAGAATGCTGTGCGCTCGGAAAATGCGGGAACGATCATTCTCGATCTAAGCCTCGTTCCTTACATGGATTCGGTCGGACTGGGATCCCTAGTTGGAATTTATGTGAGTTCCCAGAAATCGGGCAGGCGGATGGCATTGAGCGGAGTGACTCCGCGCGTGCGGCAGTTGTTTGAGATTACAAAGCTGGAGCCGTTCTTTCTGGCTTTTCCTACTCTGAAAGATGCTGTCGAGGGCTTGACCAATGCCGGCAGAGCTTGAGCAGGCTCAACAAATGTCAGAAAAAATAGCGGAAGCGAGTGAGGCCGAAGCCGTGGCGACATCCGGGGCGGCACCAGCTACAGCCTACACCGGACCAAACAGGCGGTAGAAGGGGACGTTCTCGCGGAACGGGTGGGGCAGCACGGCGCCGGCTACCCCCGGCGCTTGGTAACCGAGGTGCAACGTGGCATTGTCATACTCCGCAAGATTCGTCGTGTAGAAAAAATCGCTCGCTGGCCCATTTGGGTTCTGGGCCAGATAGAGGTCTGCGCGCCACAGAGCTATGCCAGAGCCATTGTACAGGCTGTTCCCGACTTGTGACCACGGCAGAATGTAACAGGCGATCCCCTCGGGCAGGTATTGCCCAATACCCCCCACAGCGCCGTCGTACTGGTCCATATCCATCGTGTATAAGTGGCAGCCGGTCGAGGGGCAGTAAGCACGAAATAGTGCTGCGGGACCTGTGGGCGGAGTTGGGAAAACGAAACCGGCGATTCCCTCGTCGCTATATCCCTGCGCAAGGGCTCGCTGACGTTCGTTCGGATCGGTCGTGTACAGGTGCGTGACACGGTAGAGGCGGAAGAGCGGTATGGCCCCATCGGCGGCGTGGGGTAGGATGAAACCTGCTGCGCCCTCGTTTACGAATCCGTTAGAAAGAGCGGATTGAAACTCCGCCGGATTGGCGGTGTAGAAATGGCCGCCCGCCGGGGAAAAAGCGCGGAAAAAAGGGACCGCTCCCGCACTCGCCACCGGGTAGATATAACCGGTGATGCCCTCACCCTCATAACCCAAGTTGGTCATTGCATTTTCGTGCTCGGTCAAACTCATCGTGTAGAAGTGGTCCCCGGGCGGTTCAGGAATTTGGCCCGTATTTTTGTCGGCACGGAATAGGGGCGCGGGACCGGGGGCGGGAGCCGTCCACACGAAGCCGGCGATGCCCTCATCGTGGAATCCGTTCTGAATCGCGTTTTGACGCTCGTTTGAATTGGTCGTATAGAAGTGAGTAGGCATAAGTTTCTTAAACTGAGAGCCCTCGGCTGCAAGTGCAGCCGACCAAGCGACGGAATTTTGCTCTGGGTTCCGGGCCGACCGAAACCGTACCATAGATCAGTAAATGCGCGCGAGCGCTTTTTTGTGCATTCGTCTTGAAGTAAACTTCACACCGGTTATCTACATTTAGCCCCCGCGCCGGAACGTGGAACCGCCTCGCAAAAAATTAATGGGCGGGCCAGCGAAAGCGATAGGCGCGATACGAGTCGTAGCCCTTGGGCAAAGCGGCATCGAAGATCAAGCGTCCATTGGAATCGAATTCCGAGAAGCGTCCCGGCTCACCCCATCCCACGAATGTATTGCCGTTGTCGAGCAGTTGGGCGCTGCCTTGCGAGATCACCGAGAGACGATCGGGAGGATCGAGGGAGCGCACCAGCGTCGCGGTCTTTGCCGCAGGATCGAGTTTCAACCAGATGATGCGCGACGCGGGCAGCACCGGCTTGGGATTCACTTCATTGTCGAATATGCGCAGCGTATTGGGTCCTGCGAACACAGGGTCGTGCTGAAAAGAGAATGCAGCCCCCGGTCCGAAATGGTAGTCGCTCTTCTTGCCTCCGAGGCGCCAGATCACCGCGCCAGTGTGCCGGTCGAGTTTGTAGATGGTTGAAGTGTGACGCGCCGAAAGCAGCAGGTTGCCGTCGTCATCGAGCGCGATACCGTTGATGTGGATATAGTCCCACGCAGCGGCTGACGAATCCGGCATTGGCCAGTAGCTTTCGTCGAACCCAACCTTGCCCAGGCTGTGCCATTCGAAGATCACTTTGCCGGTGGCAACATCAATTTCCTGGATCGACCCCTCCCACACAGGTGCGCTCTTCGATCCACCAAGCGAGGACAGGTCGGCCGTCACAACGTCGTAGATCGTGATGAGCGCCGTACCTTGCGGCGTAAGCAAGAATTCATGAGCATCCGCGTTGAGTCCGTTGCCGGCCTTCACGGTGGCGATGACGTGATAGGTGTCGTCGGCGATGTAGTTCACCGACGTACCCCCAGCGAGTTTCCCGAAGTTGCTCTGCTGCGCCCAGGTAAGGACCGGCTTACCACGATAGGACTGAACTCGGAAGTCAGCTGCGACCTGACCGTTCGTCACAGGCGAGAACCAAATGACATGGCCGCTGCTGTCCACGATTTCAGGACCTACAGGGCCAGGCTGGGGGCCACCACCGATTCCCGCGCCTTTGGGGGCAATGAAGATGAGCCCATCGGCTTGGCCAGGACTGTTCTGGAGAATGGTGACCTCCGGCGCGTTGAGAGCGGTCGTCTTCGGTGTGTCGGACGAGTTACCGGCAAGAGCAAACAGCAGGAAGACCGCAACAGACAGCGGACGCATAATGAGCTTATCTCCATGTCTAGTAAATCTATAGACTATACACTATATACTGTGACAGTTGGATTGCCTGCCGAGGCTGAACTGATTTTCAACCGATTTGCGATTCTGAAAGCCATTGAGAAATGGCGGGCGAGTGGGGGCCGAAACCGCTTCCAATCATCAAACAAGGACTTACCGAGCACGGTAAGCAAATTAAGTCCACGCAGGCACTTGAAAAATCAAGAAGTGGTTTTAAGTGATTTGTTGCCGCAAACAGAGTCCCGCCGGGTTCGTGAACTGCCGTCCTGCCGATGATGAATGCAATCTCGTTGCTGTTGGAATCGCGGCGACTCCACCCATCTCCAGGCC
>JBEKJF010000199.1:0-9667 GCA_050011375.1 Candidatus Sulfotelmatobacter sp.
CTGCCCTGAGCGGAGCCGAAGGGTGGGACCCACAAACGTCATCGCCGTGGGATTTGGACTTCGACCGGAATTACCACGAAACCCCGCAGCGCATACCCACCACGTTGTCATTCCGAACCGGGCGCAAGCCCGGTGAGGAATCTGCTGTCCCGAACCCTCACGCCACCACCGACATCTCTCCATGCTGCTTCCGCGTCGGTCTCACCGTGATCTCCACATCCTGCCCCAGTGCAGTGAGAAACACCATAAGCCGCTCCACCGAAAAAGAGCCCGAGCGGTTGCGCATAAGCGCCGAGACATGCGGCTGCTTGATGCCCAGAATCTTTCCAGCCTCTGCCTGCTTCAGGCCCCGCGCCTTAATCAGCCGGTAAATCTGCAGCGTCAGCCGCGCTTTCAGAAGCTCCTGCTCAGGATGAGGAAGGCCGAGATCAGCAAAAACGTTCCCGCTACTTTTTTCGGTACGAATTCTCTTGGGCTGCGTGCGCTTGGTCGTTCTCATGGTGGTGTTAGTTCTGCCTTTCTCGATGCATTCGCTCAGCCTCAGCCAAGCGCTGCTGGATCAGTTCAACGTCCCTCTTCGGGGTAGCGATGCCGCTTTTGGACTTCTTCTGGAACGCGTGCAGCACGTAAATCGCTTCCGCAAAACGCACCGTGTATACGGTCCGCCAGGTATCTCCGCGATGATGCGCAATGATCTCGACGACAGAGCCTCCGCCAAACCCACGCATCGGTTTCGTGGCAGGATCGGTTTCGCCCTCTTGTGCGGCGTAGAGAGCTCGGCCGACGTCGCGGCGGACCTCGCGAGGAAATTCACGCAAGTCTCTTCGACTCGAGCCCACCCACACGACCGGGCGCTCCGCTACAAGCATAATACGTATATACGTCTATACGTATAATTAGTCAAGTGCCATTGGACTCGACAGATAGAAGTGTCGGTCCCACACGAGCATCGCTTATACTTGCAATATGTCCGCCGCCCCGCAAAAGACCTTTTACCTGGAAACCTTCGGCTGCCAGATGAACGTGCATGACTCCGAAAAAGTCATCGGCACGCTGCTGCACGAAGGCTATCAGCAGGTGCAGACGGTCGAGCAGGCCGACCTGATTCTCTACAACACCTGGATTACAAGAAACTGCTCAAGCAGGGCAAAAAGTTTGGAGTGCTCGGCTGCGTAGCCCAGCAGGAAGGCGAAAAGATTTTCGAGCGCGCCCCGCACGTCTCCCTGGTCTGCGGATCAGCCAGCTACCGCAACCTCCCGCAAATGCTCGTGAAGCTCGAAGCGCCGCCCTCGCCAGAAGCCGTACTTGTTGATGAGGCGTCATCCCGAAGCCCCGCGCTTTCACCAGCGGGGCGAGGGATCTCCCGCAGCACAACCGCCGCCCCTCTCATAAGAATCACCGGACTCGACGATCGCGAAACCGACCAATGCTTCGAAACGGAATTCACCGCTCGCACCAATCCCCATCGCGGATACATCACGATCATCGAAGGCTGCGATAAATTCTGCGCCTACTGCGTGGTCCCGTTCACGCGCGGCAAAGAACGCAGCCGCACTTCCGAGTCGGTGCTGGCCGAAGCGCGCCAGATGGCCGATCTCGGCTACACGGAAATCCAACTTCTGGGCCAGAACGTAAATTCATTTAAAGATCCAGCAGGGAAGCGCAGCTTCGCAGAATTGCTCGCCGCAGTCGGCGAAGTGCCGGGCATTCGCAGAGTGCGCTTCACCACATCGCATCCCCGCGACTTTGGACGCGACATCATCGACGCCATCGACGCCGTGCCCACGCTCTGCGACCACGTTCATCTCCCAGTGCAAAGCGGATCGGACCGCGTCCTGAACGCCATGCAACGCCTCTACACTCGCGATCAATATCTCGAACGCATCGCGTGGATGAAAGCAGCGAAGCGCGAGATCAGCATCACCAGCGACATGATCGTAGGCTTCCCCGGAGAGACCGAAGAAGACTTCGCCGAAACTTTAAACCTGCTCGAGGAAGTAGGCTACGACAGCGTCTTCACCTTCAAATACTCTCCGCGTCCAAACACCCCGTCACTGGCATTCGAGGACGCGATCCCAGATCAAGAAAAATCCCGCCGCCTCGAAGTGCTGATGACAAAACAGAAAGAAATCCAGATCGCAAGCTATAAGAGATACATAGGAACAGTATTAGAAGTAATGGTTGAAGGAAGAAACGAAGCGCGCGCCCAATGGATCGGCCGCACCAGCCAAAACAAAACCTTAAACTTCACCGCCCCGGAATCATGCAAGCCCAAGGTGGGAAGCTATGTCCCGGTAAAAGCCACAACCAGCTTTCCCAACAGCCTTCTAGGCGAATTGGTGATATAAAAAGCAAAGAACGCAGTCGGCGCACCCGAAGAAAGCACAAAGCAGAGGTAGCAGCATGGAGGTAACAGCATGGAGGTAGAGATGACAATCCGCGGCCTTTTGATGGATCCGGTTAGCAATATGCCGATTGTGATTCTTAAGGATGTGGCGGGGGAGAGTGTGCTGCCGATTTGGGTGGGGGTTTATGAGGCGAATGCGATTGCGTTGGAGATGGAGAAGGTGAGTACGCCGCGTCCGATGACGCATGATTTGATTAAGAACGTGCTGACTGGGCTGGAGACGCAGGTGCACAAGGTTGTGGTCACGGAGCTGCGCGAGGATACTTTTTATGCGGTGATCTGGCTGGAGCGCGGCGGCGAAGTGATCAGCATTGACTCGCGTCCTTCGGATGCTTTGGCGCTGGCGTTGCGGGTGGACTGTCCGATATTTGTGGATGAAGTTGTTTTGAAGAATTCGAAGCAGACGGCGAATGGGTCGGACCGTGTTACTGCGGAAGAGCTGCGGAAGTATCTGGAAGGTTTGAATGATGAGGATCTGGGGAAGTACAAGATGTAGCAGTTGCCAGCTGCCGGTTGCCAGTTGCCAGTGAGAAGCAAGGTCAAAGCCAGTGACTAGTGGTCAGGGGGCAGTTAAGGGCAACCTCAAACATCAAACCCTCTTTGAGTCGGCATCCCTCCTTCGTTTCATTTTTCCCTTTGGCACCGGTTGTGATCTTGTGATGACGTTTGTTTTGTGTTGACATCAATCGTGCTGCAGTGACATCATATTGGCATCATGCGCACCACGCTGAATCTTGATGACGACGCGCTGAAACTTCTACGTGAATACTCTCAGACGCGCTCGCTGGCACTGGGCAAGGCTGCCTCGGAGCTAGTGCGCCGGGGAGCGAACGCGCCGGTGCAGATGCAGATGGTGAATGGCTTCTGGAGTGTGGTTCTGCCCAAGGGCGGTAAAAAGGTCAGCACCGAACGAGTCAAGCAACTGTTGGAGGATGAGTTCTAGTGCGGGGCTACCTGCTCGACGTGAATCTGCTCATCGCGCTGGCTTGGCCGGAACATACGGCACATGAACGCGCCAGCCGGTGGTTCGGGCGACACGCGCGCGAAGGCTGGGCTACTTGTCCGATGACGCAGACCGCGCTGGTTCGGATTTTGTCGAATCCAGCGTTCTCAGAGCGGGCGCTTACACCGTCCGGTGCGCTGCAGGTTCTGAGCCGTAACGTGGAGGTCCCGGAACATCAGTTTTGGAGCGATTCGATCAGCGTGCCGGACGCCACGGAGCGGATGGCAACTGCTTTGACTGGCCACCAACAGATTACTGACGCGTACCTGGTTGGGCTTGCGATTCGCAACCGCGGCCGGTTGGCCACAATGGACCGGGGGATTGCTCAGTTCGCGCCTGCTGGAATGGTCGAGATCATAGCGTGACTGGGGACCCGCTTTACATTGTTTGCACAAGTCTATTTTCAGTTTTGGGTACTTGGAACCGTATGGTGGTATTTGGTGAGCTTGAGGATCCGCAGGCTCTTTAGCAGGCTGCTGAAAAACTCTTTCGCCGCGGCGAAAACGACCACTGGGGCTAAAGCCTGGGTTGATTCTAGGCCGCTTACGCGGCGCTCAAGCGCCGCTCTTCCACGGCTGCGCGTGCATTCGTGAGTTCAGCAGCCTGCTAGAGCTTACAAGAATCGACCGTGAAGCGATGCCGGAGACACATCGAGTTTACGCTAGCGGGTGACACCAGAGGATCAGCCTCAACTGAGGTAATATCGCGATAGCGCTCACCATGCCCGGATCAAAACGCGCTATGGCCTGGTTTCGACAGTTATGAGAATGCTGCCCGCGCGCGGATGATGGGGCAGTCCGGAACCGCGAGGAGAATACGCCTTCTCGCCCGACGCCCGGGAACACGCACACGTCTTACCCCACCGCTCAGAAGCGATCAGAAGGTGAAACGACCACCGACCGTCGGAGCACAGTTGTTATTGTCGTTATAGGGAACGCCGGGGCCATGAGGAATGGCGATGGCCAGACCGCCGCGCACGTAGGAATACGCAATTCCGATAAAACCGTCGAAACGCTTGGTGAAGTGATGATCCACATAAAACGACCCCTCATTGAGGGTACCCGCGCAGGAAGCGCGGAAACCGGCTGAGGCCGAGCAGGTCGGCGGAACACGGAAATCGTTCTGCCGCTGTTGATACCAGGAGAGAGTGAAGTCGGTCTTGCTGCGGTAGGTGTACTTCCCGCCCGTCCACCAGATATTCACCAGCTTTTCAGAATCAAGATTGTTGTCTTCGACCCCGCTCATAAAATAACCGCCCTGGTCCGAGGCGCCCACGCCCAATGGGTTCTTCGGGTTGTTCTGCCAGATGTATTCGTAGCCGGCAAAAAACTTCCACGGGTCGCGGGCATACTTGGCAGCGAACATAACTGCATTGTTGTCGGTCACGATGCCGTAGACGGTGTTGTCTGTCGAGATCAGATTAGGGCCGAGGCTGTCACCGCCGTTGATGGGGGTTGTATCGATGCTGTCAGTCAGCGACTGTGTAAACCCCAGATGCGGCGTCGCCGGACTCTGCGGCCCGAGCAAGGGGTTCAATACGCTGATCGCCTGGTTGTAATGTTGGAAGACGACGTCGGCGGAGAACTTACCTTTGTCTGGGCCTATGGTTCCGCCGAGGTCGAATCCGTAGGCGTTGTTGTGTGCCGATTGCGGCGTGCAGGAGGTCGCGGTCCATGTGGACCCCGCGGCTGCCGCGGGGTCGTAGCAACCGCCGGAACCATCGGCGAATTTATACATCGCGCCGAAATGGACCGGGCCATAAGCAATGCGATACTTCACGGCATCGTCCCAGCGGGAATCCTCGGTGTCGCCGCCGCCGGCCATCGTGCCGTTATACCCGATGTAGGAAAAGGCATAGGCGCCGCTGGCCGGATCGTAAAGCAGCATCGCATCGGTGCCGAGAGAGCGCTGACGGCCGAAGGTCAGCTCGCCGAAGTGCGCGGACGATATACCTCCGTAGTACTGGTCATTGAAGGGTTGGCCCGCGCGCGCGCCGTCAATGGCTATCGAATAGCTGCTCCTGGGAAGGCCGTTGTTGATGATGTCGGTTTGTGAGGCGTTGGCCAGCAGACCGGACTGCGGATTGATTCCAGTGGAACCGTTAAACACAACGGACCAGCCAGGCAGAAACTGAACCTTGCCTCGGATGCCGAAACCCGTTTGCGACAGGTTGTTCGGTGCCACGAGGAATCGATGTTCATAGCCGTTTCGGTTCACCAGAGATTCCCCTTCATAGTTGTAGCCGTTCTCCGGTAAGCCATGGCTGACCCAGCCGACGCCAACGTCATAGGCGCCGTAGACCGTAATCCCGTGCCAGGTCAGCGTGCAATCGGTGGTGGCGAACTCGTGCCCGCTCGCGCAGGGGTCGGGAGTTTTCTGAGCAAAGGTCAAGGATGAGGAAAGGAATAAGCCAATCGCTGCGATAGACACGTAAACATTGCGCATTTTGACCTCGGAATATTAATTGGGTTTGGACAGAACCCGGAAGTGTACATGACATACATTTCACTTGTCTAGAACTGTACGCTTTAGTCCGTTTTGGAATGAGTCTCGTGGGCTATACTTATGCCGATGCGACGGAGTTGACCGGGAACTGCGTTATCGCTACGATTGCGTCCCGATGCGGAAGATCGGAAAATCCGAACGGAATGTTGAGGGACTACTGGGACTTCGAGATGCAGCCTTGCAACTGGGGGTCAGCTTTCCAACGATTAAGCAATGGATTTACAAAAAGAAGATTCGAAGCAACCAGACGGCGGGAGGACATCATCGCATCCCGCAGAGCGAAGTGGACCGATTGCTTTTCAGAACCCGCGGCAAGACTGAGCAGCGACGCAAAGAAGAGGTCCGGCGCGTAAGTGGTCGTAATCAGTTGGTGGGACGAATTGAGTCCGTACAGATTAGCGGTTTGATGGCCGAGGTCAGAGTTTCAATCGGTGGTCAGCACATCACGTCGATCATCACGGCACGCTCCGCCAGAGAAATGCAACTGAAGCGGGGACAGACCGCCGCCGCCCTCATAAAGGCTACCGAGGTAATGATCTTGCGAGTTTGACGCATGAAAAACCGATTCTTTCCACACTCGATAATCGTTCTGCTGCTGAGTGCCGCTCTGGCGCAATGCCAGCAACTCACGATCCAGACGGAGGGTGGAAAACAGACTGTATTGGTGAGGTCAGACATCGAGTCCTTGCCCCACGTCAAGGTCGTGACTCACGGGACGGAAAATAACGCCACATTCGAGGGCGTGGCGCTGTTGCCATCGTTAGCCCAGGCCCAAGGTCCGGTTTTCACCATCACCCCCGAAGAAAGCGACGTTAAATTCTTTGTGAAGGCTTCCGTCGCCATCGACGGTAAGTTTAACAACTGGGAAGCTACGCTGACCTTTCCGTCCACGGACGTGACTTCAGGCGTACTTGACATCAAAATTTCTGCTGACTCCGTAGATACTGGGAGCGGCATGAAAGACAACAAATTAAAGAGCAAAGACTTCTTCAACGCCAGTGAAGATCCGTACATCACGTTTCACTCCACCAAGGTTGTGCAGACCGGTCCCACCACCTTTGATGTGCCGGGGACCTTCACTCTTCGAGGAGTTTCCAAACCGGAGACGCTGCACCTTACACTTTCGGGCAAGGGCACAGGCGAAGGCAGCGTTCGAGGGACGATGACCTTCGACCGTAAAGACTTCGGGATGAACAAAGGCATCCCATTCGTCAAGATCGGCGACCGCGTCGAGGTATCGGTCGCCCTTAGGGCCCATAAGGTGAGCGGGCCTCCGCTTGTCTACCAGCAGTAGGAGTATGGAGCGATAAGATTACTTTCCCTCCGGACCCCCATTTTATTTGACGTAATGTGGTATAGTGGGTTGCCTCCCTCCCCGTCGTGCTCCTGGAACTTCGAACCTATCAATCTTCGAACCGATCAAGCCGTTACTGCAACCGAGGAGGTTTATATGCACCTGCGCAGCCGCCAACTCACCACTCAGCTGCTGACTGCCTGTCTGGCGATCCTCTGTCTCACCATTCCGGCCCTTGCTGCTGGTCCGCAAACAACTGTGCTTTACGCCTTTCAAGGCCCCTACGCACCCAATGGACAAGATGGCGAAGCGCCGCAGGCCCTCATCGCCGACGAAGCGGGAAACCTCTATGGAGTCACGGCCGGCGGCGGAACTTGCTTGCTGGCTCACTATGAAACATATCCCTGCGGAATCGCATTCGAGCTCTCGCCCCCAAGTTCCGGCGGTGAGGCCTGGACCGAAACCGTACTCTACGAGTTTGGTTCGAGCCCGTACGACGGTCCGAATCCGCTCGGCAATCTGATTCGCGACAAGGCGGGCAACCTGTACGGAGTCACCGCCTACTACAGCGAGGGGACGGGAACTGACTGCGGAATTTTCTATGAGCTTTCCCCGCCTTCGCAGGGCGGCGGATCATGGACGGAAACGAATCTCTATTCCTTCGGCGGCTACGCCGACGGCTGCGGTCCGCTGGGCACGCTGGTTCAGGACAGCCACGGCAACATCTACGGTGTAACCGTGTACGGAGGTTATCCGCCCGGCGGCGCCCCGCCGAAAGGCTATGGAACCGGCGGCATTTTCAAGCTGACTCCTCCGTCCACTCCGGGAGAACCCTGGACCGAGGGCTTCAGCGGAAACATTTACCCGGACTTCAATCAAAATGGAGGGATCGGCATCGACGGGAGCAACAACTTGTACGTGACGCTCGGTCCCAGCGTCTATGAAGTTTTTCCGCCAGCCACTCCGCAGGGATTATGGTCGTGGAATGTCGTCTACAGCTTCCAGCGAGGCCGCGACGTAGCCAGCCCGCTGGGTCTGACGGTCGATAGCCAAGGGAACATTTATGGCGTGACTCCGACTGGAGGAACAGCGAACAGGGGCACCGTGTATGAGTTGAGCAGAAGTGGAAATGGGTGGACGGAGTCGACACTCTATTCATTTCAGGGCGGGAGCGATGGCTACGAACCCATGGCCCCACCCACGCTCGACAAGGCGGGCAACGTATACGGCACCACTTACGGCGGCGGCGGCAACATCAGCAACTGCTTGGCGGAACTGGAGGGCTGCGGCACGGTTTTCAAACTGACGAAGAGCGGAAACGGCTGGACCGAGCGGGTGCTGCATACCTTTGAGGGAACCGATGGGGCTGAATTGAATTCTCCGGTGCTGCTGGTCGGCCATACGATTTATGGCCCGACCACCGCTGAGGGACCCGAAGAAGGGTCGCAATATTCGTTCGGCACGGTGTTCCAGATCAATTGAGCCGCGCTGGGAAGTCGCAATTGCAGTCGTAGTGCACGATTACTGTCAGGTGACTTTACATAATACCTGTTATCGGACATTGCGTTGGGCGTAACTCCGTGGCACTTGCGACCAAAACCAAGGGCAAGAGCGACTTCAACCCCCAACGTCAAAGGCGTCGGACAGGAGTGTCCGACCTACACGTGCGGGTCCGACCCACCGGCTTCCTCCTCCGCTCTCCCTACTGCTGCACTGTCTGGGTCACCGAGGCTTCTTGGACTGACTACTTCTTGGGGCGGGACTCTGGCGGGACCAGGCCAGCCACGCGATAGTAGACGGCTAGCTGGCCGTAGTGTTCGCCGGAGTGCTCGATGAAGCCGTAGGCCATGTCGAGGACTCGCATCTGCTGGTGGGCGAAGGGATCGACCAGGAGGTCGGACATTCCTTTGTCGCCTTTGGCTTGGATGACGGCTGCGCCGTCGGCGAAACTTTTCTTGACGAAGGCTACGATGTCGGCCTTGGTTTTGTAGTCGGCGCGTTTGGGATCTTCTTCTTTCGGGGCCGGCTTGCCCATGGCGGGATTGATGAAGAAATAATTTGCTCCGGCGGCGTGGAGCAGTTGGTCGGCAAAGGTGCGCTGGGCGGGTGTGGGCTTGAAGTCGTATTTGTCCTCGGGAAAATCTTCGGCCATCGCGATTAGCTTGCGGCCGACGTCGTTCCAGGTGTCGAGGAGGACTTTGGAGGGACTGTCGGCGGGCTTTACGGCGGGTTCTTTTTTGTCTTGTGCTTGGGCGGGCATTGCGGCTATCGCTGCGGCTAACAGGGCCGCTGCTAGAAACGGGGATTTGCTCATGGTGGCTCTCCTTGGATTGTCTTTTGGGCGACGCAATCTTAGCGGGAAAATCCTTTTGTGTAAACGTGTGAATGCGGCTTCGAAAAACAAAAACTTTAACCACGGGGGGCACGGGGTTACACGGGGTAAACCTTGTCTTCTATA
>JBEKJF010000200.1:0-8647 GCA_050011375.1 Candidatus Sulfotelmatobacter sp.
GTTAAAGACGCGCCTGAGTCGGCCGCGAAGTTGCAGGCTTCCGCGAAGAAGATCGCGCAACCAGTTGATCTGAATGAGGTTGTGAATGCCGCCAGTGGAACCTACCGGCTTGATCCTGATCTGGTGAATAGCGTGATCCGCGCTGAAAGCGGCTTCAACGTGCACGCGGTTTCGCCGAAGGGTGCACAAGGACTGATGCAGCTCATGCCGAAGACCGCGTCGGACTTGGGCGTGCAGAACGCGTTTGATCCGCAGGCGAACGTGGAAGGCGGCACGCGTTATTTGCGCGAACTTCTGGAGCGTTACGACTTCGATTTAGTGAAGGCACTGGCGGCCTACAACGCGGGGCCGCAGCGCGTTGAGCAGTACGGGGGCGTTCCTCCGTATTACGAAACCAAGGCTTACGTAGCGCGCATCGTGCGCGACTTCAATAAAAAGAAACTCGCCGCCAACGCCGCGGCGAAGACCGCGTCTCAGCCTGCAAGTCAGAAGGCTACCGCAAGCAAATCGAGCGGCACTACTTCTTCTTCGACGACTAAGGCGCAAAAGTCCACTCCGCAAACTCAGGCGAAGGCAAGTCCCGCAAAGGCAAGTCCCGCAAAGCCCAGCGAGTAGTCACTTAAAACTGTCATCCCGAGCGAAGCGAGGGACCTTGGTGTTTGCCTGCAGCGCGGGTGACGCACGCAAGAACCAAGATCCCTCGCGTTGCTCGGGATGACAGTCCTGTTTTTACAGCGGGCATCGACGCTTGCGTTCTCCAGTTTGACCCTCTGGGCGCAGTCATTTACCTTGGGAGTGCCGTTTCCGCTTCTCGTTGCGAGGTCGCGGCGCGAGGCTGCTCCCCTTCATGGATAAAAAGCGCATCGTGGCCAGCGTGGTGGTGTTCCTCATCCTGGCCGCTCTGGTTTACCTGCAGGTTCGTCACTGGCGGAGCTTTGACTGGGGCACGTTCTGGGCGCAGACCCATCGCATCAAGAAAGTCCACGTGCTGCACGGCGTCGCCCTGGTTTATGCGGCGTATGTGTTGCGCGCATTGCGCTGGAAGCTTTTTCTGAAACCGGTTCGACCAAAGATAAAAGTCATCGAACTGGTGCCGCCGATGGTGATCGGATTTACCGGGCTGGCGTTGCTGGGTCGCGCAGGAGAATTCATTCGCCCCTATCTTGTGGCTCGGCGGGCTCAGCTTCCGTTCTCCTCGCAGCTTGCAGTGTGGGCAGTCGAACGCACCTTCGATGTGGGAGCGTTCGCGGTGCTGATCGTGCTGGCGATTTTCCTGCCGAGCGCGCTGCAGTCGATTCCGCATCCGGAATATTACCGGCAGTTCCGCGATGCCGGTTTTTTTCTGATCCTGGGAGTTTCGGGCGCAACTGTGATTGCCGTCTTGATCAGCCGCTTCGGTGAGGCCATTGCGCAGTGGATGGAGAATAGATTTTCTCATGCACCTGCCAGCCTCGGTCATCGTCTCGCCCAGAAAGTGCGTGACTTTGGTTTGGGATTAAACACGATTCAAGGACCCTGGTCCTTGCTGACGCTGGCTGTATTGTCGCTGGGAATTTGGTATGTAACGGCGTTGGCATATCAGGAAGTGACGCACTCCTATGGAGTGGCGGCGCTGGAGATTCCGGTATCGCAATTGTTGATTCTGATGGGCGCAAGTATGGCAGGATCGATGCTGCAATTACCTGCCGTAGGCGGTGGCTCGCAGATGGCGACCATCGCGACTCTATCGGCCGTGTTCGATGTTCCCCCAGAGATGGCGGCGAGTTGCGGAATCCTTTTGTGGCTGGTGACCTTCGCCGCAGTCATCCCACTGGGTTTGGGATTGGCGCACTTCGAGAGATTGTCTCTGCGGAAATTGTCGGAAGAAAGTCATCAGGCGGACAGCGCGGAACTAACTCGCCCATCGAAGTAAGCCGCGCTCCGTTTTTATTACGCGTGTCTATTACGTAGGTACGCCCCTGAAGCGTACGCGATTACCCTGTTACAATTTCCTTATCAACTCCAGACGTGCAATTCTCTAGAACAGATTCAGTTTCGCTCGACACAGCGCCATGAAATGTCCTTTTTGCGGATTTGCCGAAGATAAGGTAGTGGACTCGCGAGAGAGTAAGGAGGCCGAGTCGATACGCCGCCGGCGCGAGTGCCTGAAGTGCAGCAAGCGCTTCACTACGTACGAACGGATCGACGAAATTCCGTACATGGTGGTGAAAAAAGACGGACGGCGCGAGAAGTTCGACCGCCAGAAAGTTCTGAATGGCTTGCTGCGTGCATGTGAAAAAAGGCCGGTTCCGATCAGCAAACTGGAACAGATTGTGAACGAAGCAGAGTCTTTCGTAATCGAGTCGCAGGAACGCGAGCGCAAGACCAGCGAACTGGGCGAACTCATCATGAACCGCCTACGGCGCTACGACAAAGTGGCTTACGTACGATTCGCGTCGGTGTATCTGGATTTCAAAGATGTAAAAGAATTCATGAATGAATTGAGAGATCTGGTGAAAGTGAAAAGCAGTGGTCAGTGATTAGGGTTCAGTGGTCAGTAAAACCAAATGTTTTTACTAGCCACTGATCACTGACCACTGGGGTAAATCATGACTCATAAAGTAACTCTAATTCCCGGCGATGGCATTGGGCCTGAAGTTTCCCAGGCGACCGTACGCATTCTCGAAGCTACCGGCGTGAAGTTTGAGTGGGAGTCCTTCGCGGTTGGCGCCGATGCATTTGAGAAGCATGGCGAATACATTCCGAAGGAAGTGATCGAGTCGATCGAGCGCACGCATGTGGGGCTGAAGGGACCGGTGACAACGCCGGTTGGTGGCGGGTTTTCGAGCATCAACGTTGCGCTGCGGCAGAAGTTTGAGTTGTATGCGAACTTCCGTCCGATCCGAAATCTGCCGCATATCCCCACGCGTTATCCGGATGTCGATCTCATCATCGTGCGCGAGAACACTGAAAGCCTTTATTCCGGGCTGGAACACGAGGTCGTGCCCGGCGTTGTCGAGAGCTTGAAGATCATTACCGAAAAAGCTTCGACCCGCATCGCCAAATTTGCCTTCGAGTATGCGCGCAAAAACCAGCGCAAGAAGATTCACGCCATTCACAAAGCCAACATCATGAAGCTGTCGGATGGTTTATTCCTGCGCTGCTGCCGCACCGTGGCCAAGGGCTTCCCCGAGATCACCTATGGCGAGCACATCGTAGACAACACTTGCATGCAGTTGGTGATGAATCCGTATCAATACGACATGCTGGTGATGGAAAACCTTTACGGCGATATTATTTCGGACTTGTGCGCGGCGTTTGTGGGCGGGCTCGGATTTGTGCCCAGCGCCAACCTGGGCGACCACTGCGCTATCTTCGAAGCCGTGCATGGGTCGGCCCCCGATATTGCCGGCAAAAACATCGCGAATCCCACGGCATTGTTGCGGTCGGGACTTCTCATGCTGAGGCATCTGGGCGAGTTCGATGCGTCCACGCAGATTCGTAATGCGTTGGAAAAGGTCTACCGCCATCCCGAAAAACTCACCAAAGATATTCCGGGTGGACAAGCCGGCACTTCGCAATTCGCCGATGCCGTGATTGAAGAGATGGAAAAAGCGAAGACCGCGTCAGTCTAGCAAGTCTCACTCTTCAGCCTAAAATTTCTGCAGACTTCGGCGACCACGTGACTTTCGGGGGTAACGCATCGGCCTTCCGATTGATGTAGCAACTCGATATTTCTTCCGCTCGCGCGGCATGTTTGCCGAAGCCCGACGCCCGAAAGCCGAAGCCCGCGCTCTTTTCGCGAGGTAAATTAATTTCCGCCATTGACTCTGGCCGCAGATGGGAGTAAATTCGCCCGTTCTGGGGAATCTGAGGGAATGGCGAAGACAACGCGCCGTGTGGGGGTAGTTCTGTTTCAGCTGGGCGGGCCGGATACGCTGGCTGCGATAGAACCTTTTCTTTATAACCTCTTTTGCGATCCCGATATTATTGACTTTCCTTTCGCCCGCCTCGGACGCAAACCTCTGGCCAAGCTCATTTCGACGACGCGCGCGCGTAAAGTGCAGCATCATTATGCGATCATTGGCGGAGGCTCGCCCATCCGTCGATTCACCGAGCGGCAGGCGCGGGCGCTGGAAACGGAACTGACTGGTCGCGGTCTCGATGTGCGTTGCTTCGTAGCGATGCGGTACTGGCATCCATTCACCCGCGAAGCTGTAGCGGAGTTGCAGGCGGCGCAATGTGACGAGGTTGTGTTGCTGCCCTTGTATCCGCAGCATTCTTCAACCACAACGGGATCGAGCTTGAACGAATGGCACCGCCTGTTCTGCGACGACGTTCCCGTACACAACGTGGGTGCCTTTTACCGGCATCCGATGTATTTAGATGCGGTGATCGAAAAGATTGAAGAGGCGCTGGCGCGGTTTCCCGATCCCGGGCGAGCCGAGATTGTGTTCAGCGCGCACAGTATTCCGATGTCGATCATTGCGAAGGGCGATCCTTACCAGCGGCACATCGAGGAGACGGTGCGCCTTCTGATGGAACGCGGCAGATGGCCAAATCGTCACCGGCTCTGCTATCAGAGCAAAGTGGGCGCGAGTAAATGGCTGCAGCCTTCCCTGCACCGCGCGCTGCACGATCTGGGAGCCGAGCAGGCGCGCGAAGTCTGCATTGTGCCGGTGGCGTTTGTTTCCGATCACGTGGAGACGCTCGGCGAGATCGATCACGAGGCGCGCGAAGAAGCGCGGCGGCTGGGCATTGAGCGGTTTGAAATGAGCGAGGGGCTGAACGATTCTCCTAAGTTTATTTCGGCGCTGGGAGAGCTGGTGCTGGAAGCGCTGGACGAAAACGTTCGTGGGTGCGTTCCAGCTATTGAGATGCTGAACGAATCCCGGGCATCGTCCTTGGCGGCGGCCGGATGAGAAGGCAGGTCTTAGGTGATAGGACTTAGGCAAAACCCCAAGACATAACACCCAAGACCTAAGACCAGCAGTCAAGAAAGGGAGGAAGAGTCATGGCGGACCCGGAGGGCGCGAAGCCCACCCCGAATCCAGAGGCGTCAAAGCCCGCAGCGAATTCCGCAACCCCGGGCGCCGCGGATGCCACCAAGTACGTGGGCACGCCGGCGGTCGGAACATCGAAGGCGGCAGCAGCGGCTGGCCTTTCTTCGTCTGGCCCGTCGAACACTGACATCGACCGGAGACGGCGGCGGCTGGTGTGGGTCGCCGTGACGGCATTTCTTACTGCATGGTTCCTTGCATTCTTCCGATTTTTTCTTCCGCGCACTCTGTTCGAACCAAATACTGTTTTCAAGATTGGTTATCCATCGGAGTTCGCTCTTGGGGTCGACACGAAGTTTCAGCAGAAATACCGCATCTGGGTTGATCGCACGCCGGATCGCGTGTTCGTGATCTACGCGCGCTGCACGCACCTGGGTTGCACGCCGGACTGGAAACCGAGCGAAAACAAATTTAAATGTCCGTGCCACGGCAGCGGATACGACAGCGAAGGCATTAATTTTGAGGGGCCGGCGCCGAGGCCGATGGACCGCGCACACGTGGAGCTCGCGCCAGACGGGCAGATCATCGTCGACACCTCGCGCCTGTATCAGTGGCCGAAGGGACTGCCGAGCAAGTTCAACGATCCGGGAGCATTCTTGGCGGGAGTGTAGTGTAGCGCCGGCGTCCCGCCGGCTATGGTAACGAAGAGGAATAATGGCTGACGAAAATAATCCGAACGGCAAAAACGGCAAAGTGGGCCTGGTCGACCGCGTCAAAGAAGACATTCAGGCAATGAAGGTCGACATCCCCACCAAGGCGAAAGAGCAGATCGAAGGACTGAAAGATCCGACCAAGACTCAGGTCTACACCTCGATCTTCCGCCACAAGCACGATGACACTCCGCGCAACCGGGCGCTGGGCGTGCTTTCCAACGTGTTCCTGCATCTGCATCCGGCGAAGATCAATCGCGACGCAGTGCGCTACAGCTACACCTGGGGCATGGGCGGGATCACGTTTTTTCTGTTCATCATTCTCACCTACACCGGCGTTCTGCTGATGTTTTATTACCATCCCAGCAAGGTGCAGGCGTTTCGCGACGTGCTTTATCTCGAGCACGACGTACCCTTCGGCAAAATTCTGCGCAACATGCATCGCTGGGCCGCTCACTTGATGGTGATTGGCGTCTGGCTGCATATGTTCCGCGTGTTCTTGACGGGCTCGTATAAAAAACCGCGCGAGTTTAACTGGAACATCGGAGTGCTGCTGCTGGTCTTTACTTTGTTGCTGTCGTTCACAGGTTATCTGCTGCCTGATGATCAACTCGGATTCTGGGCCGTAACCGTAGGCACGAACATGGCGCGAGCTACGCCGCTGCTCGGGCATGAAGGTCCGTTCGGCTCGATGCTCGGTATGACTCCATATAACGATGTGCGCTTCGGACTGCTGGGCGGTTCGATCGTCGATGCGAATGCCTTGCTGCGGTCGTACATTTGGCACTGCATCGGAATCCCGATTGTGGCTTCGATTCTGATGATTGTGCATTTCTGGCGGGTAAGAAAAGACGGCGGAATTTCAGGTCCGGCTCCGGTGATGCTGGAAGCTGAGGCGGATAAGCCGCGCAGAGGACCGAAGGCGGCGGGTGAGTGACGGCGCCGAAAGAAACAGCAGGTTCCTCACCGGGCCTTTCCGCCCGGTTCGGAATGACAAGAAATTTCCGATAGTAAGAACGTTCCAGTAGACGAGAACAATTATGGACTGGCGACAAATTTGGGAAATTTGCTCGGCTCCAGATAACGTGCCGATCGTGGGCTTGATTCCGCTATTGGGCTTCTACATTTATCTGGCATGGAAGCAGGCGCACGCCAACGACGTATTGATCGAGCAACTCGAAGGCGACGCCGCCCTCGCCAAGACGCATCACCGCAAGACCTGGCCGTTCAAACCGGGCTGGCAAAAAGAAGTTCATGTCTGGCCGTTTCTGCTTCGCATTGAATTTCTCGCCGCCATCATCGTCACAATTATTCTGATGGTCTGGTCGATCACGCTGAACGCCCCGCTAGAAGAGCCCGCCAATCCCAACCTCACGATGAATCCGGCAAAAGCTCCGTGGTACTTCCTGGGACTGCAGGAGATGCTCGTCTATTTCGACCCATGGATCGCCGGCGTAGTAATGCCCACAATGATCATCATCGGCCTAATGGTCATTCCTTATATTGATACGAATCCGCTGGGCAGCGGGTATTACACGTGGAAGCAGCGCAAGTTTTCGATTGGAACTTTTTTGTTTGGCTTCATTATTTTGTGGGTCGCGATGATCATTATTGGAACGTTCATCCGGGGGCCCGGCTGGCAGTGGTTCTGGCCGGGGCAGACTTGGGATCACAATCGGCTGATCTATGAAGTGAATCGCGACTTGCCCGACATTTTTGGAATTGCTTCGAACCTGGGTAAAGCCATCTTCGGCGCGATTGTGGTCGGCGGTTATTACCTGCTGGGGGGATTTCTGGTTTATTCCCTATTCCGGCGATACATGGGGAAGGATTTTAAGCGCATGAGCCTGCTGCAATTTGGGCTCACGCAATTTCTCTTACTGAGCATGGTGGCGTTGCCCTTGAAGATGGGGCTGCGGCTTTTGTGGCACATCAAGTACGTGTGGATTACGCCCTGGTTCAATGTTTAGAAACCGTCGTTGGCCGTTCGCCAATGATGCGCTGCCGACACTCAAGATGAATCGCGAACGACCATCGACCAAGGACCAACGACTGATTTCCGGAGGAAGCGGTGCCTGAACAACCTAATGCCGAGCAGGACCCGATCACAACTAAATCGTACGCGGCGTATTACCTGCTCGCGATGGTGATTCTGATGGCGACGTTGTTCTGGGCCTTGTGGGACGAGGCGTGGACGCAGCGTCCATGGAAGGCTTTCCAGGAGCAATGGCGAGACCGTTATAGCGCATTCTTGAATACTGCGCGCTCCAAGTCGTTCACCTCGGAAACAGACGTCGAGAAAAATCCGGATTACATCGCGCTCAAGCAAGCTTACGAGAAAACTTATCAGGATTCGAAAGCACAGGCCGAGGAAGCGCGGAAGGCTGTTGACGAAGTGACGGCGCGATTGCTTGCAGTGCAGAGCGTGTTCACAGATCGGCGGGCTTATGTGAACGCGCTCGGTTATGAAATCGAAACCAGCGACAGCGCTAGTTCGAAAGCCAGCAAGCAGAAAGAACTGGACGAATACAAAAAGAAAAAAGCGACAGTCGAGTTCCCGGACGGAAGCAAGAAGGAGTTCGACTTTCCTCAGCTCGAACAAACCTACAACGCGATTCGCGACGAGCGCACGAAGAAGAGCCTTGAGCTTGGCGAGGTGTTAAAGCCCGTCACGGCGGCTAAGGCGAAGATGGATGAATACATCTCCGATCACATGGTCGATCTCACGCCGCAGCAAGTCGATGGATTGAAAAGGCGCGCGACTGAATGGGTTCCGGCGATCGTGCAGATCAATGTGGCCGACGCCAACATCGTGGACCGGTGCGAATCCTGCCACATGAACGCGCGGGAGCCGCTGAAAATCACGCTGGCGTCGATGACTCCGAAAGGTGAGAAGAAGCCGGATGAGTATGCCGACGCGTTCACGAGCCATCCCGAGCCGGAGATCTTGAAGATTCA
>JBEKJF010000201.1:0-8641 GCA_050011375.1 Candidatus Sulfotelmatobacter sp.
AGCTGGCATTGCGTTGTGGCCGCAGGGCCAGCATAACGAGGAGCGCAATTACCAGAAACAGCGCCTGCGCCACCCAGAACGAAAGAAAAATCTTGAGGAAGAGGCTCTTCATGACGATGCCTTCACCTTTTCCCCAGCCTTTTCCGCGGCCTTTTCCCGCGGACGGGCAAAGATGTAACCGACGCCGCGAATCGTTTTAATGTGCTCGTCGGCATCGGTGTCGCCGAGTTTCTTGCGGACCTTGCTTACGTGCATGTCGATGCTGCGGTCGAACGGCGAGAACTTGCGGCTGAGCACGGCATTCACTAAGCGCTCGCGCGGAACAACGCGGCCAGCCTCTCGCAGAAGCACTTCCAACAGATTAAACTCCACCGAGGTAAGCTCGACCGGCTGGCCGTCGCGACGGACACTGCGCGTCGCCGGGTCGAGTTCGATCTCTCCCACGCGGACGATATCCGGCGTTGACGGAACCGACTTATCGCTATGGGTTCGGCGAAGTATCGCTCGAATGCGCGCCACCAGTTCCCGCGGATTGAAAGGCTTGGGCAAATAATCGTCGGCGCCGATTTCCAAACCAACGATGCGGTCGACATCTTCTCCGCGCGCAGTAAGTAAAAGTACCGGCAGACGCGAGGTCGCGCGGATTCGGCGCAAGACCTCGAAACCGTTGATGCCGGGCAACATCACATCAAGCACAACGAGCAGATATTCGCCGCCGGTGGCGCGTTGCAATCCGCTCTCGCCGTCGTGCACAGACTCTACCGTGAACCCCTCGGCTTGCAAATACTCGCCGACAAGGGTGCAGAGTTCAACGTCATCATCGATGATAAGAATGCGTTCCATTTTTGCAGTTTTCATTGTGCACCAGGCCGCGGCTTGCGGTAGTAAAGAATTGTCACCACAGTTATCAGACCCAATAGTCGGAAAAACGATTGCCCCTTTGACAAAACTTTACTCGTATTGACTGACTTTTTACCACATTTCTGCAGGAACCGTGTTCTTATAAAGTGTACGAAAAATGGCCCAGGTTCCGGGAGGAACCGGCCTTCAGGGAGTCAAAGAGTTTATGAAATCGATTCGTTTTCGCCTTCTCGTAGCAGCGCTGGCAGTGACATTAGGTGGAGCAATTGCCAAGTCGCAAACAGCGGACGCAACTACGCCTCAACCCACGCATGGCCACGCCTGGGGAATGCACGGCCACATGATGGGCTTCCCGTTCAAACAACTGGATCTTACCGATGCTCAGCGCGCGCAGGTAAAAGAAGTCATGCAGAAAGAGCATGCCACCATGAAGCCGCTGATGCAGCAGATGCACACCATGCAGGAGCAGCTTAAGCAGTATTCGGAAGGAACCTACGACGAAGCCAAAGTGCAGGCTCTAGTCACGCAGCAATCGCAAACCCTGGTTCAACTGAAGGTGCAAGAAACGCGGATTCACAACGAAGTCTACCAGTTGCTCACTTCGGATCAGCAGGCCAAGCTGAAAGAGATCGAGGCCAATCACGAAGCGCACATGCAGCAACACATGCAGAGCGCCCCGCCGGCCGCACAGGAGTAGCAGCAACGCGGCAGCTTCCGTCGCTTTGCTAGGCGAGTTGGTGGTAGCGCGGGGTCGGCGCCTGCCTGATCCCGCGCCATTTCTATCGGCATTCCCCCGAGGAACGATGCCATGGACATGGTTCAAGTAGTAATTTTCGACGTCGGATGGATCTTCTTCGCAGCGTGGAGTATGGCTCTCGCGGTGTTCAGTGTGCTCGCCTTTGGCCGGGGATCCGTCAAGGCGAACTCGGAGCGCTACGCTGGCGGTCGTGCGAACTCGACCACACGAGCATCAGCGTCCAATACTCATATGACTGGCGTCGAGGAGGAAACCGGTTAGAGAAGCGTGATCTCGCCCATATCGATTGCGACGAGTAAAGGCTCCTTCACGAGCTGGTAATCGCCTTCATACGCGTACACTCGCCGTTTGGTCGGCACGATGATGCCGTCCACGTCACGGTAGTCCGAGGCGTAGTTGAGTCCAGTGGCGCCGCCAAGAATGTCGACCGTGTAGTCGTGCCGGCGCAGCAGCCCATCGGGTCCAAAGCAAGAGATCTGTACCTTGGAATGACTCTTCACGTTATCGGGGAAGGTCACCTTCAGCCGGCGCCAGGTTTCGCCCTCGACCTGAATCGATGAAATCTCCTCGGTAGTGAAGCCGGCGCGGGTGTAGAGGAACGGAGTATTGAGATACGTCCACAAAGCCTCGCCGACAAAATAGGCTACGTGGATGTCGTCCCAGGGCGTTTCTCTCTGTTGCCCTTCAAACGACTTCTCTGGATTATCGCGGGCCTCAATTAGAGTCCCATCCATCGTTTCGATCACGATGCGGCTGGGCTCGAACACAGCGCGCTTGTCTTGGCCGGGGAAGTCGACCGTGACACGTTCGTTCCGCGTCTCGACAGTCAGCACCGCGTTCTTGAGGAAGTCTCCCTTACCTTTGACAAACCAAATTGCCCCCGTGATCGATGCCGCAACCTTGATCGCCTTCACCTTATTCCAACGGTCGAGACCGCCGTGGGCCTTGACAGCCAGGTTCAATAGGTCGCTCTTCGCTGCTTGATTTACGTGTACGGTTTGCTCAACAGGCAGGCCGTCTTTTGGATCCAAAACCATCGTTGCTGCTTTCATATTGAGTCTCCTTCTTAGAAATGCCTGGCCTTATCCGCTGTCTCTGTTCGCAACTGTTCCACACGATAAATGGCTTCGATTCTGATTGGCATAAGTTGCAGAGAGCGGAATGCAGGAAACGCACTATTCGGCGTTCCCTGCGCACGCTGCGATTGCAGATCGCTATCTGCTTCCGGCTTTATCTGCGGCTTGCTCAATCAGTTCAGCCACTTCTGTCGGGTGAGAGAGCATGGCGACATGACTGGATGGCAGCGTGATCGAAGTAGCTTTCATCGTCTCCGCTTCTGCCTTCTCCAGCGCGGGCGGGATTGCCCGGTCGTTGCTTGCAATCACGAACCACGTCGGCTTGGTCTTCCACGCAGCGGTGCTGATAGTCGCGCCGAAGGCAGACGATGCCAGCGGACCTTGAATCGCCGTCACAATCTTCTTTTCTGAATCTGTAAGGTCCTGAGCGAAATCATCCGCAACGCCCTTCGGGGTCAGCGATAGGAAACCTTGCGCATCGGGCCTGAGCTCGCCGCCTAATGGAGTTGGCGGATAGGGCTTGCTGATTGAAATGATTGACTCGCCGTCTCCTGGCGCGAAGGCCGCCACATACACCAAGCCAACAACCTTAGGATCGTTTCCGGCTTCGGTGATCACTACGCCACCGTAGGAATGCCCAACGAGAATTACCGGGCCATCCTGCAACGCGATAGTGCGCTTGGCGGCGGCAACGTCGTCGGCCAGTGAGGTAAGCGGGTTCTGCACGGCGACTACATGGAATCCCTTGGCCTCGAGCAGGGGGATTATTTTGGACCAGCTTGAACCGTCGGCCCACGCTCCGTGAACCAGCACGATATTCTTTACGCCAGTCTGGGCGGCTGCTCCGGTGGCCAGTGCTAATGCCAGGAATAGGCCGGTGATCGTGGTCAGAGCGATTCGATAGCTTTTCGATAGTGTCATATGTCTCCTTAGTAAATCCTGTGACGTTGCGTTATTGGGGGTGAAGGAAGACAAAGGCTTGGAACGGCCTTTCTTCACGTCAGGCGTTCATTTGTTTGGAAATTGACTACCGAACATAGGCAGGCCGCTTTTTGACTCCGCCTGGGTAACTTCGTCCTGGAGCACATCCCAGTGCTCGATCAGAAGCCCATCCTTGATAAGGAGAATGTCTGCCGCAATCCAGTTCACGGGCCGGCCGTTGCCCGAAAATCGCCCGTGGACGATCACAACATCTTTTTCAGCCACGATCGTTCCCGCTTCATATTTCAGGCTTGGCGGAGCGCTCCGCACGAGATTGAAGAGACCCTCACGTCCGGACTCAATGTGCGCACTGTGCTGAATGTAGTCGCGAGACCAATAGCGCTCCGCCGCCGCATAGTCTCGTTTGTTGAAGAGCGTATCGAAGGCCAGCAGAACCCTCGATTTGTTTTCTTCTGGAGTCGTGTTCGGCATGATGATCGTTCCTCCCAATTACTCTCGAAGTAATCGTTTCAAACCGTCAGGCGTTGGTGCCGCCATCCACCGTAAGGTTGGCACCGGTGATGTAAGCTGCCTCCGGACCGGCGACAAATGCAACTAATGCGGCAACCTCGTCAACCGACCCGTAGCGGTTGAGAGCTGTGTTGGACTTCTGGGGCACGGCCCATTCACCAGCGGCGGGATTCAGGTCAGTGTCAATTGGACCCGGCTGGATATTGTTGACTGTGATGCCGCGGCTTCCAACCTCTCTGGACAAGCTCTGAGCGAACATCTTGACCGCTCCCTTCGTGGCCGAATAGGCCGCGAGACCAGGCGTCATGTTACGTTCGCCTACGCAGGAACCGATCATTATGATGCGACCGCCGTTTTTCATTTGCTTAAGCGCAGCTTGAGTCGCAATGAAAGTACCGCGGATGTTGAGGTCGATCAGGCGGTCGAGTTCTTCCAGGGTGGCGTCCTCGAACCTTTTCGGGATGGCAGTGCCGGCATTGTTGACTAGAACGTCGAGCTGGCCGAATGTCGCGACCGTCTTTTCAACCGCGGCTTGGACGGCTGCGGCATTGGTCGCATCCGCCTGAACTGCGATGGCCTTTCCTCCCGCGCCTTCAATTCCCTTGACCACAGAAGCGGCCGCGTCGGCTCCTTTCGTGTATGTAATGACTACCTTTGCTCCGTCGCTGGCCAGATGTTTCGCGATGGCGGCACCAATGCCGCGCGAGCCGCCGGTAATGAGTGCAGTCTTTCCTTCAAGTTTCTTGGTCATTGCTTTTCCCCTGCCTCTCTGCTTTCAGTGTTGTTCCACATCCAACAAGAGTGTCGGTTGTTAGAGCGATAATGTATTGGAACTGTTTTGGAAACAACCCTCATTAGGGGCCTCTTGTAGTCGCTCGATGTTGGGACTTGAGAACACTACTATTGAGGGGGGCGAGAACAACTCTAGCGGTCGCGGATCTCAATCCGCTTGCGTCCAAAGAGTCGGGCATCGATGGACCGGACGCCAGGGCCCAGCATTAGCAGGGCCGCGCCGAGAGACGCTAATGTTACGCAACTCCGCGGACTGTCAGGCCTCGAAACGGCAGTCCAGAGTTCAACGATCACGACCAGAACCCCCGCCATGGGCGTCCAAAAGCCGACAAGCAGCAGCAGCCCCGCGACCACGGCGATCGATTGGAGAATGATTCCTCCCCATTGGGGCACTCCCAAAAGGTAGGAGAGTCCATCGTGGATTAACAAAATCCCTGCAACTAGCCGCAGAAGTAGGAGCCCCCATCCGGGCCACCCGTTGGGGAACATAGAGAATAATCGTTGCACATAAGACCTCAACCCGAGCTTATGAGGTCTGGACGCGGTTCGAATCCCTAAAAGCTGGGGTTGGAATACAACTCTTTCGAGGGGGGTATACTTCGCGGCTCAGAGTTCGATGATTCCGCGCTTCAGTCCGATCGTCACAGCATGGGTACGGTCGTTTGCACCGAGCTTGGAAAGGATATTCTTTACGTGGCCCTTGACGGTCTCTTCAGTGATCGATAGTTGATCGGCGACGAGTTTGTTGGCGTTTCCTGAGGCGATCAATTTAAGAACTTCTATTTCCCGCGCGGTTAGGAGGTCGTCTGCGATGTGATCGGCAACTTCCGAGGCAAGGTCGGCTGGAATGCGTTTATGGCCTGCGTGGACGGCTCGGATTGTGTCAAGAAGCTCTTTGCGCAGGGAGCTTTTTAACAGATACGCGCGAGCCCCAGCCTTTAGAGCTCGTGAAATCTGAACATCGCCGGAATACGTCGTGAGGATGACGAAGCGCGCGTCAGGAAATTCGCTTCGGATCGCGATTATGGCGTCGATCCCGTTCATGTCTGGCATCTGTAGATCCATCAGCGAAACATCTGGCCGATGTCTTCTGAACGCCTCGATCGCTTCCCGCCCGGTGGACGCTTCCGCGACGAACTGTATGTCGCTTTCGTCCGCAGCAAGGGCCCGAATTCCCTGACGCAGAACTGGATGGTCGTCGGCTAGGAGAATGCGTATGGGACTAGGCTGGGCGTTCATAGTCACTCTCCTTTTTCTTCTTGAACAGCTGAAGATTGGCTCGAATAGCAGACAACTCGTAAACAATCGACCCGGCAATCCTCAATTCCACCTCGGTGCCTGCTCCAGGTTCACTCCAAACATCCAACTGTCCGCCAATTCGCTCCGCCCGCTCGCGCATGCCCGTCAAACCCCAGTGCCCCGCATGTTCGCCTCGATCCGGTACTCTGAGATCGATGCCCTTACCATCGTCCCGGATTCGTAATCGAAACAGCTTCTTGCTGTAAGCGATTTCTGTCTCGATTCGACGTGCCTGGGCGTGGCCGACAGCATTTCGCAATGCCTCACGTGCAATACGGAAAATTTCAACGTGATACTGAGGACGCAAGGTCTGCGCCAATCCTTCAACCACTACCAGGAACTGTGCGCGATCGCTGTTGTCATGCTTTGAAATGAGTTCTTCACCAAGCGAGGTGATCTCCTCGGCCAGGCTCTTCGTGGCAGGTGCGAAGGAGCGCAGATCGTGAATCGCGTCTCGCCCTTCTACAATCGCTTGTTCAGTCCCATCCAAAGCTCGATCCAGCGTTTGCATTGCCTCGACCGTGCGCTCAGGAAGAAGATTACGGCCTCTTTGAAAATGAAGCAGCAGTCCCTGAAAACTCTGCAGCAGCGTGTCATGCAGTTCGCGTGCGATTCTCGTGCGTTCGGATAACCTCTCCTTGAAATTCAGATCCAACCGAGCTGCCATTTGACGGATGCGCCACTGGTAAGTCGCCCAAGACAGGCATCCGGCCGCAGCGCCACATAGAAGGAGGAACCAATTGGTCTGGTAAAAGGCTGGAAGAATAGTAAAGTTCAAGGAAGCTCCGGCCTCATTCCAAACACCGTCATTGTTGCAGGCGATCAGGCGAAAACGGTAGCTACGAGGTGGCAAGTTTGTGTAAGTAACGTATCTAGCGCTTGTCGGTCCGCGCCAATCGTCATCAAAGCCTTCGAGCTTGTAGCGAAATCGGACGCGTTCCGGGGCCGTCAAACTGGGAGCCGCATATTCAAACTGCAAGGTCCTCGTTTTTGGCCGAAGACGCAATTCGGAAAAATCTGTGAGTGTTCGGTTGTCTGCTTCGAGTGCTTCAATCTTCACCGGCGGCGGGAGAACGTTTTTCGGCAAGTGTCGTGGGTCGATTACGGCAACACCCGCGGTAGTGGAAAACCAAAGCCGACCATCGGCGGCCTTTGTCGCTGTTGGAAACGGCTCACGTTGTCTCACAAGTCCTCGAAAACCGTCGTTCGCGTCGAACGATTCGCCTTGGATACGATAAGAAGACGCAAGGACCGCTCTGTCCAATTCCAGAGGATTCACTTGGAATACCGCGAGAGCTCCCGCGAGCCAAAGAAAGCCGTCATCATCTTGGACGATTGCCGAAATCGAATTCCCCGGTAATCCGTTATCCTTCGTGAGAGTGACGAAGTGTCCATGATCGAAGCGACTTAACCCGGCTTCGCCTCCGATCCAGATATGCCCTGCCCGATCGCTGGCTATCGTGAATACTCTGCCAAGAGGCAAGCCATCCTTCGAGGAGTAAATGCTGAACTGCTCGTTTTCGTGGACCGCGACTTCTCCATCCTCGAATCCCATCCAGACCCGCCCTTGCGGATCTCCGTACAACACCCGGCACCGATAATGAGGCAGATGGACCCTACTCCGGAAATCAGTCCATTTGCCGTCCCGCAAACGCAACACTCCTCCACCCTCGTCGTCCCACACCGTAACCCACAAGTTGCCGTCGGCATCATGTGTGATGGCGTGTACGTCGTGTACCCCATCAATATCCGAGACCTTCGAGAAGGAGAATTTGCCGTCATTTTCTTGAGCGACTTTGAAAGGGCCGCCAACCCAGACATGATTCTTTCCGTCTGCGTCCAGACTGAGGATTCTGTTGGGCCTCGATGGCGGAGAGGGTGGCAGCTGATACGAGACAAATCTTCCCGAGCGAAACCTTTCCACAATGTCGCCGGTGTAACTGGCAAACCAGACGCTTCCATCACGAGTCGAAGTTACGGCAATCTGGTCATCCGGAACCAGTCCCTCTCGGCTCGAAAACGGAGTAGCCTTGTTCTCACGAATGCGATCCAACCCGCCGGCCGTCCCAAACCACAAATTTTCTTCCCTGTCTTTGAAGGCTGAATACACCAAATTGCTGGAAAGTCCGTCGCTTGTCTGAAACTCATCAATGACAGGATTGTGATGACTTGCGATGTTGCTCACTCGTCGCAGTCCGCCTCTGCCAAGGCCGATCCAGACGCTATCGTCGCCATCGAATAGCAAACACATCGGCTCGGCGACGGGAATCCTGGTTCGTGACCCACTGTGAGGTGTAACAAATACGACATCACCGGACGTATGGGTCATCCAAACGCTTCCGAGCGACGAGGACGCCATCGATCGGATCATTCCTACCGCCTGCCCCGTCGCCGTAAAGTGTTT
>JBEKJF010000202.1:0-8629 GCA_050011375.1 Candidatus Sulfotelmatobacter sp.
GCAGCGTACAGAAAGCCGGTGGAGTGAAATGGCAGCCCCTAAAATTATCGTTATCGGTGGCGGCCTCGCCGGACTCGCCGCCGTCATCAAGATCGCTGAGATGGGCGCGAACGTCGATCTCTTTTCCATCGTTCCCGTCAAGCGTTCGCATTCCGTGTGCGCGCAGGGCGGCATCAACGCGGCGAAAAATCTAAAGGGCGAAGGCGACTCGACCTGGATTCACTTCGACGACACGGTATACGGCGGAGATTTTCTCGCCAACCAACCTCCAGTCAAAGCCATGTGCGAGGCCGCGCCCGGCATCATCGATCTGCTCGACCGCATGGGCGTGCCTTTCAATCGCACGCCGGAAGGCCTGCTCGACTTCCGCCGCTTCGGCGGCACTTTATATAACCGCACAGCATTCGCGGGCGCAACCACGGGTCAACAACTTCTCTACGCGCTCGATGAACAAGTCCGCCGCTACGAATCCGAAGGCAAAGTGAAAAAGTACGAGCACTGGGAATTTCTCTCCGCGGTGCTCGATGGAAACCGTGTCTGCCGCGGCATCTGCGCCATGGACTTGCGCAGCATGGAAGTTCGCACCTTCCCCGCCGACGCCATCATCATCGCTACCGGCGGCAACGGAGCCATCTTCGGCAAGTCGACCAATTCGGTGGTATGTACTGGGTCGGCGCAGTCTGCGCTCTATCAGCAGGGCTGTTACTACGCCAACGGCGAATTCATTCAGGTGCATCCCACCTGCATCCCCGGCAACGACAAGCTGCGCCTCATGTCGGAATCCGCGCGCGGCGAAGGTGGACGCGTTTGGGTTCCCAAAGCTCCCGGCGACAAACGCGATCCCAAAACCATTCCGCAGAACGAGCGCTGGTATTTTCTCGAAGAGTGGTATCCCAAGTACGGCAACCTGGTTCCACGCGACATCGCGACGCGAGCCATCTTTAAGGTCGTGTTTGAACTGAACCTCGGCATCGATGGCAAGCCGATGGTTTATCTCGACCTGACGCACATCGACCGCAAGATTCTCGATCGCAAGCTCGAAGGCATTCTCGAAATCTATGAGAAATTTGTGGGCGACGATCCGCGCGATACGCCCATGAAGATTTTTCCCGGCATGCATTACACCATGGGCGGCCTGTGGATCGACTTCAAGCAGGCGACGAATATCCCTGGCATCTTCGCCGCCGGCGAGTGCGAGTATCAATACCATGGCGCGAATCGTCTCGGCGCAAACTCGCTCGTCTCCTGCATCTACGGTGGCCAAATCGCCGGACCGAATGCCGTTAAGTATGCCCGCGGATTGCAAGCGCTTCCCGATGGCAACGGAGTTTTCGAGGCCGAAAAGAAAAAGCAGGAAGACGCCAATTCCCTGCTCATGAACAACCAGGGTACGGAGAATCCGTTCCGGCTGTGGCAGGAACTCGGCGAGTTGATGACTAAAGATTGCACCGTCATCCGCTACAACAAGAATTTGGAGCAGACCGATGCGAAACTGGTCGAAATGCTCGAACGCTTCCGCAAGGTGAATCTGAGCGACCGCACGCAGTGGGCTAACACCAGCGTGGCCTTCACCCGCCAGCTTTACAACATGCTGCAGTTGGCACGCGTGATTGCGCAGGGCGCGTGCATCCGCGACGAATCCCGCGGCGCGCACTACAAGCCAGACTTCCCTGACCGCGACGACAAGAATTTCCTGAAGACGACAAAGGCATATTTCGCGCCGGATGCGGACGAGCCGAAGTTCGAGTTCGAGCCGGTGGACACGTCGCTGATTCCGCCGCGGCCAAGGAAGTATGACGCGGTGAAATAGGGATAATTGCCTGTCATTCTGAGCGAAGCGAAGGGTCCATGCAGTTTGCCGGCGCCGGCAAAGTTCAATAGGTTCTTCGCTTCGCTCAGAATGACAAGAGTTTGAGCTAAGAGCTAAAGGCTAAGAGCTAAATGGCTGAACATAAATCCGTAATCATAAAAATCAAGCGCCAGAACAATCCCACTTCCAGCTCGTACTGGGAAGAGTTCGAACTCGCCTGGCATCCCGGCATGAACGTGATCTCCAGCCTGATGGAGATCGCCGCCAACCCCGTCACCCGCGAAGGCAAGCCGACCACGCCCATCACCTACGACTCCAACTGCTTGGAGGAAGTCTGCGGCTCCTGCGCCATGCTAATCAATGGACGTGCGCGCATGGCTTGCTCCGCTTTGATCGACAATCTCGAGCAACCGGTAAAGCTCGAGCCATTTTCCAAGTTCCCCATCGTGCGCGACCTGGCGACCGACCGCAGCGTAATCTTCGAAAATCTTAAAATCGTCAAAGCGTGGGTGCCGATCGACGGCACTTACGACCTCGGCCCCGGCCCGCGCGTGTCTCCGGAAGAACAAGAGCAGGCTTATCCCATTTCGCGCTGCATCTCTTGCACCTGTTGCATGGAAGCCTGCCCGCAATTCAATGAAGACACGGGCTTCGTCGGCGCGGCGACAATCGCGCAAGTACGTCTGTTCAACACACATCCCACGGGCAAAGAACTGCAGCGCGAGCGTCTCGCGGCCTTGATGGGCGATGGCGGCATCCAGGAGTGCGGCTACGCGCAGAATTGCGTCGAGGTTTGCCCCAAGGATATCCCGCTGACAAAAGCGATTTCCGAAGTCGGCGGTGCCGTCATGAAGCAAGCCATCGGTGACCTTTTCCGGCGCTGATTTTTGTCACTTTCGTCCCCATAGACTCGGCCTGTTCTGCATCTAAGAAACGTAAGTTGTTGCCCTGTTGGGATATGCACGAGCGCTCAAACTCCGCGCTGGGATGGCGTTTCGCGTGCTTCTATCCACGACAGAACCGTCGCGGCCTCGCTCAAGTAACCAGAGGTAACCAGAGCCCAGGCGATGCCAGCCAAGTACGGTGGTAATCGCCCGAACGCAATCAAAGGTTGGGCCGCTTGACAGTATGGCTTACAATACCCGGACGGTGGCGGGTTGAACCGGACGGAAGACTACGGAGCCCTTTGCGATTAAAAATTCAGCGCCGGATGATTCTCGCTTCTCTGCTGGTCTGCCTGTGCAGCCCGCTCTTTGCCGCAACCACCGTCAAGCATAAACCGGCCGCTCACCACCGCTTCCGGTTGCACTGGTCGCGCTGGAATCCAATGTTCCGGCCTTCCCACGAATCTCTTTTAATACAGAACGCCGAGATCGACCGCATGGAACTGCCGCGCATTCAGGACGATGATGAACTCGAAGCGCTAAAGGCCAGTGGAGCGCTGCAGCCCATCGTCCCCGGCGAAACATTGCGCTTCGACCCGCGCCTCGATCCTTCGCGGCGCTACAGCCGTCCCTGGACTCGTGACTTTGTTCAGGATCTGTCGCAGGCGTATTACCACCGTTTTCACGAACAGATTCAGGTGAACTCTGCCGTGCGAACGGTGAAGGTTCAGAAAAAACTTCGCCGTCACAATCGAAACGCTGCGCCGGCTGAGGGGGAAACGGCTTCGTCGCATCTCGCCGGACTCACCGTTGACCTGCAGCGCCGCGGTATGACCCAGGATCAGGTTCACTGGATGGAGCGCTACCTCTTCTACATGAAGGCTCTCGGCCTGGTTGAGCCCGAAGAAGAGCGCCATCAGTGGGTATTCCACATCATGGTCTCAGGCCGCTACGCCGATTGGCGCGAAACCCAGGACATCGTCCCCATGGAGCGGACAGATCCCGATGCCGCACCCGCTGCGATCACGGCAGACAGCCGTCCCGAATAGTTAGTTTCCCCCGAATCGTCATTCGGATTGGCCGTCGTCGCCATTGAAGCTCGTTCGCCAATCGTCCTTTCTTCGACCCGCCTCAGCCTATACAATCGTTGGCTTACCTCTGGGTTCGCTCGTTGGCGCCAACTCTATGACTCACTTCAGAATTCTTTTGCTCTCATGCCTCCTTCTCGCCGCGTTGCCGGCGATCCCTCAATCGACGACTAGCTCAGACACGCCCATCAGCGCCAAGGCTCGCGCGATCCACGACTCCGCGCTGGTAATCGACACCCACGCCGATACGCCGCAGCGCTTTCTCGACGAAAACTTCGACATCGGCTCAAACGATCCCAACGATGTCGGCCACATCAGCCTCGACAAAGCCAAACGCGGCAATCTGGGCGCGGAATTCTTTTCCATCTGGGTCGATCCAGAAACCAATCAGGGCCACTTCGCACAGCACACATTCGATCTCATCGACTCCGTTTACGAACAGGCCGCCCGTCATCCCGATCGCATGATGATGGCGTTCTCCACGACGGATATCGAACGCGCGCACAAAGAACACAAACTCGCCGCGCTCATGGGAATCGAGGGCGGCCACTCGATTGAGAACGACATGCACCTGCTGCGCGACTACTACCGCCTCGGCGTGCGTTACATGACGCTCTCCTGGTCGAACACGAACGAGTGGGCAGATTCCTCCGGCGACATCAACGATTCCAAGGTGCAGCATCACAACGGCCTGACGGATTTCGGCAAGCAGGTGGTGCTCGAGATGAATCGCATGGGCATGATGGTTGACATCTCGCACGTAGCCGATAAAACTTTTTGGGACGCAATCGCAACCACCAAGGCTCCCGTCATCGCCTCGCACTCGTCAGCCCGCGCACTCACCAACGCGCCCCGCAATATGACCGATGACATGCTGCGCGCCGTTGCCAAGAACGGCGGGGTTGTGCAAGTAAACTTCTTCTCAGGATTTTTAGATGAAGACTACCGCAAGGCCTCAGCTGCGCAGAGCAAAGACCAGGCCGCCGCAATCCAGAAATATATCGATTCCTTGCGCGCCGAAGGCAAGCCGGTCAACTACATTGAAGTCAATCGACTTGACCGCGAGTGGATGGCGAAAATCCCGCGCCCGCCCTTCAAAGACCTGATCGACCACATCGACCACATTGCCAAGGTCGCCGGCATCGACCACGTGGGGCTAGGCTCAGACTTCGACGGCGTAAGCGGAGCCACCCCGCAGGGCATGGATTCCGCCGCCGACCTCCCGAAGATCACGCAGGCCCTGCTCGATCGCGGTTATACCGCCGACGACATCAAGAAAATTCTCGGCGGCAATATTCTGCGCGTCTTCCGCCAGGTTGAAACCGTCAGCCGCGAAATGCAGGCGCACTCCCATTGATCCCGGGCGCTGTCCTACAATGAAACGGTACAATGCAACGTTGCAGTAAACTACCGGGCAAGATCCCGTGCAAGGAGCAATCATGCGTAACACTTTTCTGATCTTCACTCTGCTTTCTGCCGCCGCGTTTATCGGTTGGGCGCAAACCAGCACGCCAGCGCCCGCAGCCAAACCCAGCACCGCGGCCAAGCCACCCGTTCACCACGCGGCCGCGACGGGCACGCCCACGGCGATTATCGAAACCACAGTTGGAAACTTGACCTGCACTCTGTTCCCCGACAAAGCTCCCATCGGAGTCGAAAACTTCATCGGCCTCGCCACCGGCAAGAAAGATTGGAAGGATCCAGCCACCGGAGCCAACAAGCACGGCGTGCCGCTCTACGACGGCACAATTTTTCATCGCGTGATTCCCGACTTCATGATTCAAGGGGGCGACCCCATTGGCACCGGAACTGGCGACCCCGGATACAAATTCAAGAACGAAGTGTCTTCCGACCTCTTGTTCGACAAGCCTGGCCGCCTTGCTTATGCCAACGCCGGTGCGGACACGAACGGATCGCAGTTCTTCATCACCGAAGTCGCCGTGCCGCACCTCAACGGCAATTACACAATTTTCGGCCAGTGCGACGATGCTACTGTAGCCCTCGTGACGGTAATCGCGCACAAAGCGACGGACCCCAGCAACAACCGGCCATTTCGCCCCGTGAAGATCACTCACATCAAAATCGTTCGCGAGGGCGCATCCACGGCGGCTAAACCTGCAACCCCTGCGAAGAAACCGGCAAGCACAACGCCGGCCGCGCCTTCGACTCCCAAATAGCTGCGCAGATTTTCGTCATGACAAAAAGCAGCCGACTCTTGATCTTCTTAACGCTCGCAACGTCCGTCGTCGCGCAGACGCAGCAGACCTCGCCACAAACGGCCGCTCAACCTTCTGCGGATTCGACTAAACCGCAGGCTTCAGTTCAGGAGGATGTCCCCTACGCAACAGTCGGCGGACATCAGCTTCTGTTGGATGTTTACCAGCCGGGCGAAACCTCTTCCGGCTTACGCTCGGCGGTGATCCTCATCCATGGCGGCAGTTGGATGAATTTCGACAAGGGCAACATGCGCAGCATGGGCATGTTTCTTGCCCGCTGCGACTTCGTGGCGTTCTCAGTCGACTACCGTTTGTTTCACGGCACGGAAAACGCATGGCCGGCCCAGTTAGACGACGTGCAGCGCGCAGTGCGCTGGATTCGCGCCAACGCGGCAAAGTATCACATCGATCCCGATCGCATTGGAGCTTTCGGACACTCCGCAGGCGCGCAGTTGGCGGCTCTGTTGGGCATGGAAGCCACGCGCGATAACTCGGAACCGGCTCTCGCAAAGTACTCCAGCACCGTGCAAGCGGTCGTCGACGTCAGCGGACCCGTCGATTTCACCACCCATCGTGATTCCGAGGGCGAGACTTTTCTGTCAAAGTTTTTGGGCGGCGACTATGCCCACAATGCGAAAGGCTGGAAAGACGCATCGCCCGTATTTCATGTTTCGAAGAACACAGCGCCGTTCCTCATCCTTCACGGCACGCAGGATGTCGAAGTTCCGATGGCTCAAGCTCAGGAACTGTACGACAGACTGACCGAGGCTGGCGTTCCAGTAAAATTTGTGAAGGTGGAAGACGTTCACACCTTCGAGAAACCAGAAGCGCGCAAGCGGCTGGCTCTCGAGACTCAAGCCTTCTTCACTCAGTATCTTCAGCCCGGCAATCTGAAATAAAATCAGAGAAGCAGCAGCAGAAGCGATTAGGCCCGAAAAAACCCGCCATTCTTGTTAGAATCAGAAGCCGCTAATTCAAGGAGAGAATATATCTATGAGCCGTCCCGCAGGAACCTACGCTATTTTTGACACCTCCGAAGGAACCATCGTTTGCCGCCTCTTCGAAAAAGAAGCCCCGAAAACCGTTTCCAACTTTGTGGACCTGGCCGAAGGCAAGCGTGAGTGGACTCATCCCTCCACGCGCAAGAAATCCAACGACCGCCTCTATGACGGAACAATCTTTCATCGCGTCATCCCCGACTTCATGATCCAGGGCGGCGACCCGCAAGGCACCGGCATGGGAGGCCCCGGCTACCAGTTCGAAGACGAGACCAAAGGCTCGCCCCACAAACTCGATAAAGCGGGCAAGCTCGCCATGGCCAATTCCGGGCCCAACACCAACGGCTCGCAATTCTTCATCACCGTAGCGCCCACAACGTGGCTGACTGGCAAGCACACAATCTTCGGCGAAGTAGTCGAAGGCCAGGATATTGTTAAGAAAATTTCCGAAGTCCCGCGCGGCCGCAACGACAAGCCGAACAAAGATGTAGTGGTGAAGAAGGTCACGATCGAGAAGGCGTAGCTGACCGCGTATTAATTTGCGAGAATGGAAATGCCCTCAGTCTTAATGAGGTTTCGGTCAGCGGTTATCAGTGTTAGCCCGAACGCCTTGGCTGTAGCCGCTAGGAATAGATCGGCTGGGTCTTCATGCGGCACGACAACGGTCGGCAGCGTTCGTGCGACCTCAAAAGTAAGCGGAGCTTCAATGACAGGAAGGTCGCTCAAGCTATTCGCCAGCCAAGTCGTAAAATCGGTCGAAATCTGGACGCGCTTCTTCTTGAAAAGCAGGAACGCCTCCCAGATGCTGATCGGCGAAAGCCACAGTTCATTTTGCCGGTTGTCCAGCTCCTTCGCGACCCTTCTGGAAAGTCGGTGAGGTTCCCCAAGACTCCAAAGCCAGACGTGAGTGTCCAACAATAGCTTCATTCCCGCCACGCGTCCCAGTCATCCAGGCTGCCGGTCGGGCCAACGATATCGCCAACGATTTTCATGCTCGCAGCCATCGTACCTAGGCGCCTTCCTTCACTTTTTTCAGCAGTGGAGGGGACCACTTCAGCCACCGGTTTGCCAAAGCGAGTGAGTCGAATCGGTTTGCGCGTCTTGCGCACTTCCTCGATCATGCCGAGGCATTTCGCTTTGAACTCGGAGATGGCTACTTCTTTCATCCTCCCACTTATACCATGGTCAATGACCATGGTCAAATATGCACCAATGACCATGGGATGTTGCGGAGACAATGACAAGCAGGTTTAAGCTGCCAACTAGTTTGTGATCGAACAGCGTTCTTCAAGCCAGAAGCAGAAGAAGAACTCTAGTGCACCGCAGTCTTCACCCTCGCGCCCGCTTCCGCCGTCCTCTCCATCTCCACGCCGATCTGTTTCCCCAATCCATCCTGATAAAGATCGAAATGGCTTTTCCCCGGCAGGTAAGTGAACGTGGCCTTGATGCCAAGCTCTTTCAGAGTTTGTTCAAGCAGGTGCGCCGGAGCGTCCAGATGGAAGGTGTCGGCCGTGCCGACTGTGAGATGAATTTTATTTTGCAGCAGCGGACGCAGACGTTGCGCATTCTTCCGAAGAATTTCAGCAATGTCGTATTTCTCCCACGCCTTTTCGACTTGCCGATCGACCGCACC
>JBEKJF010000203.1:0-8566 GCA_050011375.1 Candidatus Sulfotelmatobacter sp.
CGACGGCGAGCCGACAAAAATCAGGTTGTTACTCTTCACGTCGTCCAGCGAAAACAAGCTTCCGCGCTTCACTCGCACTCTCTGCCCCAGCGTGCTGAAGGCGTCATCGAGTGCATGGATGGCCAACACCTCGCCGACGCCCGTGTAATGGTCGTAAACCGTGCTCTTGGAATCCTGACCCGACTTGTAGTAACGCATGCCGGTCTCAGGCCGTCCCACAAAAGCAGCATTGCTGAAGATTACCCAAGGTTCTTCTGCTCCCGAGGTAAACGGCCGCCAAAAGTCGGCGAGAGGTCCGGTAGTCCGCTCGATATCAGGCTTCGTCGTCGCAGATTCCGGCGCTCTACGATTCCGCAGCACGCTTCCCAGAGCGATCAGCGAGACGATGAGGGCTACCAGCAGCAAGACCCCGGCGATTCGCCAACGTGCTGGCACAACCTCGACCACAACGCTCGCGGGCGCCTCGCGCAGAGGCACGGTCTGTGGCGCAGTCGAGGAAACGACAGGCTGCGCCTCAACAGAGCGTGCCTCAAATGTAAGGTGATAACTGCCCTTCGGAATCCTCACCACGATGTGGTCGGTTGCGCCGTCGCCAGCGTAGTACTCCGCCAGCTTCAGACGAAGCCGCCCGACTTGCACTCGGATGGTAGAGTCTGATTGCGGATCGAAGTCCGCATGCCGACCGTACACCTCAGTGGCAATCTGATATTCCTTCAGTGGCGCGTCGGGATGCTCGATGGACTGTTTCGCGAGATATTGCAGAAGACGGCACAGCGATTCCGATCCTCGCAGGCTATGACTCTTAATAATGATATCTACTTCTTGGAAGAATTCTTCCGGCGAGGGCGTAAAAGTGTTTGTCACAGCCATATAACACCCGCGTAACAGGGACCGTATCCTGATGCAACTACGGCATTTTACTACCGTAACCGTTCAGAAACATAGTGAAACGTCCGCTTCTAGTGGAATTGTACTAAAACATGCAGTTCTCTACCCGGCGTTGTGAAAAGATTCAAATCTCCACCCACCAATTTTGGAGGCGACATTTTGAGGATCAAATTTTTCACCCTTCTGCTTCTTGTCCTTTGCTTAGCTGGCTTGGCTCTCGCTCAGACCGATACTGGTCGTCTCTTCGGAACAATCACCGATTCAACCGGGGCTGTCGTCTCGAATGCCACCATTAGCGTGAAGGAAGTCGCCACCGGGCGCGTGGTAACAGCGACAACGGACGCTTCGGGCAACTACTCGGTCGCCGCGCTGCCGGTGGCAAGCTATCACGTGGAAGTGAAGAAGGAAGGGTTTAACTCAGAAAGCGCGGACATCGCCATCGAAGTTTCCCAAGTCCTCGAAATCAGTTTGAAGTTGAAACCTGGCTCTTCCTCCACCAGCGTAGACGTGACGGGCGAAGTTCCGATTGTGGATACGTCTACGTCAAGCGTCGGCGAAGTGATTCAGGGACGCCAGGTAGTGGATCTCCCTCTGAATGGCCGCAACTTTACGGCCCTGGCCTTGCTCGCGCCTGGCGTCAGCCGCGGCGCTTACGCCAATAACGCAGCCGGCATCGGGCCTGGGGGAGCGGCAGCCGAGACTTGGCGCAACTACGATTCGGGTGGAGGTGCGCTGGCGGTAAACGGCCTGCGCCCTCAGGCTAATAATTATATTATGGACGGCATCGACAACAACGAATCACTCGTCAACTCGATCGTGATCTTCCCGGCGATCGAAGACGTAGCGGAGTTCAAGACAACCACCAACGTCGCGCCGGCGGAGTTTGGACGCGCCGGAGGCGCGGTCATCCAAGTGGCTACCAAGTCCGGAACCAACCAGATACACGGCGCTGCGTACTGGTTCAATCGTTCCAAGATCGCCGCCGCGGATGTCTTCCAGTACACCACCAATCCCCAATGTACCTTCCTCGGCGAATCAGGCTGCGTGGCCCTTCCATCGCTAAGCCGAAATCAGTTCGGCGCGGCCCTGGGCGGCCCCATCTGGAAAAACAAAGTGTTCGCCTTTGTGGATTACCAGGGTTGGCGCCAGGTTTTTCCGGCTAGCGCTTACACCACCCACGTACCAACGGCGCTCATGCGCACCGGCGATTTCACCGAACTGTGCGGCGGTGCGGCCAATTGTGCGACAGCGTATCTTAGCCCTGCTGCTAATGCCACAAGCCTCCCTTACTCAGGACTGCCGGGATGCAGCGCCGCTATGGCAGCCAATCCAAATGCGTTTGTTTCTTCTGGCGGACTGAACGCTGGGTACGTCTTCGACCCGCAGACTTGTCTGCCGTTCGGTTGGAACACTGGCACCGACTCGCCCGGTCCAACCATCAACATGATTCCGTCCGGCAGCCAGATTGGACCCGGGATCAGTTATCTGAACTTGTTTCCTCTCCCCAATATCACGGGGGCGAACGTCGCGACGAACGACGCTAACTTTAGCCAACCACAAGTTCAGGTCATCAATGAGAACGACTACGACGCGCGCCTCGACTTCGTGGCCACTTCAAAGGACACAATCTTTGGCCGTTACAGTCTGGGCACGGATTTCCTGAATGGCACGGAAATACTGAGTGACTCCACCCACAACTTGCCCGTCGGCGGCGGTACCAACCCGTCACATCCGCGTCAGGTTGCCACAGGCTGGACCCACATCATCAGCCCCACGATCATCAACGAATTTCACTATGGCTGGATGCGGGATCTTCTCGGTTACCAACAGCCTAACGGCAGCGTTCCGACGGCGGCCAACATCGGCATCCAGAATGCCAATACTTCTCCGCTGCTCGGCGGTTTCCCCATCATCGGTGGATGGTATGGAAACATCAGCTACGTCGGTGATGGCGGCCCCTATCTCGTGATCGAGCCCACCCAGCAGTTCAGCGATGCGGTGACCTGGATCAAGGGAAAACACAGCTTCAAATTTGGCGCCAGCATTATTCATCGCGATGTGAACTGGGATCAGGGAAATGACGCCAAGGGTTATTTCTGGATCGACGATGGCAACTTTGGCGCGTATCCAGTTGCATCCTCTGGCCACGGAACCTTCACAGGCTTTGAGACTTCCGAGTTGCTTGCCGGGTTTATGGGCGCCTACTCCTTTGGCGCATTTAGTGGGTATTTTAAGACCCGCAGCTGGGAGAATGGCTTCTTTGCCCAAGACGATTGGCGCGTCAACCATAGGTGGACGCTGAACCTTGGTCTGCGTTATGACCTGCTCACCTGGCCCACGGAAGCCAGCAACCACCAGTCCAACTTCAATCCTGCGACGGGAGAACTGGTTGAGCCCGGAACAGCCGCAGCCTCTGCCGGGGGATACAACAGCGCTCTGATCAACACGCCGAAGCACGACTTCGGCCCCCGCATCGGATTTGCCTGGGACATCTTTGGGGATGGTAAAACTGTGCTCCGCGGCGGGTACGGGCTGTTCTACTATCTGGATCGCGGCGGCGTTGGCAACGAGCTTTCCAACAACCCGGACTTCAACGGGACTTCGACCGTTTATGCTTGTCCGACGGCGACGACCTGCGGAAGCGGCTACCGGATTGCCTTCACGGGACAAGCACCCTTGGGAGACAACAACCCGGCCGATGCCACGGCGCCCCTCCCGCCGAAAACTGGCGGAATCGCCCCTGACGCGGTGGCCAGCTCCAACAACGTCATTTACTACCCCAAGAACAGCCCCAATTCCCACATCCAGGAATGGAACCTTCAGATCGAGCGTTCCCTGGACAGCAAGACGTCGCTGGACGTGGCCTACGTAGGAACGAAAATGAGCAATCTCGCCACCACCTTCAACGCCAATGAGAACGTTTTTGGCACTGGTTGTACCGGCTGTCCTGCAGCCACAAGTTGGTTCCCGGTTGGGGGCGCGATCAACCCGAATGGTGTTGGAGCTATCAACGCTACGGAGATGATCGGGAGCGGAGACTACAACGCTCTGCAGGTTAAAGCGACACGCCGCATGAGCGGCGGGCTCCTGCTGACGGCGGCCTACACCTGGTCGCACACCCTGGATGACTCTCCCTCTGCATTCGGCACATCCGGCGGCGTCATCATAGGAGCTAACGGGACGCCTCTGCTGAATTTTGAGCGTGGCAACGCGGACACCGACCAGCGCCAGCTCTTTACCTTTAGCTCCATCTATGAGCTACCCTTCGGGCGGGGAAAAGCTTTCGGTAACGATGCCCCGAGGGCAGTGAATTACGCGCTGGGCGGCTGGCAGTGGAACAACGTGATTCTGAAAGCCACCGGTACGCCAATGGATATTACGGGGGCACCGACCGGCAATGGCCGTCCGGATTACAACGGTGGCTGCAAGACGAACGTCTCGTTCCATGTCTGGATCGCCTGCCCAGCAGGCGCCTTCACAGCTCCTGCTGGTCCGTTTGGGCAAGGCGATCTTGAACGCAATGCTTTCCCGGGTCCGGGAACCTTCAGTTGGGACATGTCCCTCGTAAAAAATATTCCGATCAAAGAGAGGGTGACGGCCCAGTTGCGCGCCCAGCTCTACAACGTGACCAACACGCCGCAGTTCCAGAACCCGGATAGCAGATACACCGACACGGTGAGCAACGGCAGCGGCTTCGGTCAGTTGCTCAGTGCTCGGGTAACCCCGCCGAACCGCGAGCTTGAACTTGCGTTACGTGTGTCCTGGTAACCAACAGCCTCCGGGAGACGCTTGAGACAACACTCAAGCGTCTCCTATTTCCTCGGGCCAAATTGATTTCTTCCTTTCCCGGTTTCTTGCTCCGCGCTGTTCGGTTGGTCTGACCTCACTCAGGCCGCTGCTAACGTCATGAGAAATAAACGTGCCCTCGCGCTGTCGCTGATCCTGACGTGCCTGCTGACGCCGCGGGCGTGGCCGCAATCGAACGCGAGCGCGGGAAAAGATCCAATAGTTCGCAAAATCGAGCCGCCGAACTGGTGGGTAAACTACACGCCAACGCTAACGTTGCTGCTAACCGGTGAAAATCTGAGCGGCGCTCGCGTTGAAAGCCCGAAGAAAGGGCTGACTGTACTCGGCACAGAAGCTTCTCCCAATGGACATTATCTCTTCGTCCACCTGAAGCTCAGTTCTCATCTGCCGGCGGGAACCGTTCCCTTGCGACTAAACACTTCAGCGGGATCGACCGGGGTCCCGCTGCCGCTGCTGGCTCGCGCAGACTCCCACGGACGCTTCGAAGGCTTTTCTCGCGACGACGTAATTTACCTGATCATGCCTGACCGCTTCGCCGACGGAGATCCGTCGAATGATCAGCCCGCTGGTTCTACTGGCAGATATGACCGCAGCAATCGCATGGCATATCACGGCGGCGATCTGCGAGGCATTCGAGAGCACCTTGGATATCTGCACGATCTCGGCGTGACCACGCTGTGGCTTACTCCGGTATGGAAGAACACCGACTCCGATTACCACGGCTACCACGTCGTCGATTTCTACGCCCTCGACGACCACATGGGCTCTATGCAGGAATATCAGGCTTTGGTGGCTGATGCGCACCGGCTCGGCATGAAGGTGCTGATCGATTACGTCGTGAATCACACCGGCCCTCAGCATCCGTGGGCGAACGATCCTCCCACGCCAACGTGGATTCACGGCACACCAGCCCATCATCTCGACCCCTCGTATAGTTTCGATGGGCTGGTCGACCCCCACGCTTCGCCTCGCGAGTATCGCAATACGCTCGATGGTTGGTTCGCCGGCAGGTTGCCTGATCTGAATCCGGACGATCCCGCGCTCGCTCTCTACCTTGCGCAGAATTCGATGTGGTGGACCGAGATGGCGCAATTGGATGGCTTTCGCCAGGATACGTTCCCCTATTCCACTCGCCAGTTCTGGAGTGGATGGCACGAGCGAATGCGTCAGGTGTATCCGCAACTCAACGACATCGGCGAAGTATCCGACAGCGATTCGACTATCACCGCATTCTTCGAAGGAGGACGCAAACAGTTCGACGGCGTCGATTCCGGCCTCGCCACGGTTTTCGATTTTCCGCTCCGCCACGCATTGCAAGACGTGGTCATTCATGGCGCGCCGATGAAGACGATCGTAGAGGTTCTGCGCCACGACGATCTCTATCCCCATCCAGAAATGTTGGTTACCTTCATCGGAAATCATGACGAAACGCGCTTCGTCAGCGAAAAAGACAGCAACCCTGCCAAACTAAAAGCCGCATTTGGATTACTGCTGACCTTGCGCGGGATTCCACAAATTTATTCCGGCGACGAGATCGCGATGCCGGGCGGCGCTGACCCTGACAACCGGCGCGACTTTCCGGGAGGATTTCCCGGTGATCCGCATGACGCTTACACCGCCGCCGGCCGCACGCCTGAACAACAGGATGTGTTCAGCTATGTGCAGTCGCTGATAACTTTGCGCAAGAACCATCCCGCACTGCGCACCGGGAAGCAGTGGCACATTGGATGGGACGACACCTACTACGCCTTCCTCCGCGAGCTGCCGGAAGAAAAACTCCTGGTTGTTTACAACAATGCTCCGAAGACAGTCGCTCTCGATATCCCTGTTGAAAACACGGCGCTGGAAACCGCCCACCAGTTGCAGGCCGTGTTTGGCAATAGCGCTGCTGAAATTGTCGGCGGCAACGTGCGCGTCTCGTTACCGGCCCAGACGGTCTCCGTGTTCAGCGTGCGGTAGGTCACAACCATCGCAGTATTACTTAATGGAATGTCATTGCATGGGATGTTGACTTTTATTCGTTGACGACGCAAGCTCATCCGTGAGGTTCTGGATCTGGTTCCACAATTTGTCGGGAGTTCGCCGCAAGTGATAAGTAGTGCCTGGCATCCAAATCGTCTTCACACAATCCTCCTTTGCGCGGCGCTGCTTGTTTCCGCAGCAACGGCTGTTCCTGCGCAGAGTACAACCCATTCCGCCGAGTCTCCGCTAATGCGGCAAGTGCAGCAGGCGCTCGGCCTTGACGAGCACGGTGACCGGCAGGGGGCGATGAATCTTGTGCTCCGCTTGCTTGAGCAGCATCCGAATTTTGAGCCGGCAATCAAGCTGAAAGGCCTGTTGCTGGAGGAAGCCGGCCACACGTCCGAGGCAGCAGCGGCCTATGAGCAGGCGTTGAAGCTCTCACCCAACGATGCCGATGTCTTGCTGAAAACTGGCGCCTACAAACTGGCGGCGGGCCAAAAGGAACAAGCAATCAAGCTACTGCAGCGCTGCGTCAAAATTCTTCCCGGTGACGGAGACGCACAGTATTATCTGGCGCAGGCCTATCACCTGAATGGGCAGGACGACCTTGCGCTGCGCGCTATCAAGCTAAGCCTGAAGGCCGAGCCCGACAATGCAGCGGTGTGGCAGAAATACGGCGAACTGCTGTGTGTCACAGAAGATTGTGAGACAGGGTTGAAGTGGCTGCTGAAGGCCCAGCATGGGGATGCAACCCTGCCCCGGGTTGATTACGACATTGCTCTCACAGATTTGAAATTGATGGATCTTGCCGGCACCGCGCAGTATGCCGCCCGCGCCGTTAAATCCCAGCCCGACGATGTGAAAGCCCTGGAACTGTTGGCGACTGCGGATACCAAGCTTGCCCAATGGCAGGAAGCCAAGAGCGCATACGAACGCATCCTCGTATTCAAGCCCAACGATGTGGATTCCCTCTTCAGCCTTGGCCAGTGCGAACTCGAACTAAAGAATTATCCCGCCGCCGTGGAGAAGCTGCAATTGGTACTGCGTCTCGCTCCAACGCGGCTATTGGCGCATTTCTATCTGTCGCGTGCGTTCGCCGCGATGGGCAAGACCGCAGACGCACAGCACGAGGCGGCACTCCATCAGTTGATGATGGAACAGATGACCTTCGTTCGCTCCGTCGAGAGCGAGGAAAACGAAAGCCCCATCGAACCAAAAGCCTATCAACTGCTCGCCGAGCATCGCGAAGAGGATGCGTTGCAACTCTATCGAGATCGATTCAAAGGAACTGCCGCCACTGCAGCGGATGCGTATGTATTTGTCGGGAAGTTATATCTCGGATTGGGCGACAAAGAAGCCGGCCTGCGCAGCCTACATCGCGCGCTCGAACTTCAGCCTACCGTTCGAGGCGCTCATACCTACGAGGGAATACTGGCGCTTAAACTGGGCGACCTGAGCGGCGCGGAGGATCAGTTTAAGGCGGAACTCGCCAACGATCCAAACTATCAGACGGCGATTGCCGAGATCGGCGAGGTTCGTTACCACCAGGATCGCTGGGCGGATGCGGCGGAACAATTAGCGAAGTCCAGAACCATGACTCCAGAGTTGCTATACATGCTTTGCGATTCCTATTTCCACATCGGAAAAGTTCCGGATGCCAACTTGACCGCCGAAACCGCGGCGGCATACGGCAGAAACAAGCCCGAAGTGATGAAAGACCTTATCGACCTTCTCAACCGAAATGGGCAATCAGATCTGGCGAACCGCCTGTCGGCCAACCTCCCGCAAAAATAAAGTACAGAAAAATCTCAACTCACGGAGTGCTCTCGGTTACCGTGAGTATCTGATCGACTTTTACGTCTTTCAACACCTGCCTGACGCCACTCGGCCATGTGAGTTCAATGCTATC
>JBEKJF010000204.1:0-8535 GCA_050011375.1 Candidatus Sulfotelmatobacter sp.
GGAAAATATCGCGTCCGCCTCATAGTGCGCGACGCAGAAGGTCAGTCAATAACCGCAGCAAACGGCGCAGTCGAAATCCCTTAGCCGCGAAGCGGCGTGAGAATGCAGCCCACGGCGTAGGGTGGGATGTGGCAGATGAGAAAGCCCCGAAGGGGCGGAAGAGCAGTTCGCACGAAAACGTTTAGCCTCCGGAGTTGACCCCGGAAATTAGCACTGTCGAAATTTCCAAATTAATAATGGAGGGCGGTCATGGGTCTTCGCCACCCCTCGGTTCTCATTGGATGCATCGTATTGGCTATCGCGCTAGCAGCCAGCGCTCAACAACCCGCTCAACCGCAAACCAGCCAGACGCCCCCCGGCCCCCCGGTCATCAAATCGCAAGCCCGGGTCGTGCTCCTCGATTCCGTCGTCACCGATAAGAAAGGCAATTACATCCGCGACCTCACCGCCAAAGACTTCAAAGTCTGGGAGGACAACAAAGAGCAGCAGATAACCAGCTTTTCCAGGGCAGACGACCCCACCGCTCCCGACTACTCGGAAAAAAAGTACATGGTCCTTTTCTTCGATACTTCCGTGAGAGATTTTCTCAACCAGGTCACGGTGCGTCAGGAAGCCGAAAAGTTTATCGATGCAAACGTCGCCTCCAACCGCCAAATCGCCGTCGTCGATTTCAGCAGCGCGCTCCGCGTCACGCAAAACTTCACCTCCGATGCGGCCCGCCTCAAGAAGGCAGTCGAAGATCTCAGCGGCTCATCTTCGATACCAATGTCGGGGATGAACGAACTGGATGCCGTACACGCCCTAAGGTTCGCATTAACGGCCTTGGCCAGAAGTTTGTCGACCGTCCCCGGACGCAAGACTCTCGTCATGTTCTCCCGCGGATTTCCGCTCCCTCCCAACATCGCTCCAGACTTGCTCTCTGAAGTTCAGGCGGCGATCGAAGAATGCAACAAAGCCAATGTCGCCATTTATCCCATCGACCAGCGCGCCTTGATAGCGCCGAACTCGCAACTCGGTCGCTCGTCGTCCGGAGTAGCGACAAACTCCCAACCAGGCCGCTCGTCGTCCGGAGTTTTGCCTCCTCCCGTCACGCCGTCCACCAATCAGCAGGTTCTCGATCAATTCGCCGCTGAAACCGGCGGCTTCGTCATCGTGAACACCAACGACATTCTCGGCGGCCTCGAGAAAATCGGCAAAGAACAATCCCAGTACTACGTTCTCGGCTACACTCCCTCCGAATCGCCTGAGGGTAGCTGCCACACGTTAAAAGTAAAAGTCGACCGCGGCGGAACCATCGTGCGTTCGCGCAGCGAATATTGCAACGTGCGCCCTCGCGATCTGCTCGCCGGCAGCACGGCCGAACAGCGCATGGAGAGTCAGGCATCCGCCGACATGTCAGGAAACATCACCGGCTCAATGGAGATCCCGTTCTTTTATATTTCGCCGAACACCGCCCGCGTGAATCTCGCGCTCGAGTTCCCCTCCGACTCGATCAAGTTTGAAAAAGTAAAAGGAAAGATGCACGCCGAGATCAACATTCTCGGCATCGCTTACAGGCCAGACAATGCAATCGCCGCCCGCTTCAGCGACACCGTAAACCTGAATCTCGCCGACCAGCAAGCTGTCGACAATTTCTTCAAGGCTCCCTTCCACTACGAAAATCAAATCGAAATATCCTCAGGCCAGTACATATTCAAGGTCGTCTTCAGCTCCGGCAATGATAGCTTCGGCAAGCTGGAAAAGCCGCTGAACATCGACCCTTACAACGGAAATCAGTTCGCATTAAGCGGACTGGCCTTAAGCAACCAGGCCCGCCGCGTTCCAGAACCTGAGTCCGGCGAGAACTTCGCGCTGCTCGATCAAACGCGCCTCATAGCTCACGGAATGGAGATCACGCCTTCCGCCACCAATCGATTTAGGGCAAGCGAAGGAGCCGCCATCTATGCCGAAGTCTACGAGCCGCTCCTGGCAGCACCGAACCCTCCTCACATCGGCATCCGAGTGATGGTCCGCGATCGCAAGAGCGGCGAAAAGAAAGTCGACATCAGCGTCCCCAACGCCGATTTTTCCATTCAAAAAGGAAGCCTCATAGTACGTCTAGGCCTGCAGCTCCCAATGACTTCGCTCACACCAGGCCAATACCAATTGCAATTAGGCGCCGCCGATTCAGCCGGCCACGCCTCCGACTACCGATCCTCGGATTTCGAAGTAGAGTAGAGGCCCTCGATGAGTTCCTGTCATACCTCTGTGAACCCCTGTGTCCCCTGTGTTTAAGCCTTTTCCCGCCAGCGCATCCGAACTCGCTATTCCCCCTACGCATTCCGCCCCAAAACGACTAAACTAAAAGGTTCCAGTATCAGTTCCAGCCCGCAAAGCAGCGCCAGCCGCTAACGGCAAATCAGGAAGGCCATCATGTCTCTAAACAGTTTCAACTCCCGCTCCACCCTCAAAGTCGGCAAAAAAGAATACGAAATCTACCGCCTCGACGCGCTCGACCAGCAAGGCATCTCCACCAAGCATCTTCCATTCTCGCTGCGCATTCTTCTCGAAAATCTCCTGCGCACCGAAGACGGCCGCAACGTAAAAAAAGAAGACATCCGTTCCATGGCCGCATGGAATAAAAATTCCAAGCCCGACAAAGAAATAGCCTTCACCCCGAGCCGAGTCCTCCTACAGGATTTCACTGGAGTTCCCTGCGTAGTCGACCTGGCCGCCATGCGCGACGCCATGCAGCAACTAGGCGGCGACCCATCGCTCATCAATCCTCTGCAACCGGTGGAACTAGTAATCGACCACTCCGTGCAGGTCGACGAATTTGGCACTCCCTCCGCCTTCGACGTAAACGCGCTCCTCGAATTTCAGCGCAACAAAGAGCGTTACTCCTTCCTCCGCTGGGGCCAAACCGGCTTCCGCAATCTAGCGATCGTGCCCCCCGACACCGGCATAGTCCACCAGGTAAATCTCGAATACTTAGCAAGAGTAGTCTTCGTCCAAAACGCCGATGGAAAGAACACAGCCTACCCCGACACCCTGGTAGGCACCGACAGTCACACAACAATGATTAATGGGTTGGGGGTGCTGGGGTGGGGAGTGGGGGGGATTGAGGCGGAGGCCGCGATGCTGGGGCAGCCGGTTTCTATGTTGATTCCGCTGGTTGTTGGCGTGAAGCTTACTGGGCGTTTGCGCGAGGGGGCTACTGCTACTGATCTTGTTCTTACTATTACTGAGATGTTGCGCAAGCATGGAGTTGTCGGAAAATTTGTCGAGTACTTTGGGCCTGGGTTGCGCGATCTTCCGCTGGCGGATCGCGCCACTATCGCCAACATGTCGCCCGAGTATGGAGCTACCTGCGGAATTTTTCCTGTCGATAAAGAAAGTTTGAAGTATTTGAAACTCAGCGGACGCAGCGCCGAGCAGATTGCGCTGGTTGAAGCGTATTGCCGCGAGCAGGGACTTTTCCACGACGAGAAAACGCCGGAAGCGGAATATTCTGAATTGCTCTCGCTCGATCTCGGAACGGTAGAGCCGAGTCTTGCAGGACCGAAGCGTCCGCAGGACCGCGTGGTCCTCTCGCAAGCTGGCGAGTCGTTTCATAAGGCGCTGCCTTCGCTGATCAAGCCGAAATCGAGCGCGTCCACTGCTTCTGCGACCGCAGCCCAAACCGCCAAAGTTGGAACTTCGGCAACGTGGGAGCAGGAGGGCGGCAGTCCTGCGAACATTGGCGTCGAAGATCCTAACGTCCACGAGCACGTTCCGCCGAGCGTGAAGAATGCATTGAAGCACGGCAGCGTCGTGATCGCCGCGATCACTTCGTGCACCAACACTTCGAACCCTTCTGTGATGATCGGTGCAGGCCTGCTTGCGAAGAAGGCCGTCGAAAAAGGTCTGCAAATGCCGCCGTGGGTGAAGACTTCGCTCGCGCCTGGATCGAAAGTTGTTCGCGATTATCTGGAGAACGCGGGCCTGACTCCTTATCTCGAAAAATTGAAATTTCATATCGTTGGCTACGGCTGCACTACTTGCATCGGCAACTCCGGCCCGTTGCCCGCCGAAGTTTCGCAAGCCATTGATGAAAAAGATCTCGTCGTCGCCTCCGTGCTCTCTGGCAATCGCAACTTCGAAGGCCGCATCAACTCTGAAGTTCGCGCCAATTATTTAATGTCGCCGCCGCTGGTGGTCGCCTTCGCGCTCGCGGGACGCATCGACACCGACCTTCGCAAAGACGCGATCGGCAAGGGCAAAGACGGCAAGCCGGTTTACCTCGCCGACATCTGGCCCACGCAGCGTGAAGTCGAAGAGGCCGTTGAGCACTCCGTCACCGCCGCAATGTTCTCGAAAAGCTACGCCGAAGTTTTTGCCGGAGACGAGCGCTGGCGCGGGCTCAACGTTCCCAAAGGTGAGACTTACGCTTGGGAGACTGATTCCACTTATATTCGCCGCGCTCCGTACTTCGATGAAATGAAGATTCAGCCTTCGCCGGTCGAAGAGATCAAGGGCGCGCGCGTGCTCGCCGTGCTTGGCGATAGCGTTACCACTGACCATATCTCTCCCGCGGGCTCGATTAAGAAAGATGGCCCCGCCGGAAAATATCTGCAAGAGCACGGCGTCAAGCCCGCCGACTTCAATTCCTACGGCTCGCGCCGCGGCAATCATGAAGTCATGGTGCGTGGAACTTTCGCGAACGTCCGCCTGCGCAACAAGCTGGTGAACGTGGAAGGCGGATACACACGCCACCTGCCGACCAATCAGGAAATGTCGATCTTCGACGCATCGCAGAAATATATCGGGGAGGGCACGCCGCTGATCATTCTTGCGGGCAAAGAATACGGCTCCGGTTCGTCGCGTGACTGGGCCGCCAAAGGGCCGCGCCTGCTGGGCGTTTCCGCCGTCATCGCCGAAAGTTATGAGCGTATTCATCGGTCGAATCTGGTTGGCATGGGAGTTCTGCCTCTGCAATTCTTGACGGGACAGAATACCGAATCGCTCAAGCTGACTGGCGAGGAAGTGTTCGAGATTAGCGGCATCTGCGATTGTGTCGAACACTTCGCTGCCGGACGGCAGGTAAAAGTGCGGGCCACCTCTAGCGGAGATAGCGGTGGAGGTGGGAAGGACGAGCCGATAGAGTTCGACGCGCTGGTACGAATCGACACGCCGCAAGAAGCGCTCTACTACGCGAACGGCGGGATTTTGCAGTATGTGTTGCGGCAGTTGCTGGCGGCGAAGCCCAGCCCGGAGACGGTCGGGGTTTAGTCACGGGTATCTGGCGCGCTAGGGCTGATCAGCCATCTGTCTCGGGGCAGGGGCGGGCTGACCCGATGGAATCATCTTTACCAACGCGACGCCGATGTGATTCTCGATGATTTTGAAGGCAGTAGTGTTCATCAGAACGTGCATATAGCAGTGGTGCACAGTGAGAACCAAGTCCTGCATCTCTGGATCGCTCTCCAGCCGTTTAACGGTGAGGCCCATCGCTTCGCAGTCATCGATATCAAAATGCCTGTCATGAGACTTATTCTTCGGATAATTGGAGAGCGCTTTTGTCACCTTCTGCGCTTTTTTCTTTCCATTTGATGAACCCTCGAACATCCCGTCCATAAGCTGCTGCTGAACAAAATCGTTCGACCATTTTATGGCGTTCTCACACTGGCCGAGAAACGTGGGCCTATACTGCCCGATAATTTGCTGCCATATTACGATTCGACTCGCGTCCTGCTTCACTTCTTTCAGGGCCCGCTTGAATTCCTGAACGGCCCCGTGTGCTGGGATTCCTCTCAGCTGTGGGTCGATCGGTCCCAGATTCGATTCCTTCCCCATCAAAATCTCTTTGCAGCAGCAGGCCATAATAGTTCCGGCCGACATCGCAATCTGCGGCACGATAGCGCGAATATTCTTGCCGAACAGTTTCTGGAGATAGGTCACAATGGACTGAGTAGCAGCTATCCCGCCACCAGGAGTGTGCAGTATCAGGTCCAGTCCGATGGTCTTGTCCAGTTTATGGACGGTCGTCATGAACCCGTTCTTATCTTCGTCGTTTATTTCCGAAAGTTGGATACCACCCTTCGAAAGCCAACCGGAATAATAGGCGATGACATTTCTGCCGGTGTGCTGGTGGAGTGCCTTAAGGTACTTGTGCCGAACTACCGTCTGAGCGTTGGCGCCTTGCTGCTGGGCAGCCTGGATTTCACCAAATACTTCGTGCCAGTTTGGCATTACGCCTCGACATTGGGAGTTGACATCGTCGGAACATATTTTAGCTCAGAGGGTTGCTCCAAGCTGTCGTCGTCCGTATAAAGACCTTGGAACGGCAGAGGATGCGGAGTGAACATCTGCCGATACCTGCGTTCGATCGTTTTCGCCGAGTGCGTTTTGGCGCGCATCTTATTGCGGGTTTTTGCGCGTACTTTGCGCTGATTTCTCTGTTTCATGGGGAGCCTCATCGTCGCATTACTATCGAATAAGTTTTATATATCACGTTCTTTCGGGAACGAAGGTTAAGTCTCGCTCAGACTTGGCTTAGCCGGCCATTGATTAGAGGAACATCTTCAGCAAGATGTTGTACTCCGAAAACTCAGCAAGGTAAAGAATTTATTTGATCGGTTGCGAGAACCGAAAAAGTGTGCAAGACCCTTCACAGGCTTACGCATAATTGTGCGCCCTCGGGCGCCCACTTTCCCAGTTACCCTTACGGTTCCCGAATCCCATTTTGGGAATCCGTCTGACCCCTAATCGCGAATGCCGTCAGGTACTGAGGGAGCGAAGCTGAGTGCCCACGCTCGTTTCGTCAAGAACGAGGGACTCCCAAGGTTGCTCCTCTTCGAATGAGACCCGTCCTAAATGGGCTGTCTCCTACTTTTTGGGCGGAGGAGCGGCCAGGCTTCTTTGTAGGATTCGTAGCTGTAGCGGTCCTTCTTCAAGGGCTGCATGGGATGAAGCATGACGGCATATTTGCGTTCGGTGCCGAGGAGCACGGCGGCGGGGATGATGTACCAGGTTGCGACCGGGATTACGTAGGCAGCGAAGAAGTCGAGTTGCGCCAAAGTGTAGTCCTGCTTTTTCAGGTAGTGGGGCTTGAACTGGCAGAAGTATCCGGTGCCGGTGCGGCAGGAGGTTGATTTTACCTGGACTCTAACGATGCGATTGCCGAAGAAGAGAGCTATGTCAAAGGGCTGGCAGTCCCCCCAGGGCTTGAGGACTTTGTAGCCGTGGCGGATAGCTGCGGCCATGAATAGGAGTTCGACCCACTCGCCGCGCTCCTTGAAACTCTTGAAGAACTTAAATTCGTCCATAGAACTCCTGTTCGAGATCGACTATTCATTCCCACAAGAAAAGGCGCGGCCTTTGGGCCGCGCCTCGTTTTTCTGAATTTTTACTCTATACTTTCAGTATAGCATTTTGAAATGGGTGATTGTGTCATGTTTCCCGGAATTATATTGTCATAGCTGTGAGCAACTTAGCGTCAATCGCGTCGTTTTTGCCTATTGACAACTTTTTGCGAGATCCATGTCCGGGGTGTGCTCGCTCTTCCACGGTTGCCCTCGGCGCAAACAGCAGATTCCTCCGCTCCGCCTCCCCTTCGGCTTCGCTCAGGGTCCGGCTCCGGTCGGAATGACAAACGGTTGCGTGTTTCACGAGCGTAGCTACTACTTCTGCGCCACCAATTCCCGCGCGCGACTCAGTTCTGGCCTGGTGGAGTTTGATCCGTCGCAGACTTTCAACAGCAACGAATAATATTCTGCGGCGTCGGTCTGTTTGCCGGCGGCTTCGGCGGCGCGGGCTGCGCCGTAGAGGCCGTCGAAGCGGTTGGGATGCAGCTTGAGGTCGGCCTGATATTCCGCTAACGCCTGCTGCGGACGTTTGGATTCGAGCAGGATGTCGGCAATCATTTCGCGGGCGGGAGCACCGTCGGGTTCGTCGCCCATAGCATCTTCTTTGTCGGCGATGGGACGGAGCGCCTCGACGGCGTCATCGGGCTTGCCCTCGGCGAAGGCGAGCCACGCCTGCGCTTCTTTGCGATCGCCTTCGACGGCTTCGGCAAAATCGGATTTCTCGGCTTTGCGCTTTTTATAAATGCGGTCGATCTCTGCGATATCCTTGCGCACGTCATCGGGCTTGTGCAGATGGGCCGAGCCAAGGGCACGCGCCCAGAAAATCATGGAATATTCGGCCGTACCTGCGACCTCGGTGGGAGGAATCGCGGCTGCGGCCGACCAGTCGTGCATCTCGATGGGATAAAGCGCAGTGAGGTGCGACAGCGTGGCCGCGTGCGGATCGTATCCCTTGCCATACATATCGTCTTTCTTGTTGGGCATGGCGCGGATCTCTTCGATGAGGGCGCGCGCGTCGGCGTCGCGTCCGCTTTGCATGTAGGCGTAGAAGAGGAAATCCATGGCGTGGAACTGGTGGCCTTCGCCACCCATGCCCATAGCAGCGGTTTTGCGCGTGGCCGCGACCGAGGCGAGGTTGGAGTTGATATCGTCCTGCCAGAGGCCGACGCGGGCGAAGATGTGCGAAGGCATGTGCAAGGCGTGCGGAGAG
>JBEKJF010000205.1:0-8525 GCA_050011375.1 Candidatus Sulfotelmatobacter sp.
AATGGTCTGGGGCCTTTGGCGCATGCCTGGTCGTTGTCGATCGAGGAACAGTTCTATCTGTTGTGGCCTCCCCTGCTATTTCTCTTGTTGCGTTCAAGGCTGCGAATGTCTCTTATTACGGCGGTGATCCTCTTACTGGCTGGAGTTGCGGCGGTCCATCGCGCGTTTGTGTGGACTGGCCCCGAATCCGTGTGGCGAATTTACAACGGGCTCGATACTCGGATCGACGAACTCCTGGCTGGATGTGGGCTGGCTGCTGCCCTCGCGGTCCGCTCGATCAACCTCAACCCGCTGCGCACTTTCGTGCGGTACATTTATTTGCCGTCCCTGGCATTCATTCTGTATCTCGTCGTCCGGCCCTTGCCATGGCACATCATGTGCACGCTCGGCTGGCCGGTGATTGAGGTTTGCTTGGTCATAATTCTCTACCGATTGATGGCTTGGGAGGAAACGCCGCTTCACAGGCTGCTTGAATTTCAGCCTCTGGTGTGGATTGGACGACTTTCGTATGGCTTATATTTATGGCACTTTCCGATCTTCGAAAAGGTCGGAGGCTTGCGGGCTCTCGGAGTGCTGAGGGTTCCGGTGGCGTTTGCGCTCACTTTTTCCGTGGCGACGCTCTCGTTCTATTTCGTTGAAACACCGTTCCTGAGACTTAAGTCCCGCTTCAACGCAGCCTGAGGATAATTTGATTTCGAGGCGTACATCCCATCAAGGAACGCGGCGACTGAGTCTTCGTTTGGTCATTCCGGCTGTGTTGGTGACGAGCGTGGCGCTATTCGCCGTTCAGGAATTCAGTCGTGGCGTAAGAGTGCAGACAGTCCAGCCAGTGGTAGCAAGTTCATCGAAAGAGACAGCCGGAGATGGTGCAAAAGCAATCGCTTATGCATCGGACTTCGATTGGATTGCGACTCCGTCCGAAGACTTGTCGAGTCCGGGACACAAAGTCGTCCATCTTGCCCAATGTCAAGCGGGCGTGGTGGCAAGCGAGAAATATTTCTACGTCTATATCGCAGGCACCGGAATCCCGGAAGCAGTGCTCGTGATGGGCGGCTCGTGCGCGGGCGACGGAAACCCCGGAACGCTCATATTCAATACCGTGAAGGCGCATCGCGAGGGCTACACCATAAGCTCGGCTACTTCCGGAATCCAGGAAGCGTCGGTGGCAGCGCGCGTCCCGCACATGGGAGGAAAAAACCAGGTTTACAGGCAAGGTGGCTACGTGCGGGTGGGACCAGGACAATTCCAGTTGCATGCTCCACTTACGCTGACGACAAACCATCAAACCATCGATTTCACGGGCAGCTCGGTGGTGTGCGACTTTGATGCTGATTGCATTCAGGTGGGCGACCCGGCGAGTTACAACGCGGTGATCGGCGTAGCCTTGATCAACCCGCGCGGTGAGCCGACCATTCCTCACGGGCAGCACACATTCGTCACGGTATGGTCAGGGCAGAAAACTCGCATCGTCAACCTTCTAACCATGATCGGAAAATGTGTCGACCGCTCCTGCGGCACATTCGGTGCATACATCAAGGTTGTCGCGGACCAGGCATTTCTTCTCGATGGGCTCGATACAAGCGGCGGCTTTGGTATGGAATGCACTGCGAGCAACTGCAACGCCGTCATTCAGGCCCCGGGACCGTTCGCCGGCACGGGCGGTTTCGGCTCCGGAGGCGACAACGCGGCGGTTGGCTGGATCAAGAACGTCAACCTGAACATACAGTGCATGGGGAACGGGATCGACTGGCAATCCGGCAACGGCTTGCGCGTGTCAGACTCGGTGATCCAGGGATATTCTCAGTACGGAGTGCGCGGCGGACTGGCCAAAGGTGGGTACAACATGATTTCGCTGGAGAATGTTTACCAGGAAGTTGGCGGATGCTCGAATCCGGCGGGAAACATCGGCACAGCGGGTGTCATCGTGCAGGGCGGCAAGATCTCGATTCGCGACGGAGAGCCTCTCAACGCCAAGATTCCCCGCTTCGCCAACACCGGCAAAACCGCCTACTTTTACTATCTTGTTCCGCACAGTGCGAAATATGGTTACGGCAATGCACTCTACATGGGCGACGCCATGACCAGCGGATCGGGCACGATTTCTCTGGCTTGGCCAGATATTCCCACGCTGACTGACATGGACATCCTGAAAGTGCCGGCGACCTACGATTCCAATGCCGACTATCTGACGGGGCCGTATGGAACAGGGAATTATTCCGTTGCCACTCATCTGACTCGGGCCGCGGCACACTGTAATCAGACGATTTGCACTTTTCAAGACATGCAAGGTCCGCCGTCAAAGTACACGATGCCAGCGAAGATCTCCTACTTTCCATTTCTAAGCTACTGGCCCGGACAACTGGTGCTAGGACCATCGGGAGATGGGAACAGTGCGCTCGCAAACTCTTGGGCTGAGTTAAGCCTGAATGAACTGAATGCGGCAGGGTTGGTGCAGGTGAACACTTCCGGCCATACCGGGCAATCGATCTCGATGCTCAAGTGCGTAACCATTTCAGGATCGCCGGTGTGGACGTCCTGTCTGGGATCGGGAGCGCCGGCGACCACGATCTTCACGCCTCCCGCTACTCTGATGTCCAACAAAATTGCAAACGACGGCGGAATGATGCAAAACCAGAAGGGCCGCCTGAACTTCCTTGAAAGTGGGAGTGGGCCAACTCACATTGTTACGCTTGTGGATTCCGTTCCAGACAAGACATTCGCGGCGCAAGCCAACCGCGCTGCAAACGATTCCAACGACGCGTTCATCGGTTGCGACACCAAATACTGCTCGGGCGGCTACACGGGCTTGACGTTGGGCGCGCCAGTTTCTCTCTCGAACTATATTGGCAACGCTGGTGACGGAAAGAATTGGAAGGAACGGCTGACGGAAAAGGAGAAGACCTTTGCCGTTCCGGTGGTGATCGAGAAAGGCCGCACCTTGATGCTGGGCTCGGGAACGGCAATTTCGCAGATGAAGATATTTACCACGAACAGCGTGCCAGACTCTCGCGTTTCTCCTCAGAGTTGCATCGATGTCAATGGAGCGGCGGCAGGTGTCGCCGCTTCCGACCAGATTACCGGAGTGAAGCCGCCCAAACCTCTCGGCAATCTTTCGCTGACGGCCTATGCAAGCGGAGCCGATACCGTGACATTACATTTCTGCAATCCCAGCACGTCGGCCGTGACCACACCACGGGGGGTGTACTCGTTTCTGGCTGTGCATTGATAACCTCGAAAAACCTCTTCAGCCCCTTAAATAAAATCTTGGCACCGCTTCACACTGGCTCGCAGCGCGTCAAGAAGCTAGAATCGCAGTTCTGCTGCGCCTGCATCGAGAATGGCGTTCTGAAAAAGTCTTCAGTCCTTATAATGTGAAACTTGTGACGCCGAGAAGGGAAGACTTCCTTCTCGACAGCGCAAGAACTGTGCGAATGAATGGCTTGCAGCCCTGCTGCCCTATGTCTCAACTGACGCGAGATCCGAACCTTGACACCTACAACAGCCCGGAGCTTACATCCTATTATTCGTCGCTGAACTATCTGACGCCCTGCGAGCGGTTGTTGTTTGATGAGTGTCTGAGTCCGGGTATGGCGATCCTGGATCTTGGTGTGGGTGGTGGGCGAACAACTCCCTATCTTTCTTCGCTCGCCGGACGGTACGTGGGCGCTGACTATGCCGCCGAAATGATTAGTGCGTGCCAAAAGAAGTTTCCCCATCTCGAATTCGAAAATGTTGATGCTGCCGACCTTTCGATATTTGCCACCTCAAGCTTCGACGCAGTGGTAATGGCCTTCAATGGCATCGATTCTCTTTTTCCCGATGAGTCCCGCTATCAGGCGTTCCGGGAGATTCATCGCGTATTGAATCCAAAAGGAATTCTGATTTTCTCCTCGCACAACGTGCGATCCATTTTTGTGCGGCCGTCCTGGAATCCGCTGCGGCTGGCTGGCCTCGCGGAAAAAATTGTGGGCAGCAACTCCGTTTTGTATCGGCCCCTGCTCTCGATCCTGACAACTCTGCGCGTCGTGGTCGCTTTCTGGCAAGCGACAGCCAGGTCGCTGGTTCGCATCGCCCTCAGGCTCCCAACCCGTGCGTTTTGGGTTGGAGAAGGGTACCTGATAGACGCAGCGCATGGCGGGATGAGAATCCACCTTTCGACTCCTGAAACCGCCGAGCGAGAACTCAACCGATTCGGTTTCCGCCTGCTGCGTGTTCTCGGCGACGATTATCCGCAGGTCAGCCGGCCTTACGTCACAGATTGGTACTACTACGTCTTCTCCAGCGCAGAGGCCACTGGAGGAGGTAAAGATTGCGGATAGTCCTGCTAAGGAAAATTCCGGACGAGCCATCTCTGCGGCAGTCTTGGAACGACCTGGTGCTTCAGATGGAGCGGCCCCACGTTTTCTACACCTGCGAATGGGCCCTCGCTCTGCAGTCTGCATATCCAGTTCAGAATGTTTTGCTGTTTCTCGGCTACGAGAGCGAGGATCTGGTGGGAGTGGCATGCCTCAGCACAGATCCTCACCAACAAACCACAAGTTTTCTCACGGCTACCACTGGCGATTACTGCGAGTTCCTGAGTCATCCGCATCGGCGAGCAGAGTTCATCGAAGCGGTTTTCAATGAACTACACCAACTGGGAGTAAGCAATCTGGTGCTCGCGAATCTGCCGGCAGACTCGGCGACCCCTGCGGCCCTTCGCTCAGCGGCAAAGAAATGTGGTTTCCATTTTTACATTCGGCCGGCATACCTCTGTCCACAAGCAGAGTTGGGCTCCGGGTCAAAACGCCAGGAGTTAAAGACCACGGTGACGGGCAAGCGGCAACTCCGCCGTTGTCTGAAAGCGATGGAGCGTGAGGGGCGGGTTACATGCATTTATCTTCGATCCTGGCCCGAGATCGAGGCTGTCCTGCCAGACTTCTTCGATGCCCATGTGGCGCGCTTCCGCGCTAAACAGGGCGTCAGCTTCCTCTCCGCGCCTGAGCGCCGTCTCTTCATGGAGGAACTCGCCCGAAGATTCTCCGGCACAGGTATTGTGACCTTGACCATATTAAAGATCGGAGACCGTCGCGTTGCCTGGAGCTATGGTTTCCAATTCCATGATGGCTGGTCTCTGTATCAGACAACTTTCGATACTCGCGACGAAGAGAATTCTCCGGGATACTGCCTGCTTGCGAAGATTCTGATAGAAGCCTGCGACATGAACTCCCTAAACCGCGTCGATATGGGATTAGGAGCGGAAGCATATAAAGAGTGGTTTGCAAACGGCACGCGCCAGACTCTCTACGCCACGCTAACCACGTCTCCAACGCGCCACCTGCGCGAGATGGCAAGGTATCGCATCGCGACCGGCCTGAAACAATTTCCGAAACTTGATGCCGCCATCCGAAATGCGCGATCCCGATTGAAGGCGTAAAAAATCTCTTGGGGTGCCAATCTAGTTATTACTAAAATTATTCATTTGCCTTGACCCGCCTGTCGTTTAGGGCGGTAAATAGCTATTAGAAGTGTCCCTAGAAGGTTTGGAGTCGTCTGCTTGGGAAAGAGCTTGCTTCCTGAAGATGTCCGAGGCGCGTATCAGGTTGAGCAGTGGAATTTCCATGCCTGGGCGAAGACCATCGTCGAAGCCATACAGGAATTCAGGTTGCGCAAGAATAACGTTGCCTCGAAGTTTCAAAAACAGATTTCCGATGTCGAAGCCCTTCCCACATCGACCAGCTATTCAAGAATGAACTATGAACGCCTCCGCAAGATCGCGGACGATGACATTCTTGCCGCGAATATGTCCAACGAAGAATACGAGGCTTTATCTGTTGCGATGTGGAGAAGGTTCAGCGCGGAGAATGGATTGAAATAATCCCTCGTACGCCATCGCCGCTCGACATGCGGCGCCTCTCGATCTTTCCCCTCCTACACAGATTGAACCCAGCTACCATTCAGCGGTTCTGCGCAATCCCGAACAACGAAGCCTTCGCGTAAGATGGGTTGGCGAAGTTCTGATTGGAGCAACAGTTCGGATGTGTGGAATTTTCGGCATCATTGGCCGTAACGCGCGTGTGCCCGTCGACGTGCTCGAGCGCGCCACTCGATCTCTCGCACATCGCGGGCCCGACGACAGCGGCACAGTGATTCTGCACGACTCTGCTCAGGAAAACATCGAAATCGGTTTGGGAAATCGACGCCTCGCAATCCTCGATCTGTCTCCCCAAGGCCATCAGCCCATGAACGATCCTGCAACCGGCAACTGGATTGTCTACAACGGCGAGGTTTACAACTTTCGCGAGGTGCGTGCGAAGTTAGAGACAGCGGGCATTTATTTCCGCAGCAACTCTGACACTGAGGTGATTCTCAAAGCCTACGCGCACTGGGGTGAGAACTGCCTGAGCGAATTTCGTGGGATGTTCGCCATCGCCATCTGGGACGCGCAACGCCATCGCCTATTCATTGCCCGCGATCCCATGGGAATCAAGCCGCTGTATTTTTATGAGTCGGATCAGTACTTCATGTTTTCCTCCGAAGTCCGCACTCTGTTGGGAACCGGTCTCGTTCCTCGCGTGATCGACGGCGCCGGGCTGGTGAACTATCTGACTTTCGGATCGCTTTATGATCCGAACACGCTGGTGCAAGGAGTGAAGGCGCTCGAATCCGGCTGCTATCTCACGTGGCAGCAAGGCCAGGTGAAACAAGAACGATACTGGGACCTAGCCGCAACCAGTCTAGGCGAGAACTATGACCACGCAGAAGCCGATCCGAAAAATCGTGGCGCACTCGAAACTCAGATCGCAGAGATGCTCGATGAATCGGTGCGCATGCAACTCGTCAGCGATGTCCCCGTGGGAGTTTTTCTATCCGGCGGCATTGATTCCAGCAGCCTCGTCGGTATCCTGAATCGAAACGGCGTGCGCCCGAGCACATTTTCGATTGTATTTAAAGAGGCAGATTACTCCGAGGCGGAGTATTCCCGCGCCGTCGCGCAGCATTTTCGCACCGATCATCACGAAATCACGGTTACACAGTCAGACTTCTTTGCCTCGATTAATCCCGCCATCCAAGCGATGGATCTGCCCACGATCGACGGAATCAATACATACTTCGTGTCGGAGCGAACGCGTGCTGCCGGTGTGAAGGTGGTTCTTTCCGGACTAGGCGGCGATGAAATTTTTGCCGGCTACTCCAGCTTTCGCACGGTACCGCGCATGGAGCGATTTGCCGACACCTGGGGCCGCATACCGGGGGGAGTGCGCACTCCGTTAGCAAATGTTTTCGCGGCACTCGCACCGTCTTCCGACCAGAATCGCAAACTGACCGCCCTCGGCCGCAACGGCAGAGGCGCCATCCATCCTTATTTTCTCTCGCGCATGCTGTTCACTTCGACTCAAGAAAATGAGTTGCTGCCGGAGATGAACCGGAACTCAGAAATCTTTCTGCGCGCCGCGAAACCCTTGAGCGAAAGTCTAAGCCGCGCCCAGAGCCTGGACCCAATCAACCGTGTTTCCTATCTCGAGTCGCGTTGTTATATGCTCAACACACTGTTGCGAGACTCCGATTTCATGAGTATGGCCCACGGACTCGAGGTGCGCGTGCCGTTGATCGATCATCGGCTGGCATCCTGCGTGCTTGCTCTACCTGGATTGTGGAAACTGAATTCAGGCACGCCTAAGCCGCTGCTCGTCAAAGCACTCGGCGGCCAACTCCCGGATCAGATCGTCCATCGCCGAAAGCGGGGCTTCACTTTGCCGTTCGAATATTGGTTAAGAGATGCACTGCGTCCAGTCGTGGAGGAAAGTTTGCGTAGGATCGGGGAAGGCGTCCTCGGGAATCTGATCAGCGAGCGCGCAGCCCAAGTTGTGTGGCAGGATTTTCTCGAGGGCCGGACCTCCTGGTCCCGCCCGTGGTCGTTATACGTGCTGAACAGCTGGTGCGAGCGGCACCTTTCGTGTTGAGCGATTGCCGCGGAGTTTTGTTGCGATGGATAAGATTGAAGAAAAGATCGAAGAAGTTCGGAACTCTGCGAACTCCGTCTCTAGTGGCAGACTCCCGGTGAGTGTGATTCTTGCTGTGCGCAACGAGGCGAAAAATCTGCCGCGATGCTTGCAGGCGCTCAAAGATGTTGGAGAAGTCTATGTAATCGACTCGCAAAGCACAGATGAGACTGTTGAGATCGCAAGATCGCACGGAGCCACGGTGGTGCAGTTTCATTATCAGGGCGGATGGCCGAAGAAGCGGCAATGGGCCATGGACACGCTTCCGATGGCCTACGGCTGGATTTTGCTTCTCGATGCCGACGAGGTGCTCACGCCGGAACTCACAGACGAAATTCGCACCGCGATACAGAACCCGTCGATCGATGGATATTACGTCATGCTGCGCACGTGGTTCCTGGGCCGCACTTTGCGCCACGGCGATGTGGCGTTGTGGAAGCTCTCATTATTTCGCCGGGGCGAGGGACGATACGAATGCCGCCTGAAAGATCAGGACGCTTCCATGGCCGACATGGAAGTGCACGAACATGTTGTCGTCGAAGG
>JBEKJF010000206.1:0-8523 GCA_050011375.1 Candidatus Sulfotelmatobacter sp.
TCGCCGTCGGCGACATGACCGCCGCTGAACTCGCGCGCGAAGTCAAAAGTTCAGGCCTCGACGTGCCAGTAGTAGTGCTCGCCTACGACTACCGCGCTATTAAGAATTTCATCAAGAGCAATCCGGTCACAGATATCGAACGGATTTTCCTCTGGCAGGGCAACGCGCGAATTCTCATCGCCATCGTCAAATACATCGAGGACAAACGCAACGTCCTGCACGACACCCGCGCCATGGGCGTGCCCGTGTTGCTCGTTGTGGAAGACAACATCCGGTACTACTCATCGTTCCTGCCGGTGATTTATACCGAGCTGATCAAGCAGTCGCGGCGCGTCATTCAAGAGGGCATCAACGTTGCCCACAAGCTGGTGCGGATGCAGGCGCGCCCCAAGATTTTGCTCGCGTCAAACTTCGAAGATGCAGCGCGGTTAGTGGAGGAATATCGCGACTACCTGATCGGGCTGGTCTCGGACTTGGAGTTTCCAAGAGATGACAAGCTCAGCCCTGAGGCCGGCTTTGAGCTGGCTCGCCTGATGAAGGCCCTGGTGCCGGATGTGCCGGTCGTCTTGCAGACGAGCCGCACCGAATTCCGTCCACGAGCCCAGGCCGAAGGATATTCGTTTCTGCGAAAGCGTTCGCCCACGCTGCTGAAAGATTTGCGACGCATTCTCACCGAGCACTTTGGCTTTGGCGATTTCGTATTTCGCCTGCCAGATTCGAAAGAAGTAGGCCGCGCGAAAGACCTGAATGAACTCGAAGAGCAACTGCAAACAGTTCCACCCGAAAGCCTCACCTATCACGCCCAGAGCAACCATTTTTCTCATTGGCTGATGGCGCGTACTGAATTTGCTCTCGCCGCCAAGCTGCGTCCGCGCAAGGTCTCAGACTTCACTGGTCCGGAGCACCTGCGCAGCGATTTGATCGACTCCATCAACGACTACCGTCGCGAACAGAGCGAACTGCTGATCGGCGATTTCAACGCCGATACATTCAAGCCCTCGGAAACAGGTTTCCTGCGCATCGGCGCCGGTTCGCTCGGAGGCAAAGCGCGCGGCTTAGCCTTCGTCCGTCATCTCTTGCGCAAGAACCGATTCACGCGCCGCTTTCCCGGCGTCCGCATCGCGGTCCCTCCCGCTCTCGTCCTGGCCACCGACGCGTTCGATCAATTCATGACAGAAAACAACCTGCTCGATTTCGCCTTGCAATGCGACGACGATGCCGAAATTCTGCAGAAGTTCCTCGCCGCTCCGCTCTCGCTAGAGTTGCAGGAGAACTTAAAAGTATTTCTCGCGGAGGTCACCTATCCTCTCGCCGTGCGTTCTTCCAGCCTGCTCGAAGATTCGCAATACCAGCCTTTTACGGGCGTATACGAAACCGTCATGCTGGGCAATCAGCAGCCTGACCTCGAAGTTCGCGTCACGGAACTGATCGACGCCATCAAGCGCGTCTACGCCTCCACCTTCAGTCGCCACGCCAAGGCCTATGTGCGCGCCACGCCCTATCGTTTAGAAGAAGAGAAGATGGCCGTGATCGTGCAGCAACTTGTCGGCACGGTCCACGGTCAACGTTTCTATCCTGATTTCTCGGGCGTAGTGCGCTCGCACAATTTTTACCCCGTCCCGCCCATGACGTTCGCCGATGGCATCGCCGCAGTCGCCTTGGGACTCGGCCGCGCCGTCGTCGACGGTGGAAAGTGCCTGATGTTCTGCCCGCGCTATCCGCAAAGTCTCGTGCAGTTTTCTTCAGTGGATGACATTCTCGCGAACTCGCAAACAGAGTTCTGGGCGCTCGCGCTAAACGGCGTCCCGCAGGGCCGCCCCGGCCATCTGCACGAAATGCGCTTCGGCCTCGATGTCGCCGAGGCCGATGGCACTCTGCCCGCGGTCGGTTCCACTTACTCAATCGACAACCAGGCCGTCTACGACGGCGTGAACCGTCCCGGGGTGCGCATCGTCAGCTTCGCGCCCATGCTCAAACAAGGATTATTCCCGCTCGCCACCATCCTCGAAACTCTCGCAAGAGCCGGCGAAGATGCACTCGGCATTCCCGTCGAAATCGAATTTGCAGTTCGCCTGCCGCAACAACTCGATGAAGCCGCCGAGTTCGGCTTCGTGCAAGTTCGTCCGCTAACTCTCTCGCGCGATTCTCACGACTCATCACTCGCCAACGTCGATCCGCATCAGTTGCTCTGTCAAAGCAACAAAGTTCTGGGCAACGGTCGCATCGAGAATCTGTTCGATGTAGTCGTCGTCGATTCGCAGCGCTTCGAGCGCAGCCGCAGCCAGGAAGTCGCGAAAGCCGTCGCTCATTTCAATGGATTGCTAGCTGCAGAGAATCGCCCGTATGTGCTGATCGGCGTAGGCCGCTGGGGATCGAACGATCCCTGGCTCGGCATTCCCGTCGAGTGGGATGAAATCGCAGGCGCGCGCGTCATCGTCGAGGCCGGTTTCCGCGACTTTCGCGTCATGCCTTCGCAAGGCAGTCACTTCTTCCAGAATCTCACCGCATTCCAGATCGGCTATTTCACGGTGAACCCCGACGCCGGCGAAGGCTCAGTCGATTGGCAATGGCTCAGCGAGCAAACCTCCGTCGCGGAAGATGGATGCGTCCGCCACTTACGATTCGATGCGCCGCTCCGCGTAGTAATGAACAGCAGGCAAAGCCAGGGAATTATTTTCAAGCCCGAAGCGGCAGGACTCTAGAAACCGCGGCTGAATCAACTCAAGGTTTCGCGCTGCCAGCCGCGCTCGCATCGGCATCGTGCTTGTGATTCATCTTACGGTGAACATCCGGCCAGAATTCTTTAATGACAATCGTTATCGTGTCGTACAAAACCTGCGTGCCCCAAACACTGGCAGTATTGGAAAGTGTTCGCGACGACGCATTGAATTGATAAACCACCATATTCGTGGTCGGATCCCAACCTTTCGTGATGAAAGATCGCGGATGGTAGGTGTTAGTCGAAATCGCGGCCGACACGGCGCTGCCAAGAATCTCAGAATAGTTGAATTGCGCATGACCGGAGTCGGTGCGCGTAACAAAGATTCGGCTTACTGCATATCCAGCCCGGTGCGCAAACCCACCTTCGCTCGATTGAAAAAATCGCGGGTCCTGATGCAGTATCGACGGAAAAACCGCGCTCGTCATAAAGTTCTCGATCGTCCCATCCGCAAACGCCGATCCATACCGCTTGGCATAACCCTCCCAACCTTGCCCGTAACCCGGTTCGCTATTCTCCGCCTGGCTGATGCCCGAAAGAATGCCATACCAAGGAAACTCGATCTTGTCGAACGAACCTCGAGCCACCACTTTGAATTTCTGCTTCGCGGTGAGCGGCGGAACTTTGCCGGAATTCTCCAGCGTGAGGAAATTAGGCAGCGCCAGAAAAAGTCGGTCATTCGACGTGCCCGCATTTTTCCCCTGGTCGCTCGCACCTTGCCCGTTCTTATCCTTATCTTTGTCTTTGTCTTGGTTCTGGCTCGAAGAAGATTGCGGCGCAGTGGAAGCTGTAGGATTTGCTGCGGGCGAAGTCTGCTGCGCGACGCAAGGATAGGAAATACAAACAGCCAGTACAACAGCAAACAAAAGCTGGGCAACGAACTTTATCGACAAGCATTTCTCCCTGCAAACGGAGTCCAACGAGAACAGAATCCCGATATGATTATTCTATCAGCCAAACTCGCATGATCTCTCGATAGCGGCGGTTTTACATTCGTTTACAAACGCGGACTAACGAATCCCTTCCAGCCCCCAAAAACAATTCCGCTAGAAATGAAACCCGATCTCCGCCGTAAGCGACCGCGGCGTCACATAGTGCGTGCCGCTAAACGTCGAAAGAAAGTTATAGAGCTCGTAATTATTCGCCAGGTTGACCGCAGTCAGTTGCGCGCTGACCTTATATTTGTCGCCATGGAATAAATTGTCGTGGCCAATCGACACGTCGAACAGATTCCTCGACGCGATGCGCGGCGGATTATGATCATCGTTCTCCGTTCCAGCCGTCGGCACCTTAATAAGACTCGACCCGAACGCCGATGCGGGACAATTGAAAGGCAGAGGCGTCGTAGGCGTCGCCCGCACGCCATTGCAATTGAACCCAGCTTCAAACTCCTGATCAGCCGAAAGCGGCACTCCGCCCACGTTCGCGGCGATCATGCTCACATTCGGCACCCCGCCGATCACAACCGATCCGGGGCAATTGTTGTACGGAGTGTTGAGTCCAAAGCATGGCGACGCGCCAGCCACAAGTCCGCTGTCATACCGCCAGTTGAACCCAACCCACGGACCGCGCTTCCAGAACTGATATTGCAAGTGCGTCGTCTGGTTAAACTTTTCGTCATGGTCAATGCGGAAGGGAAGTCCGGCACCAGTTGCAACCGTCGCGCCTGCTCCGCCGATCTGCGGCTGAAAGAATCGCGCCGCCACGCTCGAAAACACCATCAGCGCCGAGAACCCATGAATCTCCGGCACGCTCACGCGCCCCGCATATCCCGGAATCTTCGAGTTGTGCCATTCAATCGGAAACGTAATCGGAGTGTTTCCCAGCACGCTGAAATCGTAACCATTGTGCGTGTACTTCGTGATCCACTCGCCGGAAAATACCAGATACTTTCCGAAAGCCTGCTCAAGTCCCGCGTGAAACTCATTGCGAAATCCAGGGTTCAACTCTCCACTAGCGCCCGCTGTGCACAGCAGAAGCGGCGCCAACACGGCATTACTGCAACCGGTGCTCGAAAGGATCAGGTTTTCGTTGAAAGGAGACTCCAGGGTGCGCGCGTAAGAAGCCCGGATAATCGTGCTGGTCTTCTTAATATTGTAAGCCGCCCCAACCCGAGGCTCAGCCTGCCTCGCGACGGTGAGACCGTTGTACAAATCCCCGCGCAGACCGACGTTTAAGGACCAGTTTCCTTTCGTGATCACATCTCGAATATAAAGAGCGAGTTCCTTCACATCCGTGTGGCCATTAAACGTGTAGTAGCTCCCGCCGCGCGTCAAATCGTAAGGTGCCAGAGTCGGATTGAAATTCGGATAGAGCGCCGCATTCGCGTAAGGATCAATCGAGGCCGGAGAACCCGGCGAGTTAACATTAGAAACAGTATTCGGCTGGTAGAGACCAGTGCATCCCGCGGGATTCGTAATTCCCGCAGCAGGCGCCGCAACCCATTGCTGCTGGTCGTTCGAAAAAGTTATGCAGGGCGCATTATAAGTTGGATCGACAATACCAAGAGCATCGTTTTCATTCAGGAATGTCTGCTCGTAGGCCACGCCCGCCTTGAGGTTGTGGATGCCCTTCGCATAAGAGAGATCGGACCGAATCCCCGTATTGGTAAGCGTCCGGTTCTGCCCAACAGACTGCCGCTGCAAACTCGGCGGTCCCAAGTCCGCGAACGGATCGCTGCTCGGATAGTAGTTATAATCGTCATGGCGCACGAACGCGCCCAAAGTAAAAACGGAAGTTGAATTCAGCAGACGCGTCCACGAAGGAGCAATATTGAATGTCCCAATCTTCGAGCGCTGATCCGTCGCGCCAACGACCTCGCCATTCGGAGCCACGTCTCCGTGGTTGTTAACATCCTGCGCGTCCACTCCGTTCAATCCACTCCATGCCGTCGCGTTCTGTGCATCGGAAGAGTTCGGAGTCTGGAACCAACTCCGGCTGTAGCCAATGTTCAAATGGATCGAGTCTCCGGGGGTAATCTGATAGTCAACGCGGTCGAACAGATTTTCTTCGTTTCCTTTGTCGTGAAGCACTGTAAATTCCGGAGGATCCAAAAACCGCCCGCTATCCAATCCGCCCACTGAAATAAAATTTCCCCAGTTCTTGCCACCATAAGCCAACTCGGCCGCCAGCGTCGACGTTCCAAACGATCCATAAGAAGTGGTCACGCTCCCATGAGGCGGGTTCACGCCCTGGCCCGAGCGCGTAGTTGCCACAATCACAACGCTCGTCTTCCCGCCGTAATCGGCTGGCGGCGCTCCCGAGATCACTTCCAGCGACTGCACCGAAGCAAGCGGAATCTGGTTCGAGAACACTTTGCTCTGCTGGTCGGTAATCGCTTGGCCATCGACAACGAATTGATTCTCCGCGTGATCGCCCAGCCCATGAAATAACCCATTCGAATCGGCTGCGATTCCCGGCGTCGATTGCGTAACCAACGCGCTCACCCCAGAGGTTGCACTCTCTAATGGAATTTTTTCAAACGAGTTCCGATCGATATCAGAATGAAAGGTCGAATCGTTCTCCACCAGATCGCCCGCATCCGTAACCGTCACCGAGGTCGTCGACCCCAACACTTGCAGGCTAATGTTGATGGTGACCGGCACGTTAGACCGAACCGCCACATCTTTCGCCGTCGGCGCGAATCCCTCCGCTTTCACAGTCATGTGATAAGGATTGAAAGGCACATTCGGGATGCTGAAGTTTCCGGTTTGATCGGTAGTCGCGGATCGATCGAAGTGGCTCACCGGATCTTGAATCTCAACGGTAGCATTCGGCACAACCGCGCCCGTCGGATCAGCCACCGAGCCGTTAATCGACCCCGAACTCCCGCCCGATTGCGCGTTGACGAAGCTGCCAGCCAGAAAGAAAGATACGGCAGCAACAGCAAAGATAAGCCGCTTGTATGAAAGAAGCATGACTCCTCCTGGACGAAAGAATGAAGAATTGGGATTCGACCGGCGCGCATGCCGGAGCTTCGATGTTTGGGAATCCCTAGACGGCAGGAGGGCCACGAATGCCCAGGTCGAAAACACTAAGCCGGGCCTTCGCGATAACTGCTTTTTCCTGAAGCAGCCCGATCGCCTCAAAAATCGGCCGGGCATGGCAGCAACTGGCTGTGGGCGCAGTGCTGTGAGCCACCACGCAGACGGAGCAGGAAGCGGAGTCGGCCTGGTTGAGATGGTTGTGGATAGATTCTGCCACCGCCGCCCACAACATCAGGGACAGACAGAGCCACGCCAACAATCGAATCGCAAGCCGCATACGTTCCTGCATTGGGCCAACTCTTTTTAGCTTATACCGGTTCTCTCGCGCAAGGCAATGCCGGGCAAGTTATGATGGAGAGTGTCATAGTAGCGCCGCCGTCCCGGCGGCTGTCGTGGGGGCGTCTTCGCCCTCACCGCCGCGCGGGCAAGATGCGCGTGTAAATTTCGCAAAGCGAGGCAACGAATGTCAGAACCGTCGTACGATGAACTTAAAGCTCGTTTATCTCAGTTGGAAAAAGAAGTCGAAACCAAAAAACGCAGCGGCGAGATGACCTTCAAGGTCGGCGAAAAAGGCGGCGTCAGCGTCTACGGATTAGGCCGCTTCCCAGTCACACTCTATTACGAGCAATGGAATCGCCTGCTAGGCGCAGCAGATGACATCAAAAAATTCCTGGAAGAAAACAAGTCGCGCCTGAAGCTCAAAGAACAAGGCTGACAGGAAAGTTCTCAGTTCCCAGTTCTCAGCAAAAACCGGGATAACCAACTGAGAACCGAGAACTGAGAACTGAGAACTGGTTTCGGAACTGAGAACTGTTTTCAGCTATAATAAAAACACTGTGCCCAAGTACTCCATCGTCGTCCCGCTCCACAACGAGCAGGAAAACGTTACCGATCTCTACGACCGCCTCAAAGCGGTGATGGAGGCTGCCGGCGAGACGTTCGAAATCGTGCTGGTCGATGACGGCTCGAAAGATCACACCTTCGCCATGTTGCGCGAAATCGCCGCCGTAGACAGCCGCGTCACCGTCGTAAAGCTTCGCCGCAACTTCGGACAAACCGCGGGACTAGCCGCAGGTTTCGATCACGCTCGCGGCGAATACATCATCGCCATGGATGGCGATCTCCAGCACGATCCCGCCGACATCCCAGTCTTCCTCGAAAAAATTGCCGCCGGTTACGACATCGTCAGCGGCTGGCGCAAAGTCCGCGTCGATAATTTCTGGATGCGCCGCATCCCATCCCGCATGGCCAACTGGCTCATGGCCAAGCTCAGCGGCGTCGACATTCACGACTTCGGCACAACTTTCAAAGCCTATCGCCGCGAGATCCTCGAGCAGGTGCCGCTCTACGGAGAACTGCATCGCTTCATCCCGGCGCTCGCGTCCTGGTATGGCGCATCGATTTGCGAAGTGCCCATCCGCAACATCAATCGCGAACGCGGCATTTCGCACTACGGCATCTCGCGTACCTTCCGCGTCTTCTTCGACCTAATCACCATCCGTTTTCTGCTCCGCTATCTTTCGCGTCCGCTGCACTTCTTCGGAACCTTCGGCCTACTCAGCTTGTTGAGTGGCAGCGCCGTAGTAGCCTGGCTCGGAGTAGAGAAGTTCCTGCGCAACGTTCCAGTAATGGCTTCTCACGGCCCGCTGATGATGCTGGCTCTGGGCCTGCTTCTAGGTGGATTGAACCTTCTAGCCATCGGCTTGCTAGGAGAAATGCAAGTCCGCCACTACCACGAACCCCGCCACCGCGCCCCATACTCCGTCGACCGCGTTCTTCGTTCGCAAAACGAAGAACACAGCGTCTCAGAATAAACAA
>JBEKJF010000207.1:0-8429 GCA_050011375.1 Candidatus Sulfotelmatobacter sp.
CCTCGCAGATAGCGCACGTGACCCACGTGGAGTAGATCGAAGTTGCCATTGCCGAGGAGGATGCGTTCGCCGGCGCTGCGCCACTGGTCGACTCGCTGACGGAGCTGCTCGCGATCCAGAATTTTGCCGTTGCTCATCTTTGTTTTATGAGGCGGTGCCAGTGTACTTCGAATCAATGAGGTCGCGCCGCAGGCGGAGCCTGCTCGATTGCGTGCAACAGTTCCTCGCGAGAGACTGTCGCGGTACCGCGCTTCATGACTACGATTCCGCCTGCGTAATTCGCCAGCTGCGCCGCTTCCTCTGTCGTGGCTCCGGCGGCTAGAGCCGCGCTGAATGCGGCAATCACAGTGTCGCCCGCTCCGGTCACATCGGTCACTTCGTCGGAGCCAAAAATCGGAATATCGACCGGCGCATGGTTCTGGTCGAAAGCCACCATGCCATCGCGGCCACGAGTGATGAGCAGAGACTGCAGCTTCATGCGATCCATAACCTGCTTGCCGGCCTGAGTTAGTTTTTGCCAGTCCTGCCCAATGCGAATACCGAGCGCCGATTCCACTTCGGGTTCGTTCGGAGTGGCCGCGGTGGCGCCAGAATACTCCAGCAGGCGGTAGCGCGAATCGAGGATCAAAGGCACAAGCACAACTCTTCTGCGTCCGGCTTGCCGCAACGCGTTAACAATCGCAGGACTCGCCGATCCATAGCCGTAATCAGAAACCAGCAGGGCGTCGGAGGCGCGCAGATATTCGCGCGCGGCCAGAAAAAGTTCGCGAGTCAAGTGCTGGTTGGGAGGATTCTCCGGCTCGCGATCCACGCGCACCACTTGCTGCCGGGAATTGTGCGTCGTGCCCGCGAGAATGCGCGTCTTGGTGACCGTGGTGTAACTCTTATCTTTGAGCACGCCGCTGACTGGAATGCGTTTGTGACGGAAGAATTTCAGCAGCAGTCGGCCCGGTTCGTCATCGCCGATGGCGCCAACCGGAAGCACATTTACTCCCAGGTCGGCCAGATTGTTCACCGCGTTGGCCCCGCCGCCGGGAACCACCGTGCGCTCGCGATGCTTCAGAATCAGCACTGGTGCCTCGCGTGACACACGCGAGATTTCTCCGAACACGAACTCGTCGGCGACAAGATCGCCAAGCACGGTGATCGTGATCCTGGGGAAGGCTTCGACAATCTTCCGCAGCCGCTCGACTTCTTTGAAATGTTTCGTCATTAGCTTTACGCCATGCGCCGTAAGGGGCATTCTCTCACGAGCCGCCTCGCCGTTCGTTAATCACGCCCAACGTGGTATCCACGGCGTTAGCTGCGTCGGCGAGTTCCATTTTCACCGGAATCACGGCTAGAGGCGCGAGCGAGTCCAGATAGCCTCCGAGGTTCACGGCATCTTTTTCCGTGGTGACGAAGCCGCCAGCCTCGCTTCTCTGCCGAAGCTGCAGCAGGTCACGAATGTCTCTTTCCGTATAGGTGTGATGATCGCGGTAAAACGCTTCCGCGATGGGATCGATTCCTGCGGCCCGCAACTGCAGCAGAAAATTCTGCGGCCGCGCAATCCCGCAGAAAACGATGGGACGCGCCGGGACGGGCTGCGCCAGATTCTGCGTAACAATCCCGCGCCGCACGCGCCAAACCATTTTGCCTGCCACCGGAAATGATTCGGGCGAAGCTCCGCTTGTTAGCACGACGGCATCCGCGCGCTGCAACGAACGCAAAGGCTCACGCAGCCTTCCCGCGGGGAGCAAACGATCGCGAGCATCCTCCGGCGTTACCAGCACAATATCGAAATCGCGAGCTAACCCGCGATGCTGAAAGCCATCGTCCAGCAAATGAAGCTGAGCGCCGAAGCGCGACTCCGCGAATCGCCCCGCTTCGTAGCGATCTTCTCCGACGACGACCGGCACCTGCAACCTTCGAGCGATTAACAAAGGCTCATCGCCGAAATCCTGCGGCAGTCCGCCCGGATCGACGAGCAACACTCCGCGAGTGTTGCGTCCGTAGCCGCGCGAAAGCACATCGAATGGAATCCCTCGCGCCTTCAATAACTCGCCGAGCAGAATTACGAACGGAGTTTTTCCCGAGCCTCCCGTCGAAATATTCCCCACGCTGATAACGGAACCTTGCAGCCGCTGCGAGCGAAATAATTTCTGGTCGTAGAGCGCATTGCGCGTCCGAACCACGGCGCCGTAAATGGCTGACAAGGGATTCGGGTTCATGGCCGCGCCAGCAACTCCTCTAGCGCATCGGCCGTCCTTGCCGTCGCTCCGATCTGTGAGCGCATAGTTTCGGCGGCGCGCTGCCCCAGCGCGATTCGCTCGGCATCGTTCGCCAGCAATTCGAGCAATACCAGTGGCAACTCTGCCGGGCCAACGATCCGTAGGGCGTTCCGGCTCTGAAATAAGCTCACCATGTCACGAAAATTCTCTGTGTGATTTCCGACGAGGATCGCGACACCGTGCTGCGCGGGCTCAATGATGTTATGCCCGCCGTGTGCTACGAGGCTTCCACCGACAAAAGCAACGTCTGCGAGCGCGTACAGCGCGGATAATTCTCCGATCGTATCCAGCAGAAGAACTTTGCCGGATAAAGATTCTCCATTCCATTCCGATCGATTGAAGAAACTAATCGACATCTGCTGGAGCAATGCGGCGACGGCGGCGAAGCGCTCGGGACGCCGCGGCGCAAGAATCATTACCGCCCGCGGATGCTGCACCAGCACATTCTCAAACGCCTTCAGCAGCAGCGACTCTTCTCCATCCATAGTGCTGCCGCAGGCCAGCACCGGGCCGGCGGCACTCGCGGCGATCGATTTTCGCAAGCTCTCCACAATGGCAATCGGAGCGGCCGCTGGGATGTCGAACTTTAGATTTCCCGAGACCCGAATGCGTTCCGGTTTCGCTCCGATATCTTGCAGGCGCGCGGCATCTTCGGGAGTCTGCGCCAGGAATAAGTCGACGTTGGCCAGCAGTCTTGGAAGTAATTTGCTGAAGCGCCGATACCCCGGCCACGACCGGTCGGAGATGCGGGCATTCACTACGGCAACGCGCGCGCCGCCGGCATGCGCCAGCCGCAGAAAGTTAGGCCAGAACTCGGTCTCGGCAATCACCACCAATTGCGGCCGCAGCGCCCGCAGGTAAGGACGGATGGCGAATGCAAAATCCATGGGGAAGTAAAACACTTTGTCCTCGCCGAAGCGCTGGCGGGCAAGCGCCTGCCCTGTGTCAGTGGTGGTTGAAATAAAAACGCGGTGCTGCGGAAAACGTCGTCTCAACTCTTCTACCAAACCGGCAACCGCCAGCACCTCTCCCACCGAAACTGCGTGAATCCAAATCGCTGGCTCTTCCTCCGGCAACTGAAGCCGCGACGGCACCCGCCCCAGCCTCTCTGCCAGGCCTTTGCGGTATTTGCCGTGACGCGCCATCTGGAAGAGCCAGTAAGGCAGGCTCACCAACATCGCAACGCCCAGCGCAAGGCTGTAGAGAAAGCTGTAGAGAGAAGAGATCAAGTTCAGCCATTCTAAACAAAACTTCTGGCCTGGGAAGCTGCAGTTGGGCTTCCCGGTTTGGGAGGAACGATGGGCCCCGTCTTCTTAATTTGTTAGACCGATCACATCCTGGGCGGGAACGGCGAGGTACATTTAACGTGGGGATTTCTATTGTGCCGGCACGACTAGCGTTTTCACGACGAGTGTTTTCCGGGCAAGCTACGCGGGCGGTGCTTTGCGTTTTGGACTGGCTGGCCGAACTTACTTTGCCGGCGGTGAAACTTGCCGCGCATTATCGGACTGGGCGGCGAGGTGAAGAGGCAGCTTACTTTCATCTTCGCCGGCTGGGCTACACCATGGTGGCGCGGAACTTCCGCTCGCCGCGCTGCCGTGGAGAGATTGACTTGATCGGATGGGATAACGATGTTCTTTGCTTCGTGGAGGTCAAGACGCGAACCACGCGCGACGTGAAGCCCGGAGAAGCCGCCGTGGACGGGCACAAGCGGCGGCAGATCGCGGCGGTGGTACGGGAGTACCTGCGGCGATTTCCACCTTCGTGCCAGTGGCGTTTCGATGTGGTGAGCGTATACTACCCCGAGTCCAAAGCCAGCCGGCCGCAGATTGAAGTGTTTCGAAACTCCTCCCTGACGGCGTAAAATTAAAAATTCGGCTATTTTTAATTCGGCTATCTTACTCGAGAGGTGTGGGCCGTGCCTGAGCTGAGAAAAGATCCTATTGTTGGCCGCTGGGTGATTATTTCCACGGATCGCGCGAAGCGTCCCACGGATTTCGCGCGGGAAAACGTGAAGTTGAAGGGCGGATTCTGTCCTTTTTGCTACGGGAACGAGGGCAAGACGCCACCGGAGATTCAGGCTTACCGTCCGGGATCGAGTGGCGGGCCAGCTTCGCAGCGCGACACGCCGGGATGGACAGTACGCGTGGTGCCGAATAAGTTTCCGGCTCTGGGCATTGAAGGCACGCTGAGCCGGCAGGCGGAAGGCATGTTCGACCGCATGAACGGCATTGGGGCGCACGAAGTGATCGTCGAGACTCCCGACCACAATGCCAGCCTGGCGACGCTGCCTCCGAAGCGCATCGAAGATGTACTGTGGACCTTTCGCGACCGCATTCTCGATCTGAAAAAAGACCGGCGCTTCAAGTACATCCTGCTCTTTAAGAACCACGGCGAGGCGGCCGGAGCGTCGCTGGAACATGCGCACTCGCAATTGATTGCGCTGCCGATTCTGCCGATCAACGTCGTACAGGAACTGGAGGGCTCGAAGCAGTACTTCCTATATAAAGAGCGCTGCGTGTTCTGCGACATCATCGCGCAGGAACTTGAAAACGGCAGCCGCGTAGTGGCTGAAAACGAAAACTTCGTGACCATTGCGCCGTACGCTCCGCGATTTCCCTTCGAGACCTGGATTCTGCCGAAACAGCACGAGTCGGCGTTCGAAAATTCGTCGTCGCATATGTTTGAGAACCTGGCCAAGGCGTTGAAGATTTTGCTGATCAAGGCCGATCGCGTGCTCGATAATCCTCCGTACAATCTAGTCGTGCATACTTCGCCGGCGCAGGACCCCACCAACGATCACTATCACTGGCACATTGAGTTCATGCCGAAACTGACGAAGACGGCAGGATTTGAGTGGGGCACCGGCTTCTACATTAATCCCACGCCGCCCGAAGAGGCAGCAAAGTTTCTGCGCGAGGCCAGCGTGGAAGATCCCGTGCCGGCGACGGTTGGGTAGTGCGTGTAGGCGCGGACGCATTCGTCCGCCCAGCGAGCGAAGCGAACCGAAGAATCCGGACGAAGAATTCCGATCAGGAAAAGAGGGCACGGCCAGAGAGCCGTGCCCTGTTTAGTGAGAGAGAGGTTGATGGCAAAGGGTGAATTTGGGGAAGAGCCCTCGCCAGCAACGGCTTGAGAACCAGCATAATCCCAGCCTGCGCCGCGAAATGTCAGGAGAATGTAAAAAGTCCGGCACCAAGGACGCGGCGCGAACGCAACTGTTCGCTAAGCCTAACCCACAGTGCGGTCTTGAAATTCTTCATGCCACGCCATCTGGATGGCTTCGAGCTTGCCTTCGTTCGACGCACCGGGATCGCCTTTGAAGTCAGGCAACTCGGTAACATAGCGGTGCAGGTCGGTGAAGCGCACAGTCAGCGGATCGAGCTCGGGATGGGTTTCGGAGAGCAGGATGCCGATATCTTCGGCGTCGTCCCAAGTTAGAGATTTAGGCATGTGATTCCTCAGGGCTTCGGGCTTCGGCTATCGGGCTTCGGCAAATTCGGTGAGGCCGAAGCCCGAAGCCGGTTTTAATGGTGTTCTTCCGAAATGTAATTCCGGTTCCAGGCTGGAATCTCAACCACGACCTTGCCGGGCTTCGTGATCTGCACCTGGCAACCGAGACGCGAGTTTAACTGTAAGTCGGCGGCCATGTCCAGACGGTCCGCTTCGTCGTCCTCCATCGGAGAAAGATTTTCGGCGCCTTCTTTGATCCATACGTGGCAAGTAGTGCACGCGCAATTGCCGCCGCAAGCGTGGTCGAGCGTGATGTGATTGTTCAGCGCGACGTCAAGAATCGACTCTTCTTTGCCGTGATCTTGGTAGGGAAGCTTGCCGTGCTCGAACTGCACGGTCTTGCCTTCGGGCAGAAACGTGACCTGCACCGTATTTTCGCCGATGGAATTTTCGCTGATTTTGTCTTCGCCGGGAGCTTCTTCAGTGATGGTTCCGGCGGATTGTGTTTTTTCGTCTGGCATCATTACTCCTCTGAAATAGTAGCGCCGCCGTCTCGGCGGCAGTCGCGCGGGCGTCCCGCCCGCGCCGTCCGCGGCGGCTAGCAGGACGCCGGCACTACTCGAACTCTGCTTTGGCCATGGGATGCGGAGCCGTAGGCCCTTCGCCCATATCAGCTTCGTCCATCGTTTTACCCTTTAGCGCGGTGGAAACGGCGCTGTCCATCATTAACTCGGCAAGGCGCGTTGTGCCTTGATTCAGCGCGTCGATGGCTTTGCGGATCGCCTGGTAATCGTCCTCAGCCTTCACCGCGATCAAAGCCTTCTCCATCTTCGCGATTTTCTTCTTTTCGTCAGTCGTAAGATGACCCCACGCCGGACTTTTCTTGCCTTTGTCGAGTGCGGCCAAGATAGTGTCGGCTTCATTGCGCGCTTCGATGACCTGCCGCTGCCGGAAATCTTCTTCCGCACTGTCGAACGAGTCGAGGATCATACCCTCGACCTGTTCATCGGTAAGACCGTAGCTGGGCTGGACTTGAATCTCCGCCTCTTTGCCGCTGCGCTGTTCGCGCGCGGAGACGTGCAGGATTCCGTTTGCGTCGATGAGGAATTTCACCTCGATGCGCGCCATTCCCGCGGCCATGGGTGGAATGCCTTTCAGATCGAAGCGCGCCAGCGAACGGCAATCTTTGGCGAGTTCGCGCTCGCCTTGCAGCACATGGATCGCGACATTGGCCTGCCCGTCAACCTGCGTGGTGTAAAACTGCGTAGCCGACGCCGGGATGGTTGAGTTGCGCAGAATGATCTTATCGGTAACGCCTCCCGCGACTTCGATACCGAGCGACAGCGGCGTGACATCGAGCAGCAGCATGTTCTCAGTGGCCTCGGAGCCGCCGCCGAGAATGTTGGCTTGCACGGCCGCGCCGAGAGCTACGACTTCGTCGGGATTCAGATCTGTGTGCGGCTCGCGATGAAACAATTCCTTCACGAGAGCGCGAACTTTAGGAATGCGCGTGGACCCGCCGACCAGAACGACCTCGTCAATCTGTTCGGGCTTGAGTCCGGCATCCTTCAAGGCTTGCTTGCAGGGACCGATAGTTCGGTCGATGATCGGCTGAATAAGTTTTTCGAACTGTTCTCGCGTGACTTCGCGCAGGTAGCGCCCGCCGCCGGGCAATTCAACATTGAGCTTGACTGAAGTCTGCGAGGAAAGGGCAATCTTGGCCTCGATCACAGCATTACGAATAGCCTGCACGGCTTCGCCGCTGCGGCGTAGATCGAGACCTAAATCTCCAAGAGTGTCGTCGAGGGCGATGGTGATCAGCAGGTTGTCGATGTCGTCTCCGCCGAGATGCGTATCGCCGTTGGTGGAGATGACTTCGAAGATGCCGTCGTGCAATTTGAGAATCGAAATGTCGAAAGTGCCGCCGCCGAGATCGTAGACCGCGACGACTCCGTTTTGCTTTTTGTCGAGGCCGTAGGCCAGCGACGCTGCTGTAGGTTCGTTGACCAGGCGCAGCACTTCGAGGCCGGCTATGCGTCCAGCGTCTTTTGTAGCCTGCCGCTGCGCGTCGTTGAAATACGCGGGCACCGTGATGACGGCCTTGGTAACCTGCGCTCCGAAGAAGCGCTCGGCGTTGCGCTTGAGTTGACGAAGTATGAGAGCGGAGATTTCCGGCGGAGTGAAGGTTTTATCCCCGAGCTTGATTCTGATCACCTCGCCGGGCTGCAGATCTTCGGCGAGATGGAATGGGAAGAACTTCAATTCGTCCTGAATGTCGTCAACCCCGCGCCCCATCAGGCGTTTAATCGAGTAGACGGCGCGCTCCGGCGTCTCGGTGAGATATTTGCGGGCGGCATTGCCGATGACCGGCTGATCGTTCTCGTCGAGCGCCACAACCGAAGGGACAAGATTCGATCCATCGTCGCCGGGGATCACGACAGGGCTCTCCCCTTGCATGAAGGCCACGAGAGAATTCGTGGTACCCAGGTCGATGCCGACGATGCGATCAGAGGACATTTATAATTTTGTAATCGGGTAATTTGGTAAATTAAGGGCCTTCGGGTTTTAAATTACAAATTACCCGATTACCAAATTACTCAATTTTCTAGCGCTTCGTTCACATCCCGCACCAGATTGCGGATGTAGTTTCGGCGGTTCAGCAAGTCCACCATTTTGTCGCGCTCCTGCTTGCGCTCTTCTTCGGAG
>JBEKJF010000208.1:0-8408 GCA_050011375.1 Candidatus Sulfotelmatobacter sp.
TCGTAGGCGTTCTTCGCGATGGGATCAAGATCGGCCACGCCAATGTAGCCCACCCGCTGCAATTCCCTTTCTCCCATGGTGACGCCTGCCATATTCCAGATGGATGTGTTCTTCCCAAGAATCGAATCGAGCACTTTCACTTCCGTGTAGCTGTTGATGCCCTCGTCCATCCACGCATCTTCGAATTCGTTGGTCGCGACCATGCCGTACCAGTACTGGTGGCCGAACTCGTGCTCGACCACGAGTTCGGGCATGTGCAAACCCTCGGGCATGAACCAGCTGGTTTCGCCAGTAATGAATGTAGGATATTCCATGCCTCCGGCGGCTGAATCGGGCTCGGGATCGACGAGGGTGATCGTCTTGTAGGGATACGGGCCGTACCAGCGCTCGAAGTGGTCCAGAGATTCCCTCAGGATTTTTTCGTGGCGTTCGACCTGACTCCAGTGTGCGGGCTGCATTAGAATTCGCATTCGCACTGGGCCCATCTGGCCCTGGAAGACGCCGTCATCTTTTACTTTGTATCGCGGGCTCGCGGTCCAGGCGAAGTCGTGAATGTCGTCACCGTGATAGGTGAGCGTTTTCGTGTTGTCGGCATTGTTCGCCTCGCTGACCTTGACTCCGCTCGCGCCCACTATTTCAAATTGCGGCACGGTTAGCTTGACGTCATAGACGCCGAAGTCGGCGAAGAACTCGGTGGTGTTGTGATACTGGTGGCAGTTCCATGCTCCGTGCCAGAAGACGCCGACCTTGGGAAACCATTGTCCACCGAGCACGAAGTCGCGCTTGTATCCTGAGCGCGCCTGCGTCTCAGGGAACTTGGTCTGAAACGTAATTTTGAACTGGACGGTTTCGCCGGGCGCGATGGGCTTAGTCACGGGCATGTCGATTACGGTCTTGTCGTCTTTGTTGCCATCGTCGGGCGCGATGTAGTGCAACTGCGTGGTCAGATCGCCCTGGCCGACTACTTCGATACTCTTGATTTCTTCCGATCCGTAGTCTTTGTCTTCCCACTTTGCGTAGCTGGTGTCGCGGCTGCCCATGAGCTTGGCTTCGTTCACCCACGTGGCCTTGGGTTGAAACGCATTCTGATAGAGATGGAATGGAAAATGGTCAAGCGCCTGCCCGGTCACGTTGTGGTAAGTGAGCACCTCGGTGGCGTCGACGATGTGCGTTTCCGCGTTGTACTTTGCATCGATTTCGTAATGCACGATGCGCTCTGACATGGGCTTGTCGGAGTTGATGGCGAGCGTAGTGTCGGGGATCGTCGCCGTCGAGTTGTTGGCGGGCATGGAACCGGTGGCGGCACTGACGATTGTGGCCGGTTGCTGTGGGGCTGCTGCTTTGGCAGCATGCTGCATCACGGCCAGCGAAAGCACGATCACCGAAACCACCGGGAGAAACAGAATCAGCCACCGGATTTTCATGGAGGAACCTCTATTCTTGCTGGAATGAAATGATACCCCAGGCGGTCGGATGGCGTCACCCCGACTGACCCCAACACAGAGCTATACGGAGCGGCCCCGCGAGAAGTTCCCGCACGTCCCGCAAATCCTGTATCTGCTTTCGGATGGTCGAAGCACCGAACTGACGTACTTTTGCAAAACTCGACAAATCTCTGCACTCATCTCAGTTTCCGTGGGTTATGCTGCGCCTAGCTGGCGTCGCGCCCGGACGAGCGACCTAACACTGGCCCCTTAGATCCGGTCAACCAACTCAACGCGGCGGCGCAGTTCCAGCGGGAGAAAAGACATGAAAGCCGCTCTCTTCGTAATCTTTTTCGCCGCATCCGCTTTCGCTCAAGACCAGGCCGCGATCGCTGCGGCCGAAGCCGCGTGCGGTCCCGCTGGCGTGAACTTCGACGCTAAGGCCGATCCCGGCCGACACCCTACTCCCCAGCCCGATACCGGCAAGGCCACCGTCTATCTGATTGCAGATCTCGGACAATGCCCGGATTGCGGGCGACCCGGCATTGATCCAAAGGATGTGGATGGCGCGGTCATTAAGGTGGGTATGGATGGCCGTTGGGTTGGAGCCAGTAGAGGCAGTTCTTATCTACTGGTTTCCGGCGAACCCGGAGACCACCACGTGTGTCTTAACTGGCAGTCCAGCCTGCAAGAGCGTTCGCGCGCCTTTGCCATGATGGGCTTCACCGCAGAGGCTGGCAAGGTCTACTACATCCGCGCGCGTCTTTTCCCCGGTGGCAATGGCGACTACTCATTCGACGTTGATCTGGTCAACAGCGACGAGGGCAAATATCTGGTTGCTTCGTCTCCCTACAGCGTCTCGCATCCCAAGAAGTAGGAGCAGTCAAATTGTTACCCGATTCGATCTGAGGTGACAATTATGCGAATTCCAGCCTCTTGAGTTTGATGCGGTCGGCGCGGACTTGGGCGAGGTCGTAATGGGCCTGCTGGGTAAGCCAGGTTGCGGCGCTGCCGCCGAAAACCTTGGACAGGCGAACGGCCATTTCGGGAGAGATCCCGCGCTTTTCATTGACCAATTCGGACAAGGTTGTACGGGTGACTCCGAGGGCTGCAGCGGCTTGAGTGATCGTCAAGCCTAAAGGTTCGATGCATTAGCGCAGTACGAAGCCGCCGGGATGAGGTGGGTTCTTCATCGGCATGTTCAAACTCCTTCAGTGGTAGTCGACGTAATCTACGTCGAACGCATCGCCTTCCGCGAGGCGAAATATTACGCGCCAGTTGGCGCGAACTGGCACCGCCCAGAAGCCTTTAAAGGCGCCCTTAAGCGGGTGCAGCCGGAAAGACGGAAAGTCCATATCACTAAATGAAACGGCGGCATAAAGCCTTGCCAGAATGTCGCGCAGCTTGACCGTGTGTTCGCCGATCACGCCGCGAGGGTCATCGTCCTCCTAAAGGCGCTTCAATCCTTTATGGCGGATCGACCGGATCACGTCTTATCGTAATGCGTAACGTAACGCAGGTCAATACTTGTTGTCAGGGATGCCGTGGGCCTTCGAGCTTGGGCTGCTCCTGTTGGCTCACGTGTGTGGTGACGGCGATGCGCTTGGTTTTGCGATAGACGCTTGCGACCGCGAGCGTCCAGAACGGAACGAGGTCGACGCCGGGGACCAGCTTGGCCACGAAGGACGGCAGAAATTCCCAGTGCCAGCCGAGAAGATGAATCATCGCGGCGCCGATTCCGAAATCGAGGATGTCGTCTGCGGGGGAGATTGCGCCTGGGGCGAATACGGGGAAGACGACGATTTGCAGCGCGTCGGCAAGAATAGCCAGCAGCATCGCGGTCTTGAAGTTAGGTCCCGGTGAGATCGTGATTGTGTCTTCGTTCATAAGAACCGCTGCCCCCTAAATCCATCCTAAGCGATGCCCCGCTTGGTGAACGCGAAGAGGACTACTTGTATATAGATGACGGGAGCGGTCGCGTAGAATTGGATTAATGAACAAGTTTTTCAGGGCAATGTTGCTGGTCATGATTGGCTCTGCTGCCGCGGCCGGGGCCTCAGCGGAAGACTTCCACTCGATGGACGTTCACTCGATCATTGCTGCAGTGGATGCGCATTACAACCACCTGCAAACTCTGCAGGCTGAGTTTACCGAGATTTATCGTGGGTCGGGGATTGAGCGGACGGAGTCGGGCACGCTTTGGCTGGCGAAGGGCGGGCTGAAAAAACCTGGCAAGATGCGGTGGGAGTACCGTTCTCCCAAGCAGAAGCTGTTTGTCAGCGACGGGAAAAGTGCGTGGTTTTATGTTCCGGACGACCGGCAGGCGCGCAGAAGCGATGCGCGGAAGCTGGATGACATTCGTTCTCCACTTGCATTTTTGCTGGGCAAGAGCAAGCTGGAAAAGGAGTTACAGGGTTTGTCGCTGGCACCTGACGTGGCTACGCTGGCTTCTGGGGATGTTGTGCTGCGAGGGGTTCCGGCGGCTCTGGCCGACCGCATCAGCGAGATTTTGCTGGAGGTGACGCCGGAGCATAGGATTTCGCGGATTGTGATGAATGAAGTGGACGGGTCGGTGACTGAATATAGGTTCACAGATCAAAAGGAGAACGAGGCCATCCCGGATGGACGGTTTGCGTTTACGCCTCCGGCGGGGACGGAGACGGTGGAGAGCGAACTGGGACGTTGAGGAGTTGGATGCTGGAAATACTGTATCACGCTGATTTGTAGCGAGTTGCGGCTTCGAGTATCAGCCGATAGAAAGATGGCTTCCGAGTGAGATTCCAAGCCAGAGCCAGATCCCTGATGCAGCAATTTCCGGCGCGTCTCGATGACTTACTCTTCCGATCGAGGCGTGCGAGGCATCGAACTATCAGTTCCCGTTCCCGATATGAATGCTCTGGTTACTTGCGATACCTAAGAGCAGCGGAAGTTGTGGCGATCTGGGCGCGAGATCACGCGCAGGAATGTTAGACTGAGCCGAGAAGGTCGTGTGCCTGCAGGAAGATAGCTGGATGAAGATGGCAGGATGAATAGAGCCGGATAAAAGGCATGGCGGAATTTGTCATAAAAGTCGCGGACGAGCGTGGCCATACCCACCAGCAGGTGGAGCAGGGCTACTCCGTGGCAGAGGTGCGCGACCGCTTTGCTTCGCAAGGTTATCTGGTGCACTGGGTCAAGCCGCAGGGAATTCTGTCGGGCGGCTTTTCGATGCGCCGTGGCCGCAAGCTGAAGAATGCCTCGTTCCTGCAGTTTAACCAGCAGTTTCTTACGCTGATCAAGGCCGGGCTGCCGATTCTGAATTCGCTCGATCTGCTGATCAAGCGGCAGAAGGATCCGAATCTGCGCCAGGTGCTTGAGAACGTGCGGGAGCGGGTAAAGGGTGGCGAGTTGCTGTCGGATGCATTCGCCTCGCACCCCATGGTGCCGAAGATCTATACCACGACGCTGATGGCTGGAGAGAAAAGCGGAAATATTGACGAGGTGCTGAATCGTTATATCAACTTTCAGCGCCTGGCGATGACCTTCCGCAAGAAGCTGTTTGTATCGCTGATCTATCCCACGCTGCTGGTCACCGTGGTGACAATCATGGTGATGTTTCTGTTCACCTATGTGGTGCCCAAGTTTGCGGAGCTGTTCAACAGCCTCGACGCGAAATTGCCGGCGATCACTTTATTCATGCTGGCGGTGGGACAAGACGCGCAGAAATATTTCCCGTTCATCGTGGTCGGGCTGGCGCTGGCGGGTTTTCTATTCTGGCAATGGAAGCGGACGGATCGCGGAGCGGACCAGATCGACCGCGTGATTTTGAGCCTGCCGCTGCTGGGCGATATCCGGCTGAAGCATCAGGTGGCAACTTTTTCGCGCATGCTGGCTACGCTGCTGCAGGGCGGCTTGCCGCTGGTGCCTTCGATGGAAACCGCGGGCAGTTCGATGAGCAGCCGCCGCATTTTAAAAGGAATCATGCGGGCGAGCGTGAGAGTGCGCGAAGGCCAGGGGCTGGCCAGCAGTCTTGAGGAGCAGAGAATCTTTCCAGACCTAGCGGTTGAAATGCTTGAAGTGGGCGAATCTACAGGAGCTTTGCCGGCCATGCTGAATTCCGTGGCCGAGTTTTATGAAGAGGACGTGCAGACGGCGTTGGGCGCATCCATGGCTTTAATTGAGCCGCTGATTCTGATCGTCATGGCGATATTCGTGGGTGGAGTGTTGATTTCGCTGTATTTGCCGATCTTCACTCTGGGAGTGCACTAAAAAGCTGTTAGCTCTCAGCTTTCAGCTTTTAGCCAGAAGCAAAAGCTGAAGAGCCGGAGCTAAAGGCTAAGAGCTAAAAGCTGAGAGCTTGTTTTCGGGGATTTTAAGAATGGCTACTGCAGATAAGAAATCGCTTTTCGTAAACGGCGAAAATGCCGCCCAGATGGTCACCACGGGGAATCCCATCACCGACCTGGAACGCGCTCAGGACGTGGCGCGGCGCTATCGCTGCGAGTTTGTCGATCTCACTGACTTCCAGCTTCACCATGAGCTGTTCAAAAAGTTCTCTCCGGAACTGATGTTCCGCTACAACTTTGTGCCGCTGGAAGAAACGGCGGATGGCAAGCTGGCGATTGCGATTGCCGATCCCAGCCAGCTGATGATGATCGACGAGATCAGCCTGCTCTTGCAGAAGCGCATCGTCACAAAAGTTGCGACGCTCAAGCAGATCTCGGACATTCTCAAGAAGACGGAACAGTCGCAGCGCGTTCTCGAAGAGGCCAGCGAAGGCTTCCAGATTATTCGCGAAGACGAAGCCACCGGCGCCGAAGAAACGCTCACTATCGACAAGCTGACGGCCGCCGGCGATACCAGCCCGATCATCCGCTTAGTCGATACCACGATCTTTACCGCGCTGCAGCGGCGCGCTTCCGACATTCACATTGAAACCCGCGACGACTCGGTCGTGATCAAGTTCCGCATCGACGGCGTGCTCACGCAAGCCATGCCGCCGATCGGCAAGGAACATCACTCGACCGTGATTTCGCGTATTAAGGTCATGAGCGAGCTGGATATTTCCGAGCGCCGCGTGCCCCAGGACGGCCGCTTCCGCGTGAAATACAACGGCCGCGCCATCGACTTCCGCGTCTCCATCATGCCTTCGATTCACGGCGAAGACGCTGTGCTCCGGGTGCTCGATAAAGAATCGATGAGCGAGAAGTTCAAGTCTCTCACCCTGGAAGTGGTTGGGTTTGATGAAGACGACCTGCGCAAATTCCGCCGCTACATTAAAGAGCCTTACGGCATGGTGCTGGTGACGGGACCGACCGGCAGCGGCAAGACCACTACGCTCTACGCCGCAGTGAATGAGATCAAGACCGACGAAGACAAGATCATCACCATTGAAGATCCGGTCGAATACCAGCTTCGCGGCATCACGCAGATTCCGGTCAACGAGAAAAAGGGATTAACCTTTGCGCGCGGGCTGCGTTCGATCCTGCGACACGATCCCGACAAAATCATGGTCGGCGAGATCCGCGATCAGGAGACGGCGCAGATCGCCATTCAATCGGCGCTTACCGGCCACCTGGTTTTCACCACGGTCCACGCCAACAACGTAGTCGACGTGATCGGACGCTTCCTGAACATGGGCGTCGAACCTTACAACTTTGTTTCGGCGCTGAACTGCATTCTGGCGCAGCGACTGGTGCGGTTGATCTGCGAATCCTGCCGCACCCAGGTAAATTATCCGCCGGACGTGCTCGAGGCCAGCGGCCTTGACCCGGTGCAGTGGTCGAACGTGGCGCTGTATGAAGGCCCGGGATGCATCGAGTGTGCGGGCACGGGCTTCCGCGGCCGAACCGCGATTCACGAGTTGCTGGATTTGAGCGACCGCATCCGCGAAATGATTCTGGCGCGAAAGCCGACGTCGGAAATCCGCCGGGCCGCGCGCGAAGAAGGCATGCGTTTTCTGCGCGAGTCGGCGCTCGATAAGGTCCGGCTCGGACTGACTACGCTGAAAGAGATCAACAAGGTCACATTCATCGAGGCCATGCGGTAAAAGCAGTGGTCGGTGGTCAGTGATCAGTGGTCAGTTTAATCCCAGCCGCCTCGCGCGGCTGGTCACTACCCAATTGCCCTATGCAGTGCCCTATCAGGTATTGCAATTAATGCGATATGGCGTTTGAATTAGTAGAAAGGCCCAATTGATCGGCGACAAGTGTCACGCGGATGGTAAGTGGCGAATTTACTGGCCACTGCCCACTAGTCACTGACCACTGTTCTTATGACTTCTGGCAACAATACGGCGAAACCTAAGCTGGCCTGTGAGATCGCCGCCGACCGCGTGCTGGTCGGGCGACTGTCTGACGATGGACGCAGCCTGGCGGCCTGCGCCGCCCGCGAACTTGCGCCCGGGTGTGTGGTTCCAGATCTGGTTGAGGGCAACCTGCGGCAGCGCGACGCGGTCAAGGCCGCAATTGAAGAGGCTCTGGAAAGTGTGGCTGGACGGACCCACGATGTGATCGCGGTTGTGCCGGACGCGGCGGTTCGCGTGGTGTTGCTCGAATTCGATACTCTGCCCACCGACTCCGAGGAAGCCGCGAATGTGGTCCGGTTTCGATTGAAAAAATCTTTGCCCTTTGACGTCGACAAGGCTCGGGTTTCCTACCATGCGCAGAAATCGAAAGACGGTGTTCGCGTCGTCGCCGCTGTTGCCGTGGCCAGCGTGGTCGAGGAATACGAAGCGGCCTTTCGCGATGCCGGATTCAGCCCTGGGGTGATTCTGCCTTCCATGCTGGCGGCATTGGGTGCCGCCGAGGGCGAGCGTCCTACTCTGGTGGTCAAGGTGGACGCGAGAACTACGAGCATCGCAATCCTCAATGGCGATCAGCTTCAGCTCTTTCGTACCCTTGAAAACATGCGCGGGGTTACCATCACGGGAGATCAGCTGGCCGAAGACGTTTATCCGTCGGTAGTTTTCTTTCAGGATACGTATCATCTAAATATAGAGAAGAT
>JBEKJF010000209.1:0-8314 GCA_050011375.1 Candidatus Sulfotelmatobacter sp.
GCTATGGTTGGCCGGACGGACAAGGGACTGTTTATAACTACGGGAACGTTCACGGCCGAGGCAAAAAAGGAGGCCACGCGCGACGGTGCGCCGGCAATTGATCTGATCGACGGCGACCTGCTCTGCGAGCTCCTAAAAAGTCTCAAGCTTGGCGTTGAAACCAGAATGGTTGAAGAGGTAAGTATTAATCCCGAGTTCTTTGCGAGGATTTGAAACACTTTCCTGCCAAATGGCAGCCAGCTGGAGCCCTCGATCAAAGCCTCGCTCTTTACTCGCAGCGCTGGAAGCTCTGCCACCCAAAATCAGGCCCCCTCCCTTTGCCCACGCTTAACGAGATCTGCCTTTATCTTCTCCAGCGGTATCCCTACCTCGTTGCGGCGGGATTCGGAGACCAGGCCGTCCCAGAAATCCTGAAGCCGGGCTCCGTGCTTTTTCAGGTCGATAAGAACCGCTACTTTGCGGCCTTTGTCATCGGTTACGAATTGGACGCCAGTCATGGGTCTATTTTACATGCGACCCATACGCGGCCTGCCTTTTTGCTCTGATAGGTGAGGTCCTTCCTGTCCAACCTATTGATCCTCAAGCAGAAATCTCCTGCTCCAGCCTATAATTCCTGCTCACGGTTCCACTGATTCTCCGTCTATGCCTATGCAAGCACGGGTACGGCATTGACACCGGGCTGCGAGGAACGACACGAACATGCCGGCCGATGTTTTAGTGGTGACACTTGCGGTTGGTGAACAGGCGCTTTCGAGAGCGAAGTATCGGGCGGAGAAGGTCAGCGGTAAGGGACAACGCGATAACCAGGTCAGTGAGAAGCTGGTCAGTGAAAACCTGGTCAGTGAAAACCAGGACCCCGCGCGGGGCCGCATGGCTGCTCAAGAACGCCGCATCGACGATACGATCCTCATCCGCGAGGCGCAACGTGGTGACCGCGCCGCCTTCGAGGAACTGGTGCGCCACTACGATCAGGCCGTGTTGCGGCTGGCGCTGCACCTCACCGGAACCGAGCACGACGCGCAGGACGTTTATCAGGACGCCTTCCTCAAGGCTTACAAGAACATTGGAAGTTTTCGCTTTGAATGTTCTTTCTACACCTGGATTTACCGAATCGTAACTAATCTTTGCCTGGATCACTTGCGCAAGAAGACGGTGCGCAAGGAAGATGCGCCGGTGGCGAAAGACGGTAACGGCGGGGAATATGACCTGCTGGATCAGGTGGCGGATGGCCGGGCGGGAGCGAATCCGGAGCGCGATTTGATGCGGCGGCAGTTGGGCGCGCGGATTTCAGGGGCGCTGGAGAAGCTGACTCCGCGGGAGCGCATGGTATTTGAGCTGAGGCATTATCACGGATTGAAGCTGCGCACCGTCGGTGAGATTTTGCACACGACGGAAGAGACTGCGAAGAATACTTTGTTTCGCGCTACGCAGAAGTTGCGGGGGCAGTTGGCGGATATGAGATGAAAAGAGGTTTCAAAGTTTCAGCGTTTCAAGGTTTCAAAGACCTTGAAACTTTGAAACCTGAGAAACTTTGAAACCTTGAGGCGAGGGTTGCTATGAAGTGCGAATGGGTTCGAGAAAATATCACGCTGCAGGTTTATGGCGAGCTGGCAGATGATGCGCGTCATGAGTTAGAGCAGCATGTGGCGCGCTGTGCCGATTGCGCCGCTGAACTGAAGGCGGAGCAGGAGTTCCATGCTCTGCTGTCGCAGGACCAGGCGGCAGAGCCTACGCCGAACTTGGTGGCGGCTTCGCGCATGCGTTTGCAGGAGGCGCTGGAGACGGCCGAGCAGGGCGGCTTCTGGCATCGGCTGGCGTTCGATCCGGCGAACTGGCTGCGGCAGGCGCGCTTCTCGCCGGCTCTGGCGTCGGCGATTTTGATTGTTGGATTCGCCGGGGGCGTTGGAACTTCTTATAAAGTATTCAGTCACCCGGCTGGAAAGACTGACGCTGGGGCGACTCCCGCCGCTGCTGAAGCTTCGATCACCGGCATTCAATCCATTACACAGCAGGCGGGCACCAATCAGATTGACATCAAGTACAACACAGTTTCCACGCAGGAGGCGCAGGGATCGATGAATGATCAGCGCATCCAGCAACTGCTGCTGTTTGCGGCGCGTAGTAATTACAATTCGGGCGTGCGCATGGATTCCGTCGATCTGCTGACGCAGAAGCCCGATGTTTCGCAGGTGCGCGATGCGCTGATCTATGCGTTGCGCTATGACACCAATCCGGGAGTGCGGTTGAAGGCTCTTGATGGTTTGGGCGGATTTGTGAAGAACGATGTGCGGGTTCGCGATGTTGTGCTGGAAGCTTTGGTGAATGATACCAATCCGGGTGTACGTACGGAAGCGTTGCGGCTGATTGAGCCGGTGAAGGCGGATGGCAGCGTGCGCGGCGTGTTGATGACGCTCGCGGCCAAGGATCAAAGCCAATACATCAAGTCGCAGGCGCGGACGATGCTGGCACAGTTGCCGGAGATTGATTGAGCAGGGATGGAGAGATAAAAGCAGGTTCCTCACCGGGCTTGGTGCCCGGTTCGGAAAGACAAAGTTTTGGGCATGAGTGAGGTGGTTTATTTTGAAGCGTTCGCCACAATTCGTTGGGCTGTTTTTTATGTTGGCCCTGCTTGCGCCGCTGGCCGTGGCGCAGGAAACCAAGATCTCCCGCGAAGGGACTGGCTGGAGCCAGGTCGTCTCGGGATCGCTCGCGGGAGTAAAGAACCTTAGGGTCAAAGTCGACATGGGCGCGGTGGTAGTGCATGGGGCGCAGAGATCGGGCATCGATTACGCATTTCATATGCGCTCGAAGGAATCCTCCGAAGAAGATGCGCGGAAACAGTTCCAAACCTACAAGGTGAGCACGTACGTGAAAGGCGATACGGCGTGGGTGGTGGGGGAGCGGCGGGGCGTGCATACGATTAAGTTGGGTGTGGGCCGCGTGACGGTTGATACAGGTCCAGCATGTAAATTCGCTGGCGAGTTCGTGATCAACATTCCGCGAGAAATGGAATTGGTAAGGATCGAGACAGGCGGCGGCGCCGTGGAAGCGACGGGCGTTACTGGGCGCGTAGAGATTGAGAGCGGCGGCGGTAAGTTGCGAGTGGATGATGTTGGAGGCTCGGTGAACGCTGAGACCGGAGGCGATGCGATCGACGTGGGAACGGTGGGCGGCGATCTAAAGCTCGAGACCGGCGGCGGCAACATTACGATTGGATCGGTGAAAGGGAAGATCCAGGCCGAAACCGGCGGCGGGAATGTGGTTGTGCTCTCCGGCGAACAAGGAGTTGTGGTCGAGGCGGGTGCAGGAAATGTTGAGATCAAGCGTTGCATGGGAAGAGTCAAAGCGACGACGAACGGCGGCAGTATCAACCTGGGAGATATTGGTGGTCCGGCGGAGGTCGAGACCGGCGGCGGCAGTATTCGCCTGACTTCCGCGAAGGGGCGCGTGGGCGCGAACTCCAGCGCTGGCAGCATCGAGCTCTACGGCGTTCCTTCGGCTCGCGTCGAGACCGGCGCGGGCGGGATCACGGTGAAGTTCATCAAGACCACGGCCGAGCGCAGCGATTCTGTGCTGGAAACATCGGCGGGCGATATCACGGTTCTGGTTGCGCCTGATGTCGCCATCGCGGTGCGCGCCAGCGTCGACCTGGGCAATGGGCACCACATTACCTCCGACTTTCCTGACATTCATGTGGCCGCCGAGGGCGACCAGTACGGCCCGAGAACGTTGACCGCCGAGGGCAAGTTGAACGGAGGCGGACCTGTGCTCAAGGTTCGCACTACGACTGGAGATATTTACTTTAAGCGGGCGAATTAGGGGAAGCGAGTGGTGGAGCGCCTCAAAATAAGCAGGTTCCTCACCGGGCTTGGCGCCCGGTTCGGAATGACAAATCTGTGGCTTGGTGCACGGTTCGGAATGAGAATGAAAATGAGGTTTCAGGAGGTTGATCATGCGTAGACGAATTCTGACGACGATTGCTTTGCTACCGCTTCTGCTAAGCCTGGCGCCGGCCGCGCAACGATGGACGGTTGATTCCTCGCAGCCCTTCGGCATTCCCACCGATGATTCGGACACGAGTTCCTATCTCGGCGTCGACATCGCGAATATCTCCACCGAGCGTTTGAACACTTTGAAGCTGAAGGAAGAACACGGCGTTGAAGTGACAATGGTGGACCAGGACGCTCCCGCGGGCAAAGCTGGCATCAAGGAGCACGACGTCATTCTCACCATGAATGGGACGGCGATCGAAAGCAAGCCGCAATTGCAGCGAATGATCCACGAAACGCCGCCGGGACGCGTGGTCACGCTGGGACTGAGCCGCGACGGACAGCCGATGACCATCAAGGTACAACTGACTGACCGGCGCAACGAATTTTCGCTTACCGGGATGGACAAATTCAAAAATAAAGATTTCCATATCGAGATTCCGCCGATCCCGAACATGGACTTCGACATTCCAAACATTGGTGTGGTTTACGTGCACTCGTCGATGAGAAGTGGCGTGATGGTGGAAAATCTGACGCCGCAGCTCGGGGAGTTTTTCGGGGCGAAGAACGGGAGCGGGGTGCTGGTGCGATCGGTGGAAAAAGGAAGCAGCGCGGAAAAGGCGGGCCTGCGTGCCGGAGATGTGATCACTCGCGTGGGCGATCAGCCGGTCAATGACACCAGCGACTTTACTCATGCCTTGCATTCCCACGGCGCGGGAACCGTGAGCGTGGCAGTGATCCGCGACAAGAAGGAGCAGACTCTCACTCTCACTTTGCCTGAGCACAAGGAATCCGGCGAGATGTTGGAAGAGAACCTGGAAGAGCCTGAGGTCGATGCGGAGAGTCAAATCGATTTGAGCGAAGTGCAAAACGAGATTGCCAAACTCCGGCCCCAGATAGAATTGGCGAAGGAAGAAAGCCGGAAGGTGTCGGAAGAAGTGAGCCAGGCTCTGTGCGCACAACAGAAACAGATGAAAGAACAGGCCGAGAAGCTACGGCAGGAGCTTGGGCCCAAGGTTAAGGAAGAACTCGAGAAAAGCCGCGAGAAGCTTCAGCATGAGATGGAACAGCTTCGACTGCAGATGCGTGGCGATTCGTTCGACATCTAGAAAGCAGTGGTCAGTGTTCAGTGGTCAGTGACTAGTAGCTAGCGCAAGAGCGGCGATTTTATTGGGCAAAGATTTTACTGGCCACTGATCACTGACCACTGGCCACTGATTTTTCTCTTGCCGGGGTTGCCAGGCAGACTTTGTTTCTTCCCGCCTGCTTAGCAGTGTACAAGGCAGAATCTGCAGCCCTTACCAGGCCGTCGCGGGTGGTGCCGTGGCTGGGGAAGGCGGCGGCCCCGGCGCTGATCGTGACGGTGCGTGGCACACCTGGGAACTGCCAGGTCGCTACCATCTTCCGAAGCTTCTCCGCCACATTCACTGCGTGCTGCGCGTCGGTTTGTGTGAGAAGGATTCCGAACTCCTCGCCTCCGTAACGGCACACGACGTCGATCTTCCGCAATTGCTGGTGGAACAGGGATGAAACCTGGCGCAGCACCTCGTCGCCCAGCACGTGCCCGAACTCATCGTTGAGCCGCTTAAACTGATCGATGTCGGCCATGATGACGGCCATACCGGTGCCATAGCGGGTGGCGCGCTCGATCTCTTCCATGAATCGCAATTCGAAAAAACGCCGGTTGAAAATGCCGGTCAAGCCATCAAGATAAGCTAACTGTTTAACGCGATCGACATAGTGTGCGTTCTGAATCGCGGTGGCGCAAATGTCAGCGACCGATTCCAGCGACTGGAGATCGCCGTCACGGAAGGCGTCGGGAAGAGCGCTGTCGAGCGCGAGAATCCCAAGTGTGTGTCCAAAGGAAACGAGCGGAATGCATATGCGTGAAGCCGACTCCGCGAAGAACCTCGTGGCCGCCGGTCCGGCGCTGAGATCTGCTTCGGTCAACGTACTGTTGCGGGCCAGCATATCCGCCCAGGGTTCAGCCGGGAAGCGGCCTCCTTGCTGAATGCGCGGAGTGAGCGTGCCGTGATGAGCCCGCAGCACCAGGTCGTGGTCTTCGCGCAGAAAGAGCGAGACGTGCGATACGCGGAAGGCATCCTGAATTAACTGGCAGACCCTGCCCAGAAGATCTTCGAGGTCGAGCACCGCGGTGGTTTGTTGGGCGATGGCATTGATCGCCTGCAGTTGCCGGGCGCGTTGCTGCTCCAGAGAATAGAGGCGGGCGTTCTGCAAAGCGATGGACGCCTGGGTGGAGAAAAGTGTGAGCAGGTCGATGGTTTCGGAGTCGAAATGATCCACGCGGTCGCTCTGACAATCGAGCACGCCGACCACTTCATCCCGAACCATCAACGGAATGGCAAGTTCAGAATGGGTGGACTTGGCGGAGCAAATATAGCGCGAGTCTTTGGTTACGTCGGGCGCATAGACGGGTTGTTTCTTGAGCGCTGCGGCTCCCGTTATACCCTCGCCAACCGCCCATCGAATTTTATCTTGACCTTCATCCCATCCAATTTGCGAGCGGACGTACAACTGCTGCGACTGCCGGTCGAGCAGCAGTATCGCGACATTCCGCAGATGAAAGTAGTCTCGCGCGATACCAAGGATGCGCTGCAACACCTCATCGAGGTCAAAGGTGGAGAGCACGGCCTGGCCCGCATCGTACAGGACCGCAATTTTATTCATGACTTTGGGGCTATCGTAACGTGGCGGAAGCGATTGGCCGAGGTTCCTAAAGTAACTAAGGATGTATCGCAAATCGTTTCGGGAAAGGACACGCTTCGGACGCACTGTCTGGGACGCCCCAAGTGTGGGCTCTCAGGGCGTTGGAGGCTGTGTCGATACCAACGGTTCAGAGGGCGAAGTAAGTTTTGTGGTGGAGCAGGCTGTTTTCGTCGCCAATTACTACCAGGTCGGGCCATGCCGGGGTGGTGGTGATCAGCAGGCGCAGGTCTTTTGCCTTCGCACTTGGGGGAGTCTCGAAGGCTAGTTGGGTCGTGTAGGAGTCGGAGGGCTTCAGAGGAGCTAGCAGCGGCGTGCCTTGCATCGCTACCGGCTGGTATTGGTGGCCGGAGGAATCGTCGATCAGGAGGACGGTGCGCGGACTAGGATTCAGTGGGGCCTCCTTGGGGCGCGTGGGAGAGGTTGTGGCTTCGTCGAAACGGGTTCGGATCGTAACGACGTAGTGAGTGACGTCGGCAGCGGGTTCGGTTTTGACGTCGAGGAGTGAGTAGGCGAGGTGGCAATCAATTTCGCAGAAATATTTTTCCTGGCTGCGGGTGAGGATTTGAGTGCGGCTGGCCAGGGAGAATCCGAAAAGGAGTGTGGCGTAAACAATGGCTCCCGCGGAAACTATTAGCAGGCAGGCGCGGGCTAGCTTTGGCTTGCGGGCAAACCAGGCGATCGCCGAAGTGCCCAAGATCAGGAAGAGGCCGGCAGCGGCTGCGAGGAATGCCATGATGGCCAGAGGGGCTGGGAAGTTCATGTTGCTGCTGATAGGCGGTGTCCACATAGTTTTATCTCCAAAGCAGGCTTGCGGTGTGGCTGACGTAGGGATAAATCTCGTCGTTGATCCAATAGCTCTCAAAGAACATTGCGAAAAGAGTTCCCAGCGACCATATAACCCAACGGCTACGCGTCCATGAGGAATTCGGCAGCAGTTGCTGTATCGCGAGATCTGACACGTACGCGGTGCAATAGCAGAGGTTGGCCAGTAGCGCGAGAACGCTGATGATCCCGAGGGAGGACCAGGTCATGGCGGGAAGGAAGTGGGTCCAATCCTTGATGAGCCAGAAAAGAGCAGTCGCGGTCAGGGCCGCGTTATAAATGATGCGGCGCGGCTCCCAGAAGCGGGCAGCGTTGCGGATGGAGAAGTGCGCGGATTGGTTCTCGCCGATGGATTGCTCAGAGGTCATGCGGTTCCTATTCCCGTTTTATCGTCGTTTCTGCAATGTGCTTGTCATTGCAAGCATCCGGTCAGAAAATTTGATTCTTTAGTCTTGTTCGCGGGTAAGCCGAATCCATTCCTCCATTTGATTGAGGTAGTGGGTCAGGGCGCGGCGCCCGGTCGCGGTCAGGCGGTACTCGGTGCGGGGAACGCGGCCTTCGAAATATTTCAGGCATGAGATGTATTCGGCTTCCTCAAGCTTGCGGGCATGGACGCTGAGGTTGCCGTCGGTAGTCCGTAGAATGCGTTTGAGATCGTTGAAGCTGAGGCTGGCGTTAGTGGCGAGAGCGCTCACGATTCCGAGGCGAATGCGCTCGTGAATCAGGCGATCGAGTTCGGGAAGCCGGAGTGCGGAGACATGCTCGCGCGCTGGAGT
>JBEKJF010000210.1:0-8307 GCA_050011375.1 Candidatus Sulfotelmatobacter sp.
CTGAGAGCTGAGAGCTGAAACTACGCCTGCTTTTTAGAGACGATCACCCACACCGTGCCGCGGTCTTCGCAAAAGCGGCAGTGGTCCTGCCCTAGCGATTTTCCCGTCCCACGACATTCCAGGCAGGTGGCGACGATGTTTAGGTCTTGAAGGGAAGGGTCAGGAAGCTTGGCCGGATCCTTGAAGGTTTCCGCATGATGGTAGTCGCGCAGCCAGAAGACCAGCTTGCCTTCGAGGTTTTCGCGTTCCTTGACGGAGAGTTGTGCGTAGCGCTGTGGCCACCATTCATGAATGCAACCGTAGCAGACAAGTTCGCCACCACCAGCGTCGAACAGAGCGCCGGGATCAGCGCGGCGAAAGAACTTCTTGCACCATGAACAGTCGTTGACGCCCAGCAAGGCGAGAGCGTCTTTCATTCGGTTGAGGTCGAGTTGTTGGCGGGAAAGGATCTCGTCAACGCTGTTGGCTTTTTCGGGCATCAGTGGCTTCCGGCGGGCAAGGTGTACGTTCTTAGGATATACAATCCTGCACTCTGCGTGCGTTAACCTGGCGTGCGTTAATCTACGTGCTCCCCTTCTTCGAAGCTTCCTTCGGCGGCGGGGAGTACATCGCGTTCGCCGGCCACCCAGACATAAATCGTGGGGAGCAGGAAGATGCTCATGACAAGGGCTGCGATCAGACCGCCGACGATTACGATCGCGAATGGCCGCTGAGAATCGGAGCCAATGGCGTGCGAAAGCGCAGCCGGTAATAGTCCCAGAGTCGCGACCAGCATCGTCATCATGATCGGCCGCAGCCTCAACACCGCGCCCTCGACTGCGGCGTCTTCAATGGTGAAGCGCCGGGCGCGAAGTTGGTTGATGTATTCGAGCATGATGACTCCAGTCTGCACCGACACGCCGAAGAGAGCCAGGAATCCTACTCCAGAGGAGACGCTGAAGTTGGTGCCGGTAAACCAAAGGGCAACCAGGCCGCCTATGGGTGCGATGGCAATGTTTGCCATAATCAATGTTGCCCACTTGAAGGATTTGAACATCGTATAAAGAATGATAAAGATAATAAGGATGGTGATGGGGAGCACGATAAGCAAGCGCGCGTTGGCTCTCTTCTGACTCTGATACTCGCCCTCCCAATAAATGGTGTATCCGGTGGGCAGTTTGACTTGTTCGTTCACCTTCTTGATCGCTTCTTCCACCGTGCTGCCGAGGTCACGTCCGCGCACGCTGTATTTGATGGCAACATAGCGCCGATTGCCTTCGCGATAGACTTCTGAAGCCTCATCGGTCACGCGAATCTTGCAAAGCTGTGCCAGCGATACGCGCTCTCCGGAAGGAGCCAGCAGTCGAATATTCTCGATCGCCTCCTTCGTATTCCGGAATTGCGGAAGATAGCGCAACGTAAGATCGTAGCGCTCCTCGCGCTTAAGGACCTGGGTAAGCGCGGTGCCTCCCACTGCGGTTTGAACCGCATCCTGCACGTCGGCGACGTTGATCTGGTAACGGGCAGCCGCATCCCGGTCCACGGTTATGTTGAGATTGGGCTGGCCGAGCACGCGAAATACTCCGAGGTCTTCAACGCCCTTAATTCCGGACATGATCTTGACGACTTCATCGCTTTTTTCCTCGAGAACCTTCAAATCATCGCCGTAGATCTTTGTGGCCAGAGCGCCTTTGACTCCGCTCACCGCCTCTTCCATATTGTCTTCGATGGGCTGGGAGAAGCCCCAGAGCACGCCGGGAATTTTGTCCAACTCGCGACCCATAGCGGCGATCAATTCGTCCTTGTTTTCGTGAAAGACAGGCCGCCAATCTTCTTTCTGCTTAAGGTCGACGAAGAATTCCACATTAAAAAAGCCCGTTGTATCGGTTCCGTCATCCGGGCGCCCGACCTGGCTGGTACATTGCGGCACTTCAGGGAAGGAACACAGCACGACTCGGGCCTGGTTTGCGACCCGAATGCCTTCGTCCGGCCCGGTGCTGGCCGCAAGCGTGCCACGCACCCAGAGTGCTCCTTCGTCTAGATGGGGAAGGAATTCCGAGCCGATCGTGCCGCTGAAAGCGAGATAATTGCCCACCGCTGCGAGAAGAACACACACTCCGACTGTGATGGCACGATGGCGAATGGCCCAGCGAACCGCGACCCGGTACCGTTCGATCAGGAATTCCATGAGCGGGTTGCGCCACTCCTTCGCTCCCTTGGCGAAGGCGAAACTCGCCAGCACGGGCGCAATCACAATCGAAAACAGCAAAGCCCCAAGCAGAGCAAAAGCGACAGTCCAGGCCATGGGATGAAACAGCCGGCCTTCGACGCGCTGCAGAGTAAAAATCGGCAAGTAAGCCGTAATAATGATGGCAATCGCGTAGAACACCGGCCGCTGCACTTCGTGCGAAGCTTCGCTGATCTTTTCGTTCGGAGTTTTTAAGTCCCCGTTCTTGTGGCCCAGATGGCGGACAATGTTTTCGATCATGACCACCGCGCCGTCGACCACCATGCCGAAATCCAGCGCACCTAAAGACAGCAAGTTGGCGGGAATATGCCGCAAATCCAGGCAAATCGACGCGAACAACAGCGAAAACGGAATAGTCGCGGCCACGATGAGCGCGCCCCGAATATTTCCGAGAAACAAGAACAGAATGATTGAAACCAGAATCATTCCTTCCGTCAGGTTGTGCAGCACAGTGTGGCTGGTGAAGTGAACCAGATCGCTGCGATCGATAAACGGAACAACCTTCACCCCCGGCGGCAATATGTGATCGTTCAGTTCCTCCACTTTTTCGTGAATGCCTTGCAGCGCGGTATCCGCCGCCGCGCCTTTGCGCAACAGCACAATGCCAGACACGACATCGTCGTTGTCGACGATCTTTCCATCTTGGCGGACGATTGTGCCGTGGGGACCGTAGGGGCAAGCGCTGCACGCCCGCGCAAATTGGCCGAGCCGAATCTTCGGACCTTGTGCAACCACGGCAATGTCCTTCACCCGGAGCGGCGTTCCGCTCTTTGTAAGGATGACCGTCTGTTCAATGTCATGGACACGGTCGACCAGCCCTACCTCACGCACATTGATCTGCTGCAAACCTTCCTGAATGAAGCTTCCGCCTGCGTTGGTGTTGTTGTTGGTGAGTTGCTGCTCGACCTGGGCCAGGCTCAGGCCGTAGGCGATGAGCTTGTTCGGGTCCACGCGCACCTGGTATTCGCGCGTAGGGCCCCCGAAGCTGGAAACATCGACGATGTCCGGGACCTGTTTGAAACTTTTTTCGATGACCCAGTCTTCTATGGATTTCAATTCCATCGCGTCGTACTTCGGATTGGTGCTGTGCAGGGTGAAGAAATAAATCTGGCCAACCGGGCTCCAGTCCGTGCCCATTTGCGGCGTAACGTTCGGCGGCAGCGTGACCTGGCTCAGGCGCTCGAGTACTCGCTCGCGGTTCCAGTCGTTATCTGATTCGTCGTCGAAGATAAGTTTGAGATCAGAAAGTCCGAATAGCGAAAATGATCGCAGATGCACGACATGCGGAATGCCGTTCATCACGACCTCGAGCGGAATCGTAACCTGCTGTTCGACCTGCTCCGCCGAGATTCCCGGCCATTGGGTAATGATCTCGACGTAGTTGTCGGCTACGTCGGGGTAAGCCTCAATCGGCAGCCGCTTGAATGAAACGATGCCTCCGGCAAAAAGGATGAGCGCCAGCCCCAGCACGAGAAGCCGGTTGGTCAGCGCGAAATCGACGACGCGGCGAATCATTTATTGCTCCACCTTCATTGCTTCACCCTCACTGCTGTTAATCCACTCCGCCCTTTGTGTTCGATTCTTATTGCTCCACCGTGTTTTGCAGTGCCAACGCGTTTGAAACCACTTGATCTCCGGGCTTGATGCCGGAGACAACCTCCTGCATGTTGCCGGGAAGCATGTTGCCCGTGGTCACCTCAAGGCGCTTGAAATGTCCAGCGCTTACCGGCGTGTAAACCCACTCACGATCGTGCAAGTGCAGAATTGCCGCGGCTGGAACTGCGGCCCGTGTTTCCGCTTGCTTTCCGTAAAAGGTTGCGGTTACGAACATGCCCACGCGTATCAGACCCGGGTTGGCGACCTCGAGCCGAACCTTGGCAGTGCGGATGCTGGGATCGAGAACCGACGAGATGTTATCGATGCGCCCTTTCAAGGCCTGATTGGGATAAGCGTTCAGATGAATATCGGCAAACTCGCCCATGTGCACAGCGTCGAGGTCGTTTTCGTAAACGTCGCAGATGATCCAGACATAAGAAAGATCGGAGATGGTGAAGGGATTGGGCGAGCCCAACCCCTGAATGCCCGAGGAGTTCGTCACTTGCTGGTCGGTGATGACGCCCGATATTGGAGCCGTGATATCAACGATGCCCGAAGGATGGTCTTTGTCTACGCCGATGGTTTTCAACTGTTCGATTGCATGCTCCAGATCGACCTTGGCATCCTGTGCAGCATCTTCCGCCTGTTCAAGAGCGCTCTTGGCGACCGCGCCTTTGTCGTAGAGAATTTGCGCCCGTTGCAGTTGCACGCGCGCCAGCCGCTCATCGTTCTCTGCCTTCAAATACGTCTGGTAAGCTCCCGAGACATCGTTGCTGCGCACTCTGAGCAACAGTTGTCCCTTGGTCACCGTATCGCCCAGCCTCGCCTTGATCTCTACCACTCGTCCCGCGGCGAGTGAGATTACCGGCACGGCGCGATTGATATCGGGCTGCACCACGCCGGTGACGTTGAGGGCAGGCGCTGCCTTATGCTCGATTGCCGTCACCATTGGAAACTGTTCCGGATGATCCACTTTAAAATTGTTGGCGTCGAGGTCAGGAACCACGGTTGCCGCAGGCGGCGCCTCGGCCTTGGGATCGGGCTTGCCTTCATTGCAGCCGGTCAGAAAAGAAGCGAGAGCCAAACACACTGCAGCCCCGGCCAAGAATTTGAAGCATCGGTGTTTCATTGAATAACCTCGCGCCCCACGGCCTGATTCAATTGCGCCGCCGAGGTCAAGTACGAGCCGACCAGGTTCACATAGCTGAGTTCCACGGCGCGGTAATCGTTCTCCGCATTGATGAAATCGAGCAGCGAGGCTCCGCCGTGCTGGTAAGAAAACAAAATCGTTTCGCGCACCCGCACCGCTTGCGCCAGGTACTTCTGCTTGTAAGGCCGCAGTAGAGTTAAATTGCTGTTCAATGTGGCATATGCCGTATCCACATCGCTGAACACCTGCGCCTCTGCTGCATCTTTCAGTCTTTCTTGGCGAGTGATGTCGAGCTTGGTGCGCAGCTTCTCGCCCTGATTACGGTCGAAGATGCGCAGCGGAAAACTCACGTCGAAGCCGAAGTAGAAATCAATGGGCGGATTCCTGCCCACGTCGAAGCTGAACGTCGGATCCGTCGATCCATTGGCAACAGCCAGCTTGTAATCGGTCTGCGCTTTGTCGACGGACTGAATCGCCGCCTTCAAGTCAGGACGACTCTCCAGTGCGGTCAGCCGGTAAGATTCCAGCGACTCGATCTGATCGTTGAAATCGAAGACTCCCACAAGATCAAACTGCTCGATCGGAGTGCGATCGTTCAGCAGCATGAGCATTTGAATTTTTGCCGTTCTCAAATTTACTTCTGCCGTCTGCACATCGGACTCGTATTGCACCCGCTGCAACTCCAACCGGTCGAGATCGATCTGCGCGATGTCGCCCGCCTCAAAGCGGTCGCGGCTGATCTTCAGCACGTGATCGTAATATTCGAGATTGTCCAGTGAGACTTTCAAGACCGCCTTGGCCTGCAGTGTCTGCACGAATGCGCTGCGCAGGTTGAAAAGAAGTCCGCGCTCCAAGTCTTTCTGCTGCGAGCGGCCAACTGCCGTTCCTTTCTGCGCGCTTTCGGTACGCAACTCCCGCTTGTGCGCCCGCTCGTGCAAGTAGCTCACTGTGGCCGAGGGCAGTAAATAAGCGAACACCCCGTGAGGCTCTCCAGTGGTAAAAGGAGCGATCTGGTCCGTAAGCAGCGCCAAATTTGGATTCGGCCTGAGATGCGCCGTAATTTCCTGTGCCTGCAATTCGCTGATATTCAGTTCGCCCGCCAGCAGCGTGGGATTATTCAGCTCCAGGCGGTCCTTCACCTGCTCCCAAGTCCAGGCCTGCGGAGGGGAGTGAAGTGGCGGAGACTGAGTCGGCGGAGATTGGGTCGGCGGCTGCGCAGTCGGAATCTGCGCCGAAACCGCGCCCGCACCCAGCGCCAGCAGTAGCAATGGCATCCAAAATCTTCTTTGCATCAAATACTCCATCCAACTCCTGGGACTTCCGAACTCGCTCCGAGATTTTGTCTGAACCTCTCGAAACCGTGGTAGACGCAGCCTGCTAAGTTCCGCGACTACCATCGCCGTTGAGAATGGGCGTTCCCTAGTATGGGGTTTCCCTCGTAAAGATTCTCTAAAGACGAGGGAGAATTCGCCGTGGATTTATTGCTGCAACCCATCAGCGATACGCCAACAATGACTAAGGATGATTCGGCGAACTAGCCAAGGAAGGAAAAAGGAGGTGCGCGGCCGGCGTGGAGAACCCTCGGCCGCACCAGCGGCGTTACGTGTACAACGGAAACTTCCAGCAGCGCGACTTCCGGGGTGAACGAGGGCACTGCGCCCACCACGATGGCCGGAGGTCCTTGGAGCCGGTTAATCCAGGCTGAACTTTTTTCGCTTGCAGCTTGCCGCACCGTGCGCTTGCTGACGGATGAGTCTTCCATCTCGGCCAGATTCGCATGCAAATCGTCGGAAGCCGAGATCACCGGAAACAGCAGAACCAGCACGCATCCGAGCGCCAGCAGACACTGTAGCGAACTCACGCAGCGCGCCAACCGCGTTCCCGTGTCCCGCCGCCACAGCCAGTAAGCTGGCAGCGCCAGCAGCAGCCACGCAAGATTGAGCAGCAATTCCATTTTCAGTATAGTTCCCAGTCTCCGATGTCAGCGCAAACGCCAGCACAAAGCGCAGAAGCACGCAGACATAAATGCGTGGAAATAGTCTTGCAGAAACCCCAGACGCAAGTCAACGTGACCAGCGTACCTCGACGAAAGTTGGACGAACGCAGGGGAACTCGGCTGGCCCTAACCCCTTATCCCAAGCCCCTAACCCCTGGCCCCTGCTATGGCCCCACCACCACCTGCAGCGCCGCCGGAGTTTTCAGCTGTTGTTTGTAGATTGCGTTGTGCTTGGCTATTTCGCCATTCACGTCGACATACACAGTGTAGTCGCCATGCGGTAACGTCTCGCCGAACGGCAGAACGATTCCAGTCGTGCCCCTTTTCAACGGAAAGTGCTGATAGCCGATCTCCGTGGCCCGTCCGTTTTCATTGACCGCTTTTACCTCAAACGTCAAATCGATGTTGTCCGCAGTGGCGTTTATCACTTCCACGCTGCCATCGATCCGGTTTTCGGTGACGTGCGCCGGAACCTTCCATGCCACCGTGATGCCCTCTACCACCTTGATGCTGAATCCCTTATGCACTGCCTGCTGGGGCTGCCCGCCATCCCGCACCACGATCACAAATTGAAATTCGCCGGCGCGCACCGCCTCGCCGTGGAGCAGTCCGTCGTCTTCCAGTTGCATTCCAGTCGGCAAAGTGCCGCTCTCTACGCGCCAATGCAGGGTGGGCACATACTTGCCGTGGGCATGAAAGTTTACCTGATATGTTCCGTGCGGATACGTTCCCGGCAACTCCGTCGGCTCAATGACCAGTCCCTCGTCTTTATCCTGCGGCGCAGTCGCGCCTAAGCAGATCATCAGCGCGAACGCCATTACGGCGAATGCCGCGAAATAAGCTGCCCAGCGGAATCTCAGTCCCCACTTCATCTTGAATCCTTCCATAATCCTTCAAAACCTAACGGAAGAATGTTCACAAATGCTCACAGCACCATGCTAACCGAATTCTGTTCGGCATCCCACAACTCCGCCGATCCGTTGGTCACCTGATTGTGCCAAGCTGGATATAGGCCCAGGAACAGGAGATCGCACTCTTCCCAAGGTCAGAATGTAAAGATATGTATAAGTTGCGCGCCGAAAGTTTCTTTTTGGGTACGCGCTACTTATTCCCTTGGTTCGGGTTCTCTGCAAAAGAATTCACCTGTGCTAACCTCAAACTCAAAGGTGACCAGCTCCACGATTCGCTCCCCGGAGGCAGTTTATGTCAGTACGCAACGCAATCGCTTTGTCTCTCGCACTCTCCACTCTTGCACTTCTAGCCGGCTGCGGTAGCGGCAGCAGTTCCCCCCCTGCCCAAGCACCTCCAGGCGGCAGCTTTAGCAACAGCAATCTAACC
>JBEKJF010000211.1:0-8258 GCA_050011375.1 Candidatus Sulfotelmatobacter sp.
TCTGCTTACATTGCCTACGCAAAGCCAGCAGGAGGCTCTGCGCGAACTCGTCGCCGAGCAGCAGAATCCCAAGTCTCCCAACTTTCACAAATGGCTGACTCCCGAGCAGTATGCTGAGCGCTTCGGCCTCAGCCAGAACGATATCTCGAAAATCTCAGCGTGGTTGAAGTCGCAGGGTCTCAGCGTCTTGAGCGTAGCGAATGGCCGTAACTGGATTGTCTTCACCGGCACAACCGCTCAGATTGAAAGCGCCTTTCGAACCGAAATCCATCGCTACAACGTAAATGGCGAAATGCACTTTGGGCCTGCAACCATGCCGTCAATCCCGGCAGCGCTCTCGGGCATCGCGACTGGCATTCGCGGGGCAGACGACTTCCTTCCAAAGCCGATGTACGTTAAGAAGGCGGCCGTGCACGCCAAGGGGGCTCGTCCTAATTACTACGACAGCACCTATCCTGCGGATTATCTGGCTCCGGGCGACATCGCCACCATTTACGACCTCAATGCTCTCTATACCGCAGGATTCAACGGCGCCGGCCAGAATCTTGTGATTGCCGGCCAGACTGACATTTACCTTGCTGATCTCAACGCCTTCCGCGCCGGCTTCGGGCTGCCGACGATCAGCTGCACCCCGGCTGCGAGCGGGCTGATCACCACCGCCTGCAACACCAGCAACTTTGAATATATTTTGAACGGAGTTGACCCCGGAGTTTCCAAGGACGACCTGATCGAAGCGGATCTTGACCTGGAATATTCTGCTGCGACCGCCCCGGGCGCAAAAATCATCTTTGTGAACACGGCCGCCAGTACAACGGCCAACGGCGGCGGTGTTTTCGACTCTTTCTACTACGCCATCGACAACGATCTCGGCAAAGTGATCAGCATGAGTTACGGTGCGTGCGAATTTGATGACAACAACCTTCCCAACGACGAAATCGAGTTGGTCAAAGCCAACAGCCTCGGCATTACATTCATGAACTCGTCTGGCGACTCCGGCGCCGCCAGTTGCGACCCCCCGCCCGGCGGCACCGATCTCAACAATATTGCGACCGGCGGGCTGGCAGTGTCCTTTCCCGCCAGCAGTCCAGAAGTTACCGGCGTGGGTGGCACGGCAATCTCTCCCGACGGTTTCTCCAGCACGTATTGGGGTACGAACAATCCTGCCAACGGAGGCACAGCTCAAAATCCGCCGCTTCCAGAAACTTCATGGAATGACGACGTTGAACTCGGCACCCTCGGTCAAGGTGCTCAGCTAACCGTCCAGGAAAACTATGGCATCATTGCCAGCGGCGGAGGGGCGAGCAACTGCTCGGTCCAGACCTCGAACAACTCAGACTGTGTTTCCGGCTTCCCCCAGCCCACTTGGCAGACGGTAACCGTCCCCGGCCAAACCGGCAGCGTCCGCCTCGTGCCCGATGTAGCTTTGCTGGCGTCAGTGTATTTCCCAGGATTTGTCATCTGCACCCCGCTTGAGGAATTATCCGGCACCGCCCCATACGACGCAGAGACGACCAGCAGTTGTGGCACTGGCACTGCGGCGGATATATTAGCCGCAGTCAATGGCATCCCAGCCGGCGTAGGGACGTCCGTCGGTCCCTCCGTTGTTGGCGGCACATCCGCATCTTCCCCAATCTTCGCCGGGATCGTGGCGATCCTCAACCAGTACCTCGACGTCCACGGATTGGGCAACATCAATCCCACGCTCTACACCCTGGCCCTGACCACTTCCACCGGAGCGTTTCACCAGATAACCACCGGCACGAATATTGTTTATTGTGCAGGTGGCACGCCGGCAGCCACGCTCGATGGCCCTTGGCCGGCAGCACTACAGTGCCCCGTTGCCGCAGGAACTGGCTCTTTCGGATATGACGCCTCGAACTTTGATCCACCGACGGGTTATAACGTCGTCACCGGCCTCGGTTCAGTAGACGTCAACAACTTGGCCATTGCCTGGAAGGCTTCGCTGTCGCGCACCAGCACGACCACGTCGGTTTCGACCCCTTCGACGACTGTCAGCCAGGGAGCCAGCGTCACCTTTACGGCAACGGTGACGCCTCCGAACACAACGGGAACAGTCAACTTTTACGGCAACGGCGTCGCAGCGCCTCTGGGTTCTGGCACTGTTTCGGGCGGCACCGCAACATTCACGACCAAGGTGTTGCCGACCGGTTCGAACATTGTGTCGGCTACCTACGCCGGAGATACAGGCGACAACGCTTCCTCGTCACTCTCGCCTGCGCAGGTCAACGTAGCGCCTCCTGACTTCACATTGACTGCGAGTACCCTGACTCCGACCTCCATCTCAGCTGGACAGTCGGCCTCGTCTACTTTGACCATCGCGCCGGCGAGCGGCGTGACCGGGTCGGGCACTGTGAACTTCACTCCCAGCAGTTGCTCGGGCTTGCCTGCCGGGGCGACCTGCAGTTTCAGTAACGGAGGATCCGTCACCTTCGGCGGCGTCTCAGGCTCGCCAACCATCACAGTCACCATTTCGACTCTTCCCAACATGGCGATTCCTTCCGGAGCGCAGACCATCACCATTACCGGTACTGAAAGCGGCGTCGGCGGCAACTCGCACACTGCAACCGTCAGCCTGACCGTGACCCAGACCACCGAGAGCTTTACCCTCACGACCACTTTCGGCGCCAGCACCTTCACAGTGGCCGCCGTGGGAGGAACGGCTCCGGTCTCGATTACGGTCAACAGCAACAACGGCTTCATTGTCGGCACCGGCGCTGGCGCCACCACGGCTTTGCCGCTCAGCTACACCTGCACTGGCAGCAGCGCTACTGTAAGTTCTCTCGCTTCCGCGGAGATTAGTTGCCAACTCGCTCCCGGCAGCATCAGCCAGCCCACGAATTTCCCCACGCCGACGATCACCTTGTATACGACGGCTCCGACGACGCAACTCCGCTCGCCCCTCGGCCGCAGCCGATTCTTTTACGCGCTGCTTCTGCCCGGTTTGTTCGGAGTCGTCTTCGCGGCAGGATCGCGCACGCGCGGCCTGCGCCTGCTCGGCCTGATCGTGGTTCTGTGCTTCTCGACAATGTGGCTGGGCTCGTGCAGCGGAGGTAGCACCAACACCAGCCCCACGAACCCAGGCACGCCGACCGGAACCTACACAATCACAGTGAGCGCCACCACTGGCGGAACGAATCCCGTAACGAACTCAAACGCGCCGTTCACGTTTACGCTCGTGGTGAATTAAGAAACAGTGGTCAGTGGCTAGTGGTCAGTGGTCAGCAAAACCCAAACCGCTTGGCGGCCGCTGATCACTCGCTGTTGCTCGCCACGCAAGGCTAACCGGTGATCGCTGCCCCGAACCCTCCTCCAAAAGGCTCCAAGGTTTTACTGACCACTGACCACTGGCTCTCCGCTCCAACAGTCAATTAAACAGTGGTCAGTGTCCAGTGGTCAGTGGTCAGCAAAACCCAAACCGCTTAGCGGCCGCTGATCACTCGCTGTTGCTCGCCACGCAAGAGTGATCGAAGATCGCAGACCAGACCCGTGCGCAAGAAGGCTGCAAGCCTCGATTTTACTGACCACTGACCACTGCCCACTGCCTTCCGGTCATGGCCTCCTGTGCAAAACGCCTTGCACTTTGCCTCTTGCGCGTCTGCGCCGAGGCGAGTACCATTATCTTGTTCTCATTTGGCCACGTTCCCGCGTTGGCCTTCCGCGCCCCAGGCGGTTTCCCGGCGGCGCGACGGGTTCCGATAACGGATTACCGAATACGCAAAACTTAAAGAGTTGTTTTTCGCCAGTACGTGTTTGCTTCACCATAGAGCGGTCGAGGAATTGTGTAATTCTGCAATTGGGTCATTCTAAAATTGAAAAACCGACTACCCGGTAAGGGTTCCAGTTACTCAATCGCCGAATTTCCCGGTTACTCAATTAGAAAATGGCTTAGCGCCAACAGTGTGTGAGCCTGCCGCAACCAATGGGAACCTGAAATTTTGAAGTTTTTCCACCCTGCACCGGATCGAAAGCCGGACTCGCAGGCTTTGAGAGGACTATGAACGCAGGACCGTCAGGACCAGGACGCGGATCAGGACAAGGATCCGGACAAGGACAAGGACAAGGATCAGGAAGACCCTCCGGAGGTGGTGGAGGCAGAAGCCGTCGGCGTCGCGGACGCCGCCCTCCCAACCCGCGCGGGCCCCGCAGTGGCGGCGGTCCCAGTCAGGCGCGCCACAATCAAGATGGCATTTATACCGCGCCCATGGATCACAGCTATCGCGCCGCTCTATCGGGCAATGGCAATGGCGGAGGAGGAGGACGGCGGCAGCGTCCCGGATTCGCCGCGCCTTTCGCGCCAGTCGATCCTGAGCCGCTGCCCGCATTGCGCGAAGATTCCAACTCGCGCATCTTTGCCTTCGTCGACGATCTGTTCTTTGCGGCCAAGATTCAAGAGACCGCGCGCAAGCTCAACGTGAAAGTCGAGTTCGCCAAGAACGACAAAGACCTGGCCGAGCGCATGCAGCAGAATGGCGAAGAGAAACCCTCGCTCATCATCTTCGACTTGAACAACGCCAACGCGAAACCCCTCACGCTGATCCCCAAACTGAAGGCGAAGCTTAAGAAGGGGACCTCGATCATCGGGTTCCTCTCCCATGTGCAGGGCGATCTAAAGCAGAAAGCTCACGAGGTCGGATGCGATATGGTCCTGCCGCGTTCGGCATTCTCCCAGAACTTGCCTCAACTGCTGCGCCGCCACGGGGCGCCGGAAGACGAAAATCCCACGGTGCAGTAAGGGACTGGGCTGCAAGTTGTTGAAAGCAAGGGAGCGGGTCAGAACGCCGCGCCTTAATCGTGGATTTATTGCTTTAAGCTATTCGTACGTACACCCCAACTGCTTGATTCCACGGCACATACAGCCGCGAGTTAAATCGATTTAACTGTGCGTGTAATTGAGGCGAAGTCGCAGATGGGCGAAGGGTCACTCCGGAGCCGAAACGCGCTCAGCGTGGCGGAGAATCGCCGGGCGGGGCATCGTGCGTGGTGGCCGAGAGCCCTTCCGGCGCCTTTCAGCGGGTAAACATTTCCACCAGCACGTTGGAAACGGTATAGGCGGTCTTAGGCGAAACCACGCCAAGCCGCCGGATCAAGCGCTCACGAGCTACGGTACGCAACTGATCCAGCGCGACCTGCCCCGTCTTATTCCGGAAGACGAGGTTCACGCGCGTTGGATAGTTACGCTGGGTCGTGGTCATGGGGGCTGCGAGAACAGTCTCTAGGACTTCGTTCATGTCATCAGCGGAGACGACTAGGCATGGCCGGGTCTTTTTGATTTCTGCTCCCCTTGACGGGTCAAGAGCGACGAGCCAGACTTCGTCGCGCTTGGGATGGCTCACCATGTCCACTCCTCGTCGTCAAACGCACTGGGAGGCAGACCGTCGAGCAACATTTCCCGCTTGATCGGCTGTGCTGCGGCAAAGGCCTCTTTCCAGCCCTCGCGCGGGGCGCGATGAGGTGCGATGATTAGGCCTTCGGGAGCGACGCGGACTTCTACGACATCGCCGAAGCCGCACTGCGCTATCAACGGCTTAGGGATGCGGATGCCGCGGGAGTTGCCGATGCGTGTGAGTTCTAAGAGCATAACAACCTCCGTATCCACATTGTAATTACATCGTGAAACCGGAGTCAAGCCCCCGATTCAAGTTGGGAAGCCGGCAAGAACTCAAAAACTGAGAACCGAGAACTGGGAACTGCTACCTACCCCGGAGGCCAGTTCAGCCCGCGTCCTCCCAACAGATGGACGTGGAGATGAAAAACAGTTTGCCCCGCACCCGGCCCCACGTTCACCACCGTGCGATATCCCTGCTCAACGTTGCGCTGGCGCGCAATCTCCGCCGCAACGAGATGACAGCGACCAATCACGTCGGCGTCCTCGGCCTGCGCTTCGTTCAATCCCGCAAAATGTTTCTTCGGGACGATCAGCACGTGCGTCGGAGCTTTCGGTTTAATGTCTTCAAACGCAAAGACATGCTCGTCCTCATAAACTTTCTTCGCGGGAATCTTGCCACTGATGATGCGGCAAAAAAGGCAGTCGCTGTTCAGGTCAGTCATGGTCTGTCACCGAAAAAATCACTGTGTTAAAAACGATAGCACCTGAGTCAGGGAATTGTCAGCGGCCAGTCGCTATCTAAATTTCGTGACTAATTCTGCAAACGGCTCAGAGCCCACGTTCCATGTGCCCTCGAAGGGATTATCCAGATCCATCAGCACAAAGTTTGCGAAGAAAAGGAGCATGGTCGTAATTGCAATCGAAACCAAACCAAGCACCAGATTGCGGAATGGAAAAAAGAAAAGCAGAAACAGAATCATCGCCGCGGTAAGTGTGACGAATACCACCAGCGTCTGCGGCATTCGCTTCACACTCAGAGCCAGCCGCTCGTCGCGGTGCGCGCTCGCCTGATTCGCAATCTCCAGCAGCCTCTGGTAGAGGATGCGCTCTGTGTCGCTCTCCGGCTTCACGTCGGTGACGCTCGAAATCACCGCAGAGAATTGTTTATCGGTCTTGTCGGTGTCTTCGCCCGCCGACAGCGACTTCCATTCCGTTTCCGCAACTCCCCGCGCATAAGTCTTCACCGCCCGCACGATCGGTTCGCGCACGGACTCTTTCAATCGCTGGCTGAAAAGCAGCAGGTCCTTCAACGCCCCCGACTCCTTTTGAATCATGCTTTCGACAGCCGTGAACTGTCCCCAGATCACGTAGATGGCGAACGCATACACAACGCTGTAAAGCGTCCCGATGATCTGGAGAAGCGCACCGATCCCCTCAGCATCGTTTTCGAAAAGCTTATGAAAGCCAGCGATGCGCAAGACAAAGTAAATCGCCACCGCACCCGCGATAATCTTCGCGCCGCGAATGCGAGCAGTTCCGGGAATGACGTCTGGCATCATGGAGGGCTCGGCGTGAGAATAGCAGAAGAAAGTGGTCAGTGTTCGGTGCTCAGTGGTCAGCAAAGCCCAAGGTTTTACCGACCACTGACCACTGAACACTGCCTTCAATCCAATCTCACTAAAAACACCGCGCCCTCCGTAGTCGTGGTCTCACCCGCAAGCTGATCGGCGCGCTGGCGATCGTCGTCGAGAACCCGCACCCTCACCCACCAATCACCCGCGGGACTCTTCAGGCATTTTACTTTTGCCGTTCGGTATCGGTGTTCGAGATGATCCGTTAACTTTCTTGCTGCATCTTCGTCAGGGAAGCCGCCTATCTGCACCGCCCACTTTCCGCCGGTTTCGAGCGGCACCGGCGATTGCATCACTTCAACTCTTACTTCGGCGACTCCGGGCGTGTAGACGTCGAGCTTGCGGGCGGCGGCCAGCGATAAATCAAGTAAGCGCCCTGGGATGAACGGCCCGCGGTCGGTCACGCGCACCAGCGCAGTGTGGCCAGTCTTTAAATTGGTGACGCGCACAATCGACCCCAGCGGCAGAGTGCGATGCGCGGCCGTCATCGCGTGCATGTTGTAAACTTCGCCATTCGATCCGCGGCGGTTGTGATACGGAGGACCATACCAACTTGCTTTGCCGGTTTCAGTAGCCAGGGGCACAGCGCCAGCGGGAATCGTGGGCTCGGCCAGATCTGCGCCGGTTTTATCCTTGCGCTCGGCTTCCGATGGATTTTTAGTTTTCGCGGAGTCGCCGGCAGGCGGAGGAGCAGGCGCTTCGGCAGAAGGTGACGGTGGCACCGGCACATTCACAGGAGTCTGCTTGGGATGGCCGCAGCCTGAGAGCACCAGCAAGATGGCGAACAGCGCCAGAAGCCCGGCGCAATCGATCGAAGCTGCTCGACGTAGCTTCACTTCTTCGAGGCTTTTTGCTGTTCCATGTAGTCGGCCAGTTCGGTGAGCTTCACGCTGGCCACGCGCAGCGCTTTGGTCGAATGCTGGCGCACCGCAGGCACAACTTCGTCGTTCAGGTATTTGATGAATTCGGGGATCTCTTTCTCCATACGTTCGGCGGCTTCGGCGACAGTCTTGCTGACGCGCGCCGATGCGTCTTCCACCTTGCGGTTAAAGTCGTTCATGATGCTCCTCGATGCTGGGCGTGAATGAACTCACGCGCGGGTTGCGGATGCCAGGCAGGACTATTATTTCGTGTTGGGAGTGTGGGGTCAATGGCGCGAGAGTTTCTCTCGTGCGGTCTCAGCGGGTGTTCTCAGCGTCCCGCTGCGTTCAAGCTTCTGACCTTTGCGAAAATTAAACCAAAAGCTTGAACCGCAGAGGACCGCCGAGAACACCCGCAGA